>CALCJV010000139.1 GCA_937967405.1 uncultured Chloroflexales bacterium | reverse complement strand
CGAAGCAAGGGGTTTCAATCCCCAATGGGGATAGGCTTCAGTTCGAACTCCACACGTTGCGGCTCGGATGGTATGAACGCCCCACCGTTTCAATCCCCAATGGGGATAGGCTTCAGTTCGAACGCTGGCCCTCGCAACAGGCATTCCAAAGCGTTTCATTAGCCCATCTGCGAGGAACTCCATACACTTCACCATTATTCTACCACACCGCGCCCTACTTTACCAGCCCCACCCTCCACACAGCCCATCCCCAAGCCATCACTCACCATGCGAGCAACCCCCCACAATTCACCCCCAGCCGCGCCGCTCGCATCCCCCTCACGCCAAAAATACCATCGGTTCCTGCGGCGGCGCACCACCCAACGTCTCCACCTTCCCCGCACACCCCCCACACAATCCATACAACCGCACACTATCCACCCGTGGATCAAGCACCTCCGCCAGCTTCGCCCGCAACTCCACCACCTGCCGCCGCGTCAACCAACACTCAAACAACGAATACTGCGTCCACTGCCCAAACCCACACAACACCCGATGCACCTTCGTGCGCCGCTTATCCACCGCAATATCATACGCCACCACATACAACGTCGCCCCCGTCGGAGCCGCAGCCATCTTGCCCATCCCTCCTAGCGCACCGTAAACGGCACATACATCTCAATCTCACCCTGCGCCACCTTCGCCAACAACCGCACCTGCACCTCGATACACCGCCGATAACTCAACCCCTGCTCCAACACCGGATGCCGCACCTGCTCCTGCAACCGCGCCTCCAGCTGCTGCAAAAACAGCTTCCGCGCCCCATCCGCCAGCCACACCCCCCCAAACTCATGGCGAAAATCGGTCGCCTGCACCTGCCGCGTATTCAGCATCGTCAACACCACCGAATCCACAATCAACGGGCGAAACGGCTCCACCAAATCCAAGGCCAACGTCGGCTTGCCATAGCCCGGCTGATGCAACACCCCAATCCCCACATCCAGCCCCACCGCCGCAATCAACGAAGCCACCTGCTTCGTCAACACCACATACCCCAACGACAACAACGCATTCACCGGATCGGGCGGCGGCCGCTTCAACCGCCCCGTAAAGCCCCACTCATCCTTCAACATCTGCCCAAACGCCGCATAATACGCCGCACTCCCGCGCCCCTCCCAGCCCAGCAACGGCCCCAACCCATGCATCCGATCCGCCGGATCAACCGCCACCGGAGCCATCAACCCCTTCACCCCCCGAATCGCCACCGCCAACTCCTCAGCCGCCGCCTGCAACACCTGCGCCGTCCGCTCCTCACGGCTCCGCGCCGTCCGCAACACCATCGCCCGCATATTCACCAGCTTGCCCAACACACACTGTCGCGCCACCGCAAACCGGCGCGGCCCATCCAGCCACAACTGCACCTGCGCCAGCCGCAGCAAACTATTCTTGCCCGGATCAGCCAACGCCGTCCCATACGAACGCCCATACACCGACAAATAATGCACCGGAATCCGCCGCTCAAACAACGCATGCAACGCCGGAGTCGTCAACGTCACCTCCCCAAACACCAACACCTGCTCAATCGCCGTCAACGGAACCCGCACCATCGCCGCCGGCGCACGCCGCCCCGACCCCTTCTCACGCGGCGGCTCCACCCGCAACGCATCCCCCTCCACCTGCACCACACTATACTGCTCCAACAAATACAACGTCGCCATCTGCACCTCCACCGCCACCAGCGGCACTGGCTGCTCCCCATCATCCGCCACCATCACCCAAGCTCCTCCCCACGTGCCTGCCACCGCTCCAATAGCCCGGCCAAACGCGGCATACACAACGGCTCCAGCGAACACTCGCGGCACTTCGCCCGCTGCTCCACCGGTGGCGGCAACTCCCCACTCGCCACCAACGCATGCGCCGCCGCCACCACCTGCTCCGTCTGCGCCCGCAGCTCCGGCGTAAACACCACCACCTCGCGCCGCCGCGCCGCAAAGTAGAAAATCGCCCCCTGCCCGATCATCTGCCCCGTGCGCTCCTCCAGACACAACGCCTGCCCGCACAGCTGCACATGATCAGATGGCCACTTGCCCGGCTTGCCCTTCTTATACTCCACCGGCTGCAATTGCCCGGCCTGCTCCTCCACCACATCACAAAACCCCCCAATCCGCAACCGATCACTCCACACATACACCCGCCGATGCTGCACCACCTCGCCCCGCCACGCCGTCCCCTCCGCATCCACCGCCGCATGGCGCAGCGTCCCCTCCACCACATGCGCGTTCAGCAACATCTCCCCCTGCACATACTCATAGACAAAGCGGCGCGGGCAATACGCCAACGCATTCAGCATCGCCAACGGAATCAGCTCCGGCTCAAGCTGCATCGTCGTCATCATCCACCTCCCGCCGTTCACCTACCCGCCGACACACCCCCTGCCCGCGCGTCGTCTTCACCCCCACCCCCAGATAAAACGCCGCATCCGCCAACAACATCAGCGCACGCCGCTGCGCCGCATCACGCGGCAACTCATAGCTACACCAGCCCACAAAGCCGCGCTGCGGCGGTTTGCCGGGCACCTCCCCCACCCGCAGCCGATGCTCCGCCACCACCGTCGCCTGACACGCCTCCGCCACCAGCGTCGCATCCAGCAGCAACTCCGGCGGCGCAAGCTGATTCCAGCGGCGGCACATACTCCCAAACACCGCCCCCGGTGTCGGCAACAACTCCAGCCGCTTGCGCCCATCGGGAAACGCCCCCTGTGCAATCGCCGTCGGCGTGGCAAACTGGAGCCGCACCCACGCCCCATCCTGCACCTGCGCCGCCACGTCCGCATAGCGCGTAAAGCCAGCCCATTGGTGGCTTTCCGGCGTGCCCCACACATTGCCCAGCTGCATCGCCACCGGCCCCAAACGCAACGCCGGACGGCGCACCTGACTGAGTAAGGCCCGCATCAGCGGCCCAAACAACCCCGCTTGCAGCAACGTCACCCGCACCTGCACCGGCTGCCCCGCCCCCCCCGTGCGGCGCGGGCGGGGCGGCAGATGCGCCACCGTAAACGGCTTGCCCGGCACATCCATATGCAGCACATTCGACAGCTCCGGATCACTCTGCCGCACCAGCTCCAGCAACAGCCCCTGCACCTGCGCCCCACTAATCGGCGGCACCGCTCCATCCCCCTCTGGAAACAGCTCAATCACCAGCGCGTGCAGATCGGGATCGGGCATCTTGGGCATGGTCATAGGTATTCCCCCTCAACAAAAGATCGGCGCATCATCTGCCAGCCCGCGCTGATGTGCATGCAGTGCACCCCGTAGCTCCGCTTCCATATGGTAGGCAGCCGTGCCCAACACCACCCGATACGTATACGTGCCACCACATTGCAGCCTCACCTGCAACGGATGCGCCACAAAACTACTCAGCCGTAGTCGCCTTAACAAACTGTAATACACCATCCCCTCCTGCGGCACAATCAGCGCAGGCAGATGCTGCCGCTGCACATGCGCCTGCACATCGTCTGGCAGCACAAAGCCGCGCCCGCTCCCCCGCTCGGTGAGCAGCAGCCGCAGCCCATGCAGCGGCACCACCGTGCGGCAATACTGGGCCTCGAATAGCTGCTTCCTATCAATATGCGCGGGTGCTTGCCACTCAAACTCGATGCTGCGCCGTGCATCGGGGGATAACAACCCACACACTCGTACCCACACCTGCGTGCCGACGGGCGCAGCCGTACCAGCCGCCGCTTCAAAGGCAGCCGCACTGCCAAACCACTCCAGATCATACGCACGCAGCAGGTGCAGCAGATCATAGCTATTCACCAGCTTGGATGAAAAATACCCTGCGGATCATGGATCGCTGCCGCAATGCCCTGCGCCCCCTCGCGGAAGCTCAGCAGCGCATCCATCAGTGCAACACCCCCTGCCACATACTGCTCCACCGCTTCGCGCACCGTTTGCGCTTGCGGGGCAGTAGCAATCTGCTCTAGCTGCCCAAGGAACTGGCTGGCATGGTACGTGGGTTGCTTGCCGGGTTCATACGTCTGCCAGTTCCGCAAGGCAGCAATATCCGCCGCCAAGCCCTCGCGCTGCCCCCGCTCAGATGGGTTCCAGCGTTCGGTAGGAGACTGCCGGAGCCACCCGCGCCGCCGCTCGTAGATGCGAATCTGAGTAACATAGCCGACAGGCGTTGCCGTACTGCCCGGCGCAAAAATATCGCGCACAATCCCGAACATCTCATCCATCTCGGCCTTGCGGTCCTCTGCCATCTGCGCCGCCTTAAAGATTGGGTACATCACCTCCAGCAAGGCATGCGTGCGGATGTAGGCATCAAGCTGGTGGCGGGCTGGAAACAGCTGCTGATCCAGCCCATCAATGATCATGTTCCACTCCAACCGTGCTAGCTCCTGCCCGTGGTAGGGCTGCAATTTCTCCACCACTTCGGCATCCAGCAGCACCCACGCCTCCGAGGGGGTATCCGTAGTTGCCCGCCCCAGCACGCGCCCCGCCCGCCCAATGCGCTGCAACAGGTCATCGCGGAAACGGGCATCGCACACCAGCCGATCAACACTCTGGCGTGTTTTGCCGGGTCGCCCAAAGTTATAGCCAATGTCCACCGTCGGAGTTGCCAGCGTCAGCAGTGCCACCCGCTGGCGTTCGGTGGCATCTTCCGGACCCGTAATCCGCACGGGATCATACGCCTTAAGTGTGGCAGCAATCTGATTGATCTGCGTGAGGCTACTGCTAATGATGACCGTATCCTGCTGCGCGGCAACCCAGCCCGCAATGCAGGCGTGTTCCCTCGCCACCCACTCGGCAAGCGGTTGCTCAGCCGCCACCAGATGCAGATCAAGCGGCGCGAGTACAGGCGTGGTGGCGGCGGGCGTAGCTGGCGCAGTGGCGGGGTCAAGCTGCTGCCAGCCCTGCGCCGTAAACAGGCGATCCAGCAACTGCCGCACCTGCGGGCGCGGGGTTGCCGAGAGCAGGCACAGCCGTCGTCCCGCAGCGAGCCAGCCCCATGCCTTCAGCAGCCCAAACAGAAACAGGAAGCTGGCAAACTGCTTGCTATCGTAGGTATGCACCTCATCAATAATAATATAGGTGAACTTGAGCATGAAGTCATCGAACAGGTTGGCAGCATCCAGCCGCCCATAGCGGTAGTGCAGCGCAAGGTAGAAGATGTCCGGATTCGTCACCAGCACCAGCGGCTTACCGTGCTCGTGCACCTCGTCGGCGGGGTTCTCGATCAGGCGATGCAGGGCCGTGCCGCGCCGCCGGACCCCATCATTCAGCCGCGCTTCAATCGTCTCGGCGGTGGCAACCTGCACCACAAAGGGTAACCCCTGCTCCGCAATGAATGCTTCCACATCTGCCGCGTGCTGCGTGATCAAGGCGTTAGTGGGGGCAATCAGCAGCACCGGCTGCCTCTGCTGGGCGGGGTGTAACAGGCGCAGCAGGGCCGCACGGGTTTTGCCCGTGCCCGTTGGGTAGGTATTCATCACAAGCGGAGTCTGTTCAAGAGCTTGATAGGTACGTACCTGATGTTCGAGCAGCCCTCTGCCACTGGAGTCGTGGTAGCTGGGCGGATAGTCTACGGGATCGGCAAGCCGGTCAGCATAGCCGCTCAGCCGGATATGAACTGGTGTCATGGCAAATCCTCCACAGCAAAGCGCATGCCACAGGGCACAAGCGCACCATCGCTAAGTTGGTAACAGGGACCCCGCAGGCGGGCCCCGCGCAGGAGCGGGGTGGGCTGCACCGTAATCTGATCCCCCGCCAGAATCGTCGTTTCGTTAGGCAAGTCAGCCGGAGCGATAATACCCGCAAAGTCACCTTGTCCAACAATCTTATTCGGGCGCATGTGTTGCGCGTCTAGGTGGGCTTTGCTCATCCATTTGCCTAGCCGGATATAGGTTGGCAACTGCTGTGGTTCGTCACTAATTAGGTAGAAGATGGCACGGGTAGCGATCCCCAATGCCCGGATGCGCCCAACTTGCGGACGGTTCTCGGTGCCGAGCTTGCGCCGCCGTTCACCTTCATGGACGTACCACGATGGGCCATTCTTCTCAGCCCACGCCCCAGCTGGTACAGTCACGAGCAGATTATTGCCCATAGCTGACCAGTAGGTTTCGGGCTGGGCATTGAACTGCCCCAAATGATAGTGGGCTGTGCCATCAATTGCGGCCGGAGTGAGATAGACCCCGGCCGCATTCAGGCGTTGCAAATCTTCCTTGTAATGGATGGTGCCCTCGTTCGTATAGCGTACAGGGGCTAGCCCCAGCGCATAACAGAGGGCAATATGCCCAATCAACGGCTCGGTTTGGTAGAGGCTACTCACCTCACGGCTCGCAAAGTAGGTCGTTTCCAGCAGCGTCAGGGTGCAGCGATAGATGTAGGGCGTGTCACTCATCGGACTCATTGGTGGCCCTCCGTCCTGATCGGGTTGGCTCTTGGCGCGGATAGATCGCATCGAGCCGCTGGAGCATGGTCTGGAGTGCCGCCGGATCGCTGTACAACTCATGCAGTTCGGTTTGCAACGCCGCCAGCTCATCCTCGCTGAGGAACGTCACACTGCTATACACTCGCGCCTGCAAGGTTGCCGCCGCTTCGCAGGCCGCTGCCGTGATCGTACTCAGATGCAGCGGGAAGTCCGGTTCGGGCTGATCACCGCGTAGCAGATCGTAGGTATGCTGCACCCATTCAAGATTGGAGAATAGCTCGCAACGACTGAAGGCAACCCCAATCAGGTGATTGTGGACGCGCCCAATCCGCGACGAGATCGCCCCATAGCGCGATGCACGCAGCACATTGCCCAGAATGTAGCGCACTTCATCGGGCGTAACATCCTTGAGCGTCTCCATATCGAGAAAGACGGCTTCGGGGCGCACATACGGATCAGTGCCGATACTAGTGGATGGCTCTTTGGTCTCTGGATGTCGCATGGTGCTATCATCAAATAGGGCATTAAATTGCCGTTCACCAATGATCGTTGGAGCCTGATGCAGACTGAACGCATCATCGGTGATGATGCGCGAGCGTTGCGCCCCCCCACCCCCAGCCGCATAACCATAGAGCATACAATCAATGCACTTCCCACACGGATTGTTGGTGTTGAGCGCACAGATCCGTTGTTCTTTGCCCGCAGTTGCCATGTGCAGCAGGTCGTGCTGGCGCAGGAGTTCGCGCCCCACACGCCGCTCAACGGCAGTTTGCTTGCGCTTGCTGATGACAACGCGCTGGATCGGCTCGGTGTCAGTAGTGCCGGGGAACACAAACTCGGTGGTCAATGGTTCGCCGCTCCCTTCGGTACGGAACATGGCTTCAGATGCCACCTGCCGCACAAGCAGCAGAGTCATATACTTCCCATGCGGATACGGATCATACGTTGCCGCGAGATGCTCGGCGTAGGTTTCTAGCACACTGGTGGTTGTTGTCATTGGGGTAATCCTTTCTTAGTTGTCTACACTATCTACCAATTCAGTTTCATCCAGATCAGCCAGTTCGTGTTCTTGCTTGCGGGCTTTTGACTCGGCTAGCTCCTGTAGCATGTAGAGGTAGAATGCAGACAGGATCAGCTTGCGGTCAGCGAGTAGGCGGGCAAGCCGCCCTTGATAGGCTTCGGCATAGATATGTTCGAAAAAGTAGTCCATAAAATTGGCACTTGCCTCCCACAGCTTCGCACCGGCTATGCGATTCTGCTGCGTGCGAATACGGGCCACGTGCTGGGCAAGGTCGGATGCTGCGGCGGCTTGCACCAGTGCCGTATCTAGTGGGCTGCCGGGGTGAACTTGGGCGAGCTTATCAAAGGCTTCAGTGATAGCCGTCAGGAGCGAGTTCTTCTTGAGCGATCTGCCGCGCAAGCCATTCTTCCAAGCGATGCGGGCAAGCTCTTGCAGGTGGGTGCTTAATGCTTGCATTCGGATGTCCTTCCGTTCCTCTAAAAGATCAGTAACAAGGGTATGGATCAAATGAGTTGTACGCACGAGCCGTGCAGTATGCCGTGCTTCATCAGGTTCTGCCCGCGTGGCGATGCGTTCGGCAACATGCCAGATCGCAAGGGGATGCTCAGCTAGTGCGCGTACCAGAGCGGCAAGTTCCTCATCGCCCTTGCGGAGATCGCCGATCTGCATACGGATCTGGTAGAGCAGATTGAGCCGCTGCCGGAGCGCGGGCAGCGTGCCCGGCTCGCTGGTTCCAGCAACATACTGGGTGAGCTGTGCGTTAGGCATCAAGCCGCACACGGCTACGGGGATCACATCCACATACAGATCGCTCATTGCTTCGGCAGGCAGGGTTGGGATTGGCGAGCGCGAGAGCAACAGGCGGCAGCCGAGGTAGTGCTGGAGAATGACCGCGTGGGTCAGGGCAAAGAGAAACTGCGCGGTTTCATTCGCACCTTCGCCCCGCTCCACTGGCGTATTGACAGGCAGCGTAAACACCGCCCCCCGCGTGCTGCTATAGCGCGGGAGGGCGATACCGAAGGGCTGGGCTTTGCCTTGTCGGGTGGTAGCGGAGAAGATGTTCGCCATGTCGGGGCGGGTTGCGGCCACGCTCTGGTGCGCTTTCTCCAGTACATCCACGAGATGACGCAGGGCCTGTTCAGGCTGTTTGACGCGCAACGCAGCTCCGAGCGGATTACGTTGGTTGGCTGCTTGAAAGCCTGCCGCTAGTGCTTCGACCAACACGGGCGGCAGAAAGCCATACGGAAAGCAATGCAGATAGAACACGTCCTCGCCGCCGCGATCTGGGTAGTTGAGCTTCTCGATCAAGAGGTGCATTTGGCAGATCGGGCAGATGTTGCGTTTCGGTTCACTTTTACCCCCGCGCAGGCGATTGGAAAAAAACTGCACTTTGATCCCATCACGGACATCACCAGACATCAACGGCTGCGTCTCGAAGGGCAGGCTGCACTGGCTACACTGTTTATGTTGCTGGGCAACGTAACGTGTGAGTGACCCACGATACTCGGCAGGCTGCATCGGGCGCGTTGTAAAGCTGAGCATGAGCTGGAGATAGGCTACAATGACTGCGACTCGTGGATCGTGCTGCCCATGTGCATCAAGCATTCGCTGGGCATCCGCAATGATGCGCTGCATCAGCGACTCCATGCGTAAGCCTTGCAGCACCGCAATTGCTGAGGCACGATCCATCCGCGCATCGAATACCCCAGCAATGGCTTGTTGCTCAGGTGTCAATTCCAACAGATCATACAGATGTTGCCACGCATCAGGAATTGTCTCGCGCATATGCTCTTTGAGGAAGATGTAGTAGGTGCGGAGGAGTTCCGCCGCCCGCATGCCACAGGGGGTATCGGGCACGGCACGGGTGTTGAGCAGATCGTGCACGGCGGGCGCGAGTGCGGGATCGGCATTAGCGAGGGCAGCAGTGGTGCGGCGGACAGAGTCAGTGTGGAGCTTGGCAAGGTCTTCATCTTTATAGGGGCGACGCTCCAGAATGCTTGCTATCGTCCCGATGATGGCTTCCATTGGGATGCCGAGGTTTAGACACTCCGAACCGACACTAATCCCCATATTGCCCGCTTTGATGAACTGGGTATACTTCTCGCCGGTGATCGTCTTGATCGCACGGGCAACCCGCCGAGCAATCGCTTCCAGCCGTGCGTTGTCCAGTGCTGGCGGTGCGTCCGTGGCCGGAAGAAGATAGACCACGCTGTCAGGATAGCAGAGCAGTGGCGTTAAGCCAGATGTGGCTAGCTCTTCCATCACCGCGTTGTGGATCAGATTGGTAAAGCTCCCGCGCTGCTCGCCAAGCTGATGAACCACCATCTGATACCGGATCGGGCTAGCACTGTTCAGGTGATGTAGCACCGTGTCGAGCTGGTTGGTATCGCTGCTGCTATATGCCATCGCGCTTTTGTCAGCAGCGTGGATCAGCTTGAGCAGCAGCTCTAAACGGTCACGGGGCAGGGCATAGGGCGTTGTAGCGCGGCGGTGGGCCGTGCCGGTGGGGGTGTGTGGTCCGTGCCGCTGGATCAGCATCTGAATGTCTGGCAGATAGGCTTCGTAGCCTTCAAAAAACAGATCGAGGTTGTAGGCTTTGAGATGGTGCTCGATTTGCTCCAGCGTGGACAGTTCTACGTAGCGGCGGCTGACACTGCCATCCACATCCAGTGGGGCCTTGTTCAGGTCATGAATAGAGAAGGCGGTGAAAAGCACGCGCCGCTCTTCCTCTCTGAGATTAAAGAGTTCGGCAATGCTGTGCAAGAAGAAGATGCCCTTCAAAATGTGCTGGTAGAGCGGCTCGCCGTGCTTGCCGCCATATTGCAGCACTGTTTTGTAGGGCAGCAGTCCCGCATTGGCGACGTGGGTAAGGTAGTCTGTCAGCACGGCATCGCTACCGGTTGGCAATCCTAATAAGAGACTCAGATTATCATCCATAGATTCAATGCTCCTGTGGGCAGTAATGGCCGCGTGTTTTCAGTACAGGTGTCCGGTTCTGATTCTAGTATAACAGGCAGGTCAGACATAATATGTCTGATTTTTGGAAATATCCTCGCTTTAACTAGCTAGGACTTACAATGTCATACAGCTCTTGTTTCTGGGATTCCAATTCGCGCTTGAAGTCCTGTGCGTGCCATCTGAATTGGTCAAACGAGCAGATGGTTTTGTTAATGGCCGCTATCATTCTCTCAATGACATCTATCGTGTCGTGGACGCGCTGTTTTGAATCCCAATCTAGAGATTGGAGTTTGGCTTCATATTCATTCAAGAGGCGTGCCTGATCGTAAGCGTCGTGGTTTTCGTTCATTGATTCTTCCCTCCAAGTTTAACGTATCTATATGAACC
>CALCJV010000138.1 GCA_937967405.1 uncultured Chloroflexales bacterium | reverse complement strand
CGCGACAAGCGGCGCAAGCACGGCCTGCCGATACGCGGCGGGGGCGTGAATGTCATCAATCGGGCGGGCGATCTGGGCCACTAGGAGACCCGCCTGCTGGCCCAGCTCTGGCGTAAGGCGTTGCCCGACCAGCAGCGCGGCGGCAGCCTCAGCCAGCTGTACCGTGGGCGCAATCCCCCCGACGGCGATACGGGCCGCCTGCACGAGTGGTGCAGGGCTGGCCCCGCCTTCATCGGCAAACGTTAGCATACACGCCATATTCACCACCGAGATTACTTGGGCCCGGCGCATACCTAGCTTGTGGAACATGCCGCGACGCAGGTGTGGGGTAGCATGGATCGGGATCAAGATTTCAGTGAGCAGTTCATCCGGGAGCAACAGGGTGGCGTGGGGTGCGGTGATAAAATCGGCAACCGGAATCGTCCGTTCGCCGGAGCTACTCAGCAGTACCACCTGCGCGTCGAGGGCAATCAAAGGTGGAATGCCATCCCCGACCGGCGAGGCATTGGTTATGTTGCCGCCGAGCGTGGCCCGGTTGCGGATTTGTGGTGCGCCCCACTCGTGGCAGGCTTGCACGAGCGGCAGAGCATGCTCGCGGCACAGCTCCGAGCGCAACACCTGCGCGGGCGTAACCAGTGCACCAAGCCGCAACGTGCCTGCATCCACTCGGATCTGGCGCAGCATACTCAGGCGGCTCAGGTCAATCACAATCTCTGCGGTTGCGGTGCCGTGCTGCATCGCCACAAGCAGGTTCGTGCCGCCCGCCAGAATCCGTACCTTGCCGAGATACTGGCGCAGCAGGCTGACCGTTTCACTCAAGCTCACAGGTTGCAGGTAGGTATGCCACATAGGCAACAACGACTCACTCTCTAGGCTGCTACGTGCGAAAGATGGGCGAGGGTCTGCGCGAGCACGACAATGCCGGTGGCGATGGCTTCCGGTGCGGCGTACTCATCCGGGCGATGGCTGTAGCCCTTGTAGCACGGAATAAAGATCATCGTAATCGGGCAGACCCGCGCCATAAATAGGCTGTCGTGATAGGCGCGACTGATCATCGGTTGGGCGGCAATGCCCAATGTCTGGCAGACATGCGCCACCGTATCGGTCAATGCGGGCGCACACTGCGCGGGCGGATCGGCGTTGAGCAACTCGACGGTGGCTTGCACCCCGCGCCGTGCACTGATCGCAGCGGTGGCAGTGCGAATGGCAGCAAGCGTGCGCTCCCGTGCTTCTAGATCAGTGTCGCGCACATCTATCTCCATGACGGCGTGGGCGGGAATGCTATTGACTGCGCCCGGCGCAATCCGCAGCACGCCAGTGGTGCCGACGGTATCGGGGCTGCCACTGCTGCACGCGGCTTGCTCAACAGCTAAAGCAAGCTCGGCGGCGGCAAGCAGGGCATCGTGACGATCCGGCATCAGCACTGTACCAGCGTGCCCACCTTCCCCCGTCAGCGTAATCCGTAGGCTACTCGGCGCAGCGATCTTCTGCACAATCCCAATCGGGATGCCCGCCTGCTCTAGCACCGGGCCCTGCTCAATATGCAGTTCAATGAACGCAGCGTAATGACCTTCTGGCAACGCAACGTGGGCAAGATCGGCGGTATATCCCGCCGTGCGACGAGCCTGTTCCAGCGTGTGCCCATCGCTATCGCGTAGGCTGGCCAGCTGGGCTGGGGTAAGCATACCCGCCATAGCCCGGCTACCGAGACAGCCAAGACCAAAGCGGGTCGGTTCTTCGGCCGTGAACACGACTAGCTCAATCGAGCGGTGCGGGGTGAAACCCACCTGTTGCAGGGCGCGAATTGCCGCTAGCACACCAATCACGCCAACCGTGCCATCATACATCCCCGCGTTCGGGATTGCATCAATGTGTGAGCCACTAGCGACAGCGGGGAGTTCGAGCGCAGTGCCGAGCCACCGCGCAAACAGGTTGCCTAGCCCATCTTCGCGCACTACCAAGCCTAGCGCAGCGCACTGTTCGCGCAGGAAGGCGCGGGCCTGCATATCCGGCGCGGTCCATAGCACGCGCGTTACGGCGGGGGCGGGGGTACTCGAAAAGCGGGCCAGCTGGACGAGTTGGGCTTGCACGGCTTCGGTATCAATCTGTTCAAGGCTGATCTGGGGCAGGGTAGGCATAGCTCCTCTGGGTTAGTAGTGCATTGGGTGACGGTTGACATCTTTGTAATAGATGTAGCGGGCCGGGGTTTTGCCGGTGGCCACAAACCACTGCGGGCAGTAGGCGGCCATCCAGATCACATCGCCGTGCTGGACGGGATGCCAGTCGTTGTTGAGCCGATAAATGCCGCTGCCTTGCAGCATCAGCAAGCCGTGTTCCATAATGTGGGTTTCGACCATCGGTAGAGTCGTGCCCGGCTGAAAGGTGAAGATATTCACTGCCATATCGAAGGCGGGGGTATCGGGCAGCAGCAGCTTGAGCATGGCCCCGTCATCGCCCATAAACGGCGTGGCAGGCACGTCGGCTTCGTTGCCAAGCACCACGTCGGGTAGCTTTATGTCGTCGCTTTCGTGGGGGGTGTAATAACGTTCAAGGATGAGCAGGCGGGTTGCCGCGTGGGCATCGCTTATGTGGTAGAACGTGCCGGGCGGCAGATAGGCGTAGCCGCCCGCCGTAAGCGTGACGTGGTGCGGCTTACCCAGATCAGCGACGGTGCGGTAGCGCAGGCTGATGCTGCCCGTCTCGACAAACACAAACCACTCGTCGTCATCGGTGATGCCTTCGCCCGTGCTGGTGGGGTCAAGCGTACAGAGCATCTGCATGAAGCGTGCGCCCATCTGCGGCGCAATCACGATCTGGCACACGGTATGCTGCCAGCCGGGAACGTTGCTTGGCACGAGGCCATCGGGCGCAAGCAGCGCGTAACGCTCGGTGATGACGCTGCGGGTTGCGCCGGAAAGCGTCTTCATAGGCTGATCTCCTTGTCCAAGACTTCTCCGATCTGCTGTGGATAGTGTACCATTGAATCAGGTACACGGTGTGCATTCACGGTTAAGGTCGGCTGCTACCACGCGACTTACGCCCCACCACCCAAGCACCCCATCCGGCATGCCCCACAATCTGCCCACGCTGATACACAACTGCGCCGCGCACCAGCGTCTGGACAACTACACCGCGCAAGGTGCGCCCAAGGTAGGGGCTGTGCGGGTGACGATAAAAGAGATCGCTGGCTTGCACGGTGGCCTGTGCCGCCAGATCAACCAGTACCAGATCGGCATCATAGCCGATGCTAATCTGGCCTTTGCGCTGCCCCAAGCCGAAGCGTTGCGCGGGATAGGTGGCCCACGCTTGGGCTAGTGTCGCCAGCGGGATGCCGCGCTGGTGGTAGCCCGCATCGAGCATGAGCGGCAGCGTGGATTGGCAACCGGAGATGCCCCCCCACACGGCAAAGAAATCGGGCGCGGTTTTCATGTCTGGGGGGGCGGGCGAATGATCGGAAGCGACCATTGGCAGGCGACCATCAGCCAGATAGGCCCACAGTTCGGCTTGCACGGCGGCACTGCGGATCGGTGGGGCACATTTGGCAGGTGCGCCAAGCTGCTCCACATCCTGATCGGTGAGGACGAGGTAGTGCGGGCAAGTCTCGCAGCTTATGTCTACACCGCGTGCTTGGGCGGCTAGCACAGCTTGCACGCCCTGTCCACTGCTCACATGCACCACATGCAGGCGGCAGCCAGTTGCGTGGGCAAGGTGGGCGGCAAGCTGGATCGCTTCCTGTTCGGCGTGGATCGGGCGCGAGGCGAGGTAGGCGCGGATGCTCGTCGCCCCTGCGGCGCGGGCCTGCGCGGTCAGGTGGCTGACGGTTGGCTCGTGTTCGGCATGCACTGCCACTGGCATGCCCAGCCGGGCGGCGTGGCGCATGCCGGCGTGCAGCGTGTCTTCATCTGAAGCCTGAAAATCGCTGATGCCACTATCGCACATGAAGGCTTTGAAGCCGATCACCCCGCCCGCTGCTAGCTCATCGAGCGTATCTAGATTGGTTGGGGTCAAGCCGCCCCACAGCGCAAAATCCACATAGGCACTGGCACGGGCAGCGGCGAGCTTGGCGTGCAGGCTGGCTGCATCGAGCGTGGGCGGGCTAGCATTCAAGGGCATCTCGATGCAGCAGGTCACGCCGCCTGCGGCAAGCGCACGAGTGCCAGTTGCCCAGCCTTCCCACGCGCTGCGGCCCGGCTCATTGAAGTGGACGTGGGCATCTACCGCGCCGGGAAGAATGACCAAACCGGTTGCATCGAGCGTGTCGGCGGCGGTGTCGGTTAGCTCCGGCGCGATTGCGGCAATCTGCCCCGCAATGATCCCGATCTCGGCCGCAACCGGCTCCGGCTGATCGGGCAACAGCACCAAGCCGCCGCGCAGGTGTAGATCAAAGTGCGCCATTGGGTATCCTACTGCTCCGTACCTAGGCTCAGTTGGTTCGCCAAAAGATGAACAAAATGATGTAGCACATCTAGCGCAGCAGCTACATCACCCACCTGCACCGCTTCGTCGGGGTGATGGCTGATGCCGCCTGCACAGCGCACAAACAGCAGACAGATCGGGGTGATCCGTGCCATCGCCACCGCATCGTGTCCAGCTCCACTGGGCAAGTGCAGCAAGGGGTAGCCTGCCTGCTGCACTGCCGCACCGAGAATGCCACTCAGGGCGGGATCGCAAGGCGTGGCTGGGTTCTCGTGAACGATGCGCCAATCAAGGGTGAGGTGGCGCGTGATACAGATATGTTGGGCCCGTTCCAGCAACATCTTGCAGACTCGTTGGCGGTGGCTGTTATCTTTGTGGCGCACATCAAGGCTGATGGTCACTTCGGCGGGAATCACATTGCTCACATCCGGGTAGGCATTGATCCGCCCGACGGTGGCGACCATATCAGGCGACTCGCGGGTGTAGGCTTCAACCGCAAGGATAAATTCGGCGGCTCCACAGAGCGCGTCGCGGCGTAGCTGCATCGGCACGGTTCCAGCGTGCCCCGCCTTGCCCCGAAACGAGATCGCCATGCGCGTCTGCCCAGCAATAGCTGTGACTACCCCAACGGGTATGCTGGCCTGCTCCAGCACTGGTCCCTGTTCGATGTGCAGTTCGCAGTAGCCGAGCAGCGTGGCGGGGTCGCGCCGATCTTGGGCAATGCGATCAGGATTGCCACCAAATGCACGGATCGCATCGGCAAGCGTGATGCCCTCATCATCGGTGAGGTGCAGGTAGTCTGGCTTAAAATCGCCACTCACAGCTTCGCTGCCGAGATAGGCGGTATGAAAGCGCAGCCCTTCTTCATCCACAAAGGCGATCACTTCGAGGTTGAAGGGCAGGTGTTGCCCACTCGCCGTGAGTTGCTCAACGCACGCTAGCCCCGCCAACACACCCAGCGGGCCATCATATTTGCCCGCATCGCGCACCGTATCAAGGTGTGAGCCTATCAACAGAGTGGGTGCATTGGGGGTGGATGCGGGATACACGCCGATCAGGTTGCCGATGTTGTCACGGCGCACGGACATGCCTGCCGCGTGCATCCACGCCGCTACCTGCTCCTGTACTTCGCGCATGGTTGGAGTGAAGGCGCGGCGCGTGATCCGGCTCGGCTCCTCCGTCATCAACGCAAGCTGCTCGGCACGCGCTAGCAGCAGTTCGGCGGCGGGGTAAGCCCACGCTCCAACCGGCACGGGGAGATCGTCTGCAAAGGGCATAGGCTCCTCTTCATGTTCAGCTGCCTCGATAGGTGCTGTAGCCATACGGCGCAACCAATAACGGTACGTGGTAGTGCTGCTCGGCATGGGCAATGCCAAAGCGCACCGGAACCAGATCAAGAAAGGGAGGGGTTGGCTCTAACACTGGCTCGGATGCGAAGTAATCCCCCACCGCAAAAACCAATTCATACACCCCAATCCGTAGCTCGTCGCCACTCAGCAGGGGTGCATCGGTGCGCCCATCCGTGTTGGTTATCACCTGCTTCAGGAGCATACGTTCGCCGGTTGCTGGAGTCAAGGCCCATAGCTCGATGCGTAGCCCCGCCGCTGGACGGCCATGCGCCGTATCGAGGACATGCGTAGTTAGCCGACCGGCCATGCGGAAGTCTCCCGTTTATGCTAATCGCGCCGCAACCGCAAGCCGAGCGAGCCATACGGCGGGCGCGGATCGCAATAGGTGCGAATTTTCGGATCGTGTACGGAGGTAAAGCCGGAGTCCCATGTGCGGTTTTGCCCATCGAAGCCGACCTCGATCAGCTGCGGGAAGCGTTCCAGCGTGCGCGTACCGATCTCATGCATCAGGTGCTGAATGGACATGCTCACGAAGTCGTTGAAGGTAGAGCATGCCAGATCACGGATCTGCTCGGCAGCAACATAGCCCGTGTGCTGTGGATCGAGCATCACAGCCGGATCGGCATACTTCCAATATATATCTATGGAGATATACAGCAAGCGATCTGGGCGTTCCTCCAGCGTGGTGTAGCGATCACGGTCAAAGCCTGCAAAGGCACTGCCGGTCAACTTAACGAGTTTGAGGCCAACCCGCCCACATTGATGATCGCTAACAACAAAGCCGGTCGCGTTGCGCTTAATGTCGAGCGTTGCAGTGGTGTAATCGCGGTTGCCCATGCTGTACAGGTTATCGTTGCTGCTCGCTGAGACAAACGGAATCTCGCGCCCCGTCATGCGAACCCACTCCATATGGCTGTAGGTGCTGAGGAACCCTTGCCCGAGCATTTCCAGCAAGCCCTCTAGCGTTGCCCCCGTGTAGTTGAGCGACTCTTCGAGAATGAAGTTCTTCATCGTGTCGGTTGCCACCACCATCGAGTTGTCGCCTTCAGTATAGGCCGGTAGGAACGCATTGCCAAACACGCGCACATCTATATCCACCGCGAGCAGGTTGTTGCTGCGTTCGGTGAAGCCAGATTCGGGGATGGCCGTCAAGCCCTTCAGGGGGGTGGCGTAGGTGCGATACACACAGACATTGCTTTTGCCATAGTAGATTTCGGCTGTCATTCGAGAGTCCCTTTCTATTCGCAAGACAGTTCCGTTGGTGCGGGCTGGTCAGTCACCGTATCAGCAAGGCGCAGCCCAGCAATCTTGTATATCTCATGCAGTGCCGTCGTGATTTCGGCTTCACGCGCATTGGCGAGGCGGGCGTGGAAGCCGGCAAGGATGCTGGCTTTCTTGTGCTCGCGGGCACAGATTACGAAGGGAAAGCCGAACCGCGCTGTGTAGGCGGCGTTCAGGCGGGCGAACTCGGCGCGTTCTGCATCGGTCAAGGTCGTTAAGCCCGCCGCCGCCTGCTCATCGGTGGAGGCTCCGCCGAGTGTGCCCTGCTGGGCGGCTCGCCCCGCAAGATCGGGGTGGGCTTGGATCAGGGCGATCTGCTGTGCAAGGGGAGCCGCCTGCACAATGGCACACATCGCAGCGTGCAACTGCTGAACGCTAGCGAAAGGACGCTGGCTCCAGACTTGCGCCGCGATCCACGCTGAGTCTTCAAAGACGAAGCCGACAGTGGCAACAAACTCATCCTGCGGCATGCGATTCAGGATAGCAATGCCAATTCGTTCCGACATGATGATTCCTATGCAGATTTCTTACCCTGATTATAACAGGGTCTTGGGAAACCGCTACTGGATGCAAGCCACAGGGATTAGCACGGCATCCTTGCATCCGCTGCTCAAAGCAGCGGCGGACAACAGCCTTTGCCCCTACAGCTCAATCACGATGCGCCCACGCACCTGCCCAGCAACAATCGCGGCAGCGAGGCGCGGCACATCCGCAAGGCGGGCAGTCTCAATCATGGCTTCGAGCTTGGCAAGCGGCAGATCACGCACAAGCCGCTCCCACGCGAGCAGCCGACGCGGCAGCGGGCAGTAGACCGATTCGATTCCCAGCAGGTTCACACCGCGCAGGATGAAGGGCATCACCGTCGTGTTGAGGTGCGATCCACCGGCCAGCCCGCACGCCGCCACACTGCCGCCTACATTCATAGTGCGGAGGATCCCCGCAAGTGTATCGCCCCCGACAGTATCTACGGCACCAGCCCAGCGGCTACTTTCGAGCGGGCGTTTGGATGCGGCGGATAGCACCTCGCGCCCAATGCACTCCGCCGCGCCAAGTTCGTGCAGATAGGCGTGCTGCTCGGTGCGCCCAGTCGAGGCAACCACACGGTAGCCGAGCTGGGCAAGGAGCGCAATGGCAATGCTACCCACCCCGCCTGCCGCGCCGGTGACGACCACCTCGCCAGCAGCGGGGGTCACGCCGTGTTCCTCTAGAGCGAGCACACTCAGCATTGCGGTGAAGCCCGCCGTGCCGATGCCCATCGCCTGTTTGGGGGTTAATCCCGCTGGCAGTGGCACGAGCCAATCGGCACTGACCCGCGCCATCCCCGCGAAGCCACCCCAGTGCCGCTCGCCCACGCCCCAGCCTGTCAGCACCACCGCATCGCCGACAGCATAGGCAGGCGATTGTGAGGCGACGACAGTGCCCGCAAAATCTATGCCCGGCACCATTGGGAAGCTGCGGACGATCTTACCCGTATTAGTTACAGCGAGGCCGTCTTTGTAGTTCAGCCCGGAGTGGCTCACCTGCACCAGCACATCGCCTGCGGGCAGATCATCGGGGGTGAGTTGCTGGATTGCAGGATGGACACTGCCGTCTGCGTGTTGACTCAAAACAAGGGCATCAAAACTATGCATCATAAGACATCCTTTGCGTGGTGGTGTTTTCGATTTCGTTAGCTCATATTATACCCGACGTTAAGCGGTGGAGTGCTGCGGAGCAGCGAGCGGCGACATTCCTTCCCACAGCTCCCGCGTCTGCGGTACAATAGGCGTAGCGCACACCACGCACGCAGGCGGCATTTCCGGCTTGCAACGCGGGCGGTGCGCTTACCGATAGACAGAGGAGAAACGTGCATGCGCCTATGGTTTATATACTCGGTGATATTCGTGCTAGCGGGTACACTTGCCGCATGTGGCAATCCGCCCGTGCCTGCACCCACTCCACCTGCAACGGCTCCGCTTGCCGCTGCTACCGTACCGCCCGCGCCTAGCCCTACCGAGCTGGCCGATGCACCGCCAGCAACCACCGCGTTCGCTGCCGCCGCGCCAACAGCTGCCCCAACCGGAGCAGCCGGAACATCCGGAGCGACAGATACCCCGCCTGCCCCCAGCAGCACCGCCCTCATCTACTACTGGCCCAGTGTCCTCCCGCGTGGGCTAGAGGTGCTAACCTTCGCCTCTTACGCCGATGAACGCGGCTTTATGCTGACCCTGCAAAATCCGCAGGATCGGCAATACTTCATGCAGATCACAGGTGGGCAAGCAACCACCTTCTTCGATGCTGTGCCGAGTGGCGCACAGCCCATCCAGATTCGCCAGCAAGCAGGCTACGAATTCAGCACGGGCGGCGGCTGGAGCTTCCACTGGCAAACGGGCGATCACGGCTACAGCGTAGGCGGGATTATGGATCGCAGCGATACCCTTGCAGTCGCTGAAGGGCTAGCCCCAATCAGCCTTGCCGAGTTTCAGGCGCGGCTCGATACCCCCGCACTAGCAGGCACGGAAGGCATTACCGCCACCGCTACAACCACTACCACCATCAAAACCGTAAGCTCCGGCGTGCCCGTTGCCACCATCACCGCCCTGAGCAGCACCCCACCGATCCCGCTGACCGTCATCACTGTGACCGCTTCTTCGACGCTGCCGCCCGAAGACCTGCGCTCTGTCGGCTTGGGCATTGTGCGCTACGAACCCGAACTGACCCGCGACAATCGCCCCGATACGGCGTGGGTCGAGGGCGTGCCGGGCGCAGGCATTGGCGAGTGGATTCGCTTTGAATTTGCTGAGCCAGTGCTGTTGGTACGTATGTCTATCAGTGCCGGTTTGGAGCGCGATGAGGAGATTTTCCGCCGCAACCACCGCCCGCAACGCCTCCTGCTGACCTTTGCCGATGGTAGCAGCGATGTCGTGCAGCTTGCAGATCGGCGGGGCATGCAGGCCGTGCCTATCGCCTACAAGCTCACCGATGTGATCCAGTTAACTATCGAGGAGGTTTATCCTAGCGCACGCTACGACGATACGCCAATTACGGAAGTGCAGTTCTTTGGCTATCTGCTTAAGTAGCCACCATGCCTAGCCCAGCCACCATGCCTAGCCCAGCCGCGCTTGCCCGCATGCAGATGCGCCTGCTCACGTTGCTCATGCGCTACGATGCTGTTCGGCTACGGGGCCTGAGGCACGCAGCGCGTGTGCCTACATCTGGGCTACGCGAGTGGTACGATGAGCTAGCGGCGGTGCTGCTCCTGCGCGAGGAGCTGTTTGGGCAAATCCTGCCGCGCATTGTGCGCCGCCTCAGCTTCACAGCTCCGCGCCGCACCGCGAGCACGCCGCCCCCCGTACACGCCACCATAGATTGGGAGCGCAGCTTGAGCCACCATTGGCAGCACACCCCCGATGCCGATACCCCCCCGCTTGACCTATATACGCTGCAACGCCAGCGCGACTTTGGCACGCCTGAGAATTTGCTTACCGTGCTCACCCTGCTCGAATGGCGCACGCTCGCCCACCGCCTGCTTGCCCACAGCGATCTTGCCTATGCCGACTTGCGCCACACGCTGACGGATCTGCTCGCCCAGTGCCAACAGGCTCTGGCCTTCCCGCAGTTTGTCACCATCCTGCCACTCGCCCAAGCCCGCCTTGAGCAGGGCCAGCAGGCCGCACTCGAAGCGCAGGTGGCGGCGCAGGTGCAAGCGGGCAGTGCCTATGCCGAGCTACTCGCGTGGCGCGAACAGTGGCGCGGCGTGCGCCTGCTCGCCGACCCAACCCCGCTGCACGGGGTACACACCACTATGCTGACTAGCCCCGCCGCCGATCAGGTCTATGCCCTGTGGCTGTGGTATGAGCTGGTGGACATGCTCCAACAACACGGGCTGCTGCTTGAGTACCAGCCCCAGCAACCCGATCAGCACCCGCGCACGCTGCGTTATACGTGGCAAGGCTGTGAATATACCATCTGGGCCGAGCGGGATGACAGCTTCACCGTGCAGCGCAGCAATCCGCCACCGGCTCGCGTGGCCGATCAGCAGCAGGTGTATTGGCGCGAGGCGGGGCTGGTGTGGCTTGCCCGCCTTGTTGTCGCCGAGCAACCTACCGCCGCTTGTGAGGCGTTGTATGGCCGCTTGCTGGCGCAGGGTAGTGCCATCGGGATGTTGCTAACGGCGGTTGTTGCCCCACCGCCTGCGCCCATTCCGGCGGGCTACCACGTGCAACTGGTCACTGTTGCGCCGCCTGATCGGGCTACGCCTGCCGCCCCTACCGAGCAAGCCCTCACCGCCCTGCTCGATGCAACCCACGCCGCACTCAGCCCGCCGCCCGCGCTTGCCTGTCACGGCATGTTTCTCGATAGCCTGAGTGCCGCCGAGCAGCAGGCGTGGCTCACCCTGCACTTACCCGCCGCTACGCCGCCGAGCGAAATCCTGATCTGCCCCAAGCCGCATACGACCCCGCCGCGCACCGATCTGGTGAGTCGCGTGGTTCATTGCTGTCAAGATGGGCACGTCTGCCAGATTGTCGGGCAGGCCGGCGCACACAAGCCGGTGCGTCCGCCGCGCAACGCGACCGAGCTACTGCACGAGCTGGATCACCTCTTTTCTCACCGCCCGCTCAGCGATATGGACGATGCCAGCATTACCCGCATCACCCACCAGATTGAGCAGCTGGCCCGTCGCCTTGCACAGCTGCTGGGCGCAGAGCAGCGGATCGAGGTGTTCTATCACCGCCTCAACGATCTGGGCTTGGCTCCGATCTTCGCCGATCTCGATGATCCGGCGCGGCGTTCGCTGGCACTGGCGATCTTTCTCGTTGAGCAACTCGATAGCGTCAGGGCCCACGACTACTCGGCTCCCGTGATCCAGATTGCTGGGGTGCTCGAGCGGCTGCTGCAAGAGCGCATCCTCGCCTGCCCCAACCTAACTGGAGCGGCATTCAAGGGCAAGCCCTCACTCGGCACATTACCCTTCATGCGGAACAATGCCGAACGGACTGAGGGCGATTGGGCACGGTTGCTCGCTCATCTGGAACAGGTGTGGCAGGGGCAACTGCACTATGCACAGCAGCCCTATCAGATCACCTTTGATGACTTTGTTACCATGCTTGCCCACATCCGCACGATCCGCAACCGTGCCGCCCACACGACGCAGATCACACGCCACGAATACACCCACTTCTTCCAGCTCACGTGTCAAGCTGGAGCAACCCAGCTCGGTGCACTGCCAGTGCTGCTACTCGCGTGGCGGCGCGGGCCTGCACCGCACGGATAGCACGTGTGCTACTGCGGCCCTGTTACGCTAGATTACTTCAAGCATATTCCCATGCGTAACAAGGTACGGTATAATTGAAAAGGTGGAAGCCTAACCAAATTCAAATCCAGACCGAACTGCTCTCTGGATCAGAGCTATTCAGTTGCACACAAAGCCGACTGTAGCATTGGAGGAAGATGTATGTCTGAAGAACAGAAGCCAATGTCGGAGGAAGAACGGCGTAGGCAAGAAGCGGCGGCAAAAGCCAAAAGTGAGGAGCGGCGGGTGCGCGAGATGGAGATTGAGATCACCCGCAGCAAGAAAGCCACCGGAGCCGCTGCGGGTGTCGCTGGAGCCGCTGCCGCCGGTGCTGTCGCAAGCAAGACGGTAGCAGGTGCGCCTGCGACAACTGGCAAAACGGTGACGACGACTAGCGGTACGACGAGTGATGACGATGAGCCGCAAGAAGGGCTTGCCGCCTACCTTACTGGGGGCGAACGGATGGACACCAGCTTTGCGCGGGCTGCCGCTATTGGGGGCGGTTCGGTGATTGCATTGCTAGGGCTGATCGGCATTCTCCTCACCGGCTACACTGCGACCGGCAGTGCCTCGCAACTCCGGCAGGGCATTACGTTTGGGGGAGCAGCCACACCCACCCCACTTACCCTCAGTGCCACTAATGTTGCTGAGTTGGTACGCATCAATGCCACGAGCTTAGGCTTGCCGCCCACGTTTGTTTCAGCCGCTTCCGTTGGCGGCACAGATGACACGCTTGTGATTGGCTTTGATCGCACCCTTACGGACGAAGAGCGGCTCAAGATAAGTGGTATTGCCGCAAATGCCCTCGCCACCCATACCACCCCCTTTACGAACTTTGCGATTGCTGAAGCCGGCGTAGCCAAGCAAGTCAGTAATGCTGATCTTCAGCTCTGGAACAACCGCCGGATCGCACCGGATGCGTTCCTTGCCAAGTTCCAGCCCGTCAATCTGCCGCAAAGCCTGCTCGCCGTGCCTGTGCCGACGGCAGTGCCGGGTGCAGTGGTCGTGCCCACGCCAGAAGCGGAAACCGGATTAGCAGCGGCTCTGCCCGATCTGCCCGATCTGCTGGGCGATGCGACTGCCGACGGCACGCCGCCCGAAGTCAGCCTCGATGGGAATGACCTTACCGTGAGCTACGATGAACCCCTCACCGGCGATGGCTTGCTAGCAACGTTGCGCGGCTTGGGCACACGCATCGGCGGCTTTGGCAAAGGCTCGCTGGGGCGGCTCAAGGTCAGCACCCCCGATGGTGACTTCGAGCTGACTGACGCGCAGCTTGCCGATTGGGAAGCGGGCAAAATCAGCGATGCCAATCTGCTCAAAGGCTTGGGCATCGCCGGGCTTGGCGGGCTAGCCTTGCGGGGCGTGCTCCCTGATCTGCCTAACCTGCTTGGTGGCGCAACGGCCGATGGCAAGGCTCCCGAAGTCAGCCTCGATGGGGATGACCTCGCCGTGAGCTACGATGAACCCCTCACCGGCGACGGCTTACTGGCCGCATTGCGCGGCTTGGGCGGGCGCATCGGCGGCTTTGGCAAAGGCTCGCTGGGGCGGCTCAAGGTCAGCACCCCCGATGGTGACTTCGAGTTGACCGACGCGCAGCTTGCCGATTGGGAAGCGGGAAAAACCAGCGATGCCGATCTGCTCAAAGGCTTGGGCATTGCCGGACTAGCGGGCGGCGGCGCGGCTCTGAGTGGGTTACTACCCACGCTGCCCAATGTATTCGGGCGCGGCATCACTGGGCGCAATGTGCCCGAAGTGACCGCCGAAGGCAACAACCTCGCCGTAACGTATGATGCCCCCCTAACTGGCAGTGGTCTCCTTACCGTGTTGCGCGGTCTAAAAGATCAGGTGGGAGATTTCACCAACGCACCATTCGAGACGATCAAAGTCAGTACGCCTGATGGCGATTTTGAGCTGACCCGCGCCCAACTCGCCGCGTGGGACAGTGGGCAACTCAGCGATACCAACCTGCTCAGTGGCTTGGGCGTAGCCAGCCTGACCCTGCCTACGCTCGAAGGCATTGCCCCCAACCTACCGGCCCTCTTTGACCGCAATACCACCGATGGCGCAGAGCCAACCGTGACGGTAGATGGCGAGAATGTCACTGTGGCACTGGCAGAGCCAGTCACAGGACGTGGGCTGTTGACCACCCTGCGGCGGCTCGGCACAACCGTCGGCAGCTTTGCCGATGCCCCCTTTGAGAACATCACGATCAGCACCCCCGATGGTGATGTGACCATTCCGCGTGGCAAGCTGGTGACGTGGCAAGCGGGTGGAATCACCGATGCCGAGCTGCTGCAAGACACGGGTCCAGCAGCCGAAGCCCTGCTAGCGACGCTAACGGATGCCACCGACCTCACGACTGACGAGGCCGCAGAGGCACTGGTGGGTGGTGCCACCGCTGCTGGCGAAACGATCAATCTCTTGATTATCTTGGATGCTTCCGGCTCGATGGCCGCCCAGCTCGGCAACGAAGCGCGGATTGACGCAGCGCGGCGGGCCCTCACCAACATGATCAACATCCTCGATGAGGACAAGCCTGCTCAAGTGAATGTCGGCTTGCGGATCTTTGGCAACGGCGGCGACAATAGCGATGCTGGCAAAGCCGCAAGCTGCCAAAGCACGGCGTTGCTCGTGCCGATTGAGGGTGGGCTAGACATCCCGCTCCTCCGCGAACAGGCGGATGCGTGGCAACCTGTTGGTTGGACTCCGCTCGCTCTTGGTCTCAGGTCTGCACTGGATGACTTCCCGCCCGCTAGCGACAACGCCCGCAATTTGATTATCGTGGTGTCTGATGGCGAAGAAAGCTGCGACGGCGATCCATGTGCTGCAGCCCAAGCCCTCGGCGATGCTGGCATCCAAGTCAGCGTGATTGGCGTGGGGCTACCCCCCGAAGAGGCTGAGTCGTTACGCTGTATCCCGCGCAATGGCAATGGCATCTATATTGATGCACAGGATGCTAAGACGATTGAGGATGTGTTCACGCAAGCTGTAGTTCGGCTCTCGCAGCCGTAAGGAGTCTCTGCTGTCCGGTGGGGGCGGAAGAGGTGTCGGCAGCCCGAACAAGCCGCTGCTGATACCTCTTCTGGGCAGGCAAGCGTGCCGAAACGGTGGGCCCTTAGCCACGCTTCCGGCGCATTGCCTGCTGCTTCCGATTCTTAAACCCGCGTCGCCTCAAGCTGAACCTACTTGCCATACACCCCGATTCTGGGGTACAATCCTCTTCAGACAAAGATGTTCAAGATCATCCCCGATCCACCGATTGGGGCATGCACGGCAGAGAAACCAACCGCGACCCATGCAGAACCGTGAGCAGATTATCGAGCTTGGCAGGCTCCTCGCTGAAGAGCAGCGGGCCGGCTGCCTTGACAATACCACCAATCACGGCTTGGAGCGATTCGTGGCCGAGTGGTATGCCCACGCCGGAACCGCCCAGCACTATCCAGCCGTGCAGCATACCCTCACGCTGCTGCACAACTACACCGCACTGCCGCTTGCCGAACGAGACGTGCGCTTGTCCGCTGCGCTCGAGAGCCTGCGTGATCTCTTTCGCCAGCCGCCGCCCCAGCCGCCACGGCCCGCACCCGCTCCGGCAGAGCTAGCGTATGTGCCGCCCCCACCGAGCAATGGCGCAAGCAAACACGCTCCAGCACCGCCCCGCCGCAAGCCTGCTGCCAGTACCCACCCGCCTACCGAACTGGGGCTAGCTACCCCGCTCAAGCAGGTGGAAAGCATCCCGCCGCGTGTTGCGGCTGCCTTCAAGCGCATCGGGGTTGAGACGCTCGGTGATCTGTTATATCACTTCCCCCACCGCTACGACGATTACACCTCGCAGAAGAAGATTATCGAACTTACTCTAGGCGAAGTGCATACCATCGTCGGGCACGTCAGCGATGTGCAAACCAGCACCACCCGCAATGGGCGTGATCTCGTGGAGGTGGATATTCAAGATGAGAGCGGTGTGCTACGGGCGGTATTCTTCGGGGCAAAATGGATGGCGCGAAACTTCGTTGTCGGGCGCAAGTACGTGTTCAGTGGCAAAGTTACCATCAACCCCTATCGCCATGTACGCCAGATGCAAGCGCCGGATTGGGAACCGTTTTCAGAGGATGAGCTGATCCACACCGGCCGGCTCGTGCCGGTGCATCCGCTGAGCAAGGGGCTGCACGAACGCCAAGCCCGCACGCTCATCAAACAGGTGGTAGACCAATTCGCCGCCAGTGTGCCCGACCATCTGCCAGAGCGGGTGCGCCAACGCACCGGCTTGCTGCCGCTCGGCACTGCGTTGCGCCAGATTCACTTCCCCGACTCGCCCGACCTGCTCGAACAGGCCCGCACGCGGCTGGCCTTCGATGAGTTCCTGCTGATCCAAGTGGGGGTGGTACAACGGCGGTTGCGCTGGCAGGGCGAAATGGGCTACCCCCTGCAGCCTAATCTGGAGGTGTTCCGCGAACTCCAACTGCACCTGCCTTTCAGCTTGACGGGGGCGGTGCGCGAGGAGCAGCCGGATGAGCCACCGCGTTGGAATTGGGAACGTTTGGCACAGGCCCCCGCCGCCCAGCGCAAAGACGGCACGCTCGATTGGCTCTGGATCAGGCAACAGATTGAGGATGGAACCCAGCTTGCCGTGCTGTGCGAAATCTTCCACGACCTACAAAAGCCTACCCCCATGGCTCGCTTGCTACAGGGCGATGTGGGCAGCGGCAAAACAGCTGTTGCCGCCGCCACAATGCTCCAAGCCGTGGCGCACGGCTTGCAGGCCGCTATTATGGCTCCCACCGAAATCCTCGCCGAGCAGCACTACAAAGGCTTGCGGGCCTTGCTGCGCCAGATTCGGGTGCCGCGCCCAGCTGCGCCCGCATCCGCCGACGCGCCCGCCGATGCGTGGCACGCCAGCATAAGCACCGAACAGCGCACGCGCCTCGCCGAAATCCGACGCATTCTGGGCATCACCGAAGAGGACGATCTGGACGGCGCAGGCGTGCGCGTGGCCTTGCTCACTGGCAGCCTCACCACGAAGGAGCGGCGCAAGGTCCTTGAAGGCGTAGCCCGCGGTGATGTGGATATTGTGATTGGCACACACGCGCTGATCTCCAACAACGTGAAGTACAACAGTCTCGGCTTGGTCGTGATTGATGAGCAGCACCGCTTTGGCGTGGAGCAGCGCGAACGGCTCAAGCAAAAGGGCTTCAACCCACATATGCTCGTAATGACTGCCACCCCAATCCCACGCACGCTGACTCTGACGATCTATGGTGAGCTAGATGCCTCGATCATCAACAAGCTCCCGCCCGGCCGTCAAGAGATCAAAACGCGCTGGATCACCCGGGCCGAGCGCGGCAAAGCCTACCGCCACATACGCCGTGAGATCGAGCACGGCCGACAGGCCTTCGTGATCTGCCCGCTTGTCGAAGAAAGTGAGCAGCTCGATCTGCCCTCTGCGGAAGAGATGCAGGAACTGCTGCAACACGAGGTCTTTCCTGATCTGAAGATCGGGCTGATCCACGGGCGCATGCATGCCCGCGAAAAAGATGCCATGATGCGAGCTTTCCGCGATCACGAGTTCGACATTCTGGTGGCAACAGCAGTGGTTGAAGTGGGCATTGACATTCCCAACGCAACGGTGATCATGATCGAAGGTGCGGAACGCTTTGGGCTAGCCCAACTGCATCAGTTTCGCGGGCGCGTCGGGCGCGGGCAGCAGCAGAGCTACTGCATCCTTGTGAGCGATGCCGACAATGAGCAGACCTCGCAACGCTTGCAGGCGATGGAAGAGACCCGCGACGGCTTTGTGCTGGCTGAGATTGACCTGAAGCTGCGTGGGCCCGGCGAATTTCTCGGTAAGCGGCAGAGTGGCACGCCGGACCTGAAGCTAGCGAACCTTGCCGATATACCCTTGTTGCAAGCCGCCCGCCGCGAAGCCGAAGCGATTCTAGATGAAGACCCCGACCTCGCCACCGCTGATTATCGCCTGCTGGGGCAGAAGGTGGCCCAATTCTGGGAGCAAGCTAGCAGTGCCAGCTAGGGGCTGAGCGTTGCCAGCTGATCCCCCTAGCACCTAGCCCGGAGAACGGCGTGAGCCACAGTACTTATGAAATTACCGCCAGTAGTACGATCCACGCGACCCCAGCGCAGGTGTGGGCCGTGCTCGATGATTTTGCGGGCTGGCCCAATTGGATGCCCGCCATGGAGCAGATGCAGATCGAGTTGCTCAGTGCTGGTGCGCCGCGCAAGGGCTACCAATTCCGCCTGCGTGGGGGCCTTGTGCATGCCGAGCTAGAAGTGACGGGCTACAGCGAGCTAGAGCGCGTCACCGACTTTGCGGTGCATATCCCTCTCCTACCACCGATTCGTGGGCAGAACACCTGCCGCCTGTTCCCACTCGGCAACAATACCTACCGCATCGAGCGGGTAGACCGTATCTACGTGAACAATGGCTTGCTGATGAAGTTTCTCAATACCACCCAGCGCAAACGCTTTGAGCAACTCGCGGGAGATTTCGTGCGGGCCCTGAAGCAAGCTGTCGCCGCATAGGAACAGGTTTCAGGTTTCAGGGGTGAGGTGTCAGGGTCTGGTCCCGTTAGCAATCTATCTAGTGTAGAACAGGTATCCATATCTGCATCAGTATCTTTACGATATATCGGGTAAATAGAGCTGATGTTCAGGCGGTATCCCTGACACCTGAAACCTCGCCCCTAAAACCTGTTAGTGGAAATGAGACCGCAATGGCACGGATTGAACTACACGAATGGTATCAGCAATTTCTGGAACTCAAGGCACAACAGCCCGATACGATCCTGCTCTATCGGCTGGGCGATTTCTACGAAGCCTTCGACGATGATGCCAAGCTGCTCGCCGAGTTGCTCAAAGTCACCCTGACGCGCAAAGACTATGCCACGCAGGGCAAGACCAAGCTCTACGCGCCAATGGCGGGCATCCCCTACCACGCCGTAGACAAGTACATCACTGACATTGTGCAGCTAGGCTACCGTGTAGCCATTGCCGAGCAGATCAGCGAGACCGCATCGAGCAAGAGCGATGTACGCCCGCGCTCAGCCTATGCTAGCGGGATCGAGCCGACCAGCCGCAAGCGTGGGATTGTGCAGCGTGAGATCGTGCGGGTGATTACGCCCGGCACTGTCAGCGACCCGAATATGCTGCCCACCGAGCGCAACAACTACCTCGCCGCCGTGCTGCTGCATGAAGGACGGCTAGGGCTAGCCTACGTAGACATGAGTACGGGCGAATTTGCCGCGACCGAGCTGCACGGCGAACGGCTCGAAGCCCGCCTCGAAGGGGAGCTGGCCCGCCTCAATGTAGCTGAGGTGCTCGTCTCTGATGATGCCACTGCCCGCCCGGCCCAGCTTGCACCGCACGCCGCCCGTCTCACCCACGACCTCGCCCCGATGACCAAAGATGAGCGCGAGCTATTGTTGCCACACGAACGGGTCGCCCGCAAGCTGGAGCAAACGAGCAGCACCACATGGACACAGGGCCGCATCACTGCTTTACCGGCGTGGTGCTGGCAACTCGACACCGCCCGCGATGCGCTGCTGCGCCAACTGCGGGTGCAATCGCTGAGCGGCTACGGCTTGCACGAATATCCGCTCGCAACATGTGCCGCCGGTGCGATTGTGCAGTACATTCAACAGACCCAGCGCAGCAGTGCAGCCCAGATCAACAGCATCCGCTTCTACACACTCGGCAGCTTTATGTTTCTCGATCCGCAGACGCGGCGCAATCTCGAATTGCTGGAGAGCAACAGCACCGGCAAGGTGCGCGGCTCATTGGTGGGCGTGTTGGACTATACCCGCACCCCGATGGGCGCACGCCTGTTGCGGCGGTGGCTAGCCCAGCCCCTGATTGACTTGCCCGCGCTTCAGCAACGCCAAGCGGCAGTGGCGTGCGGCGTGGCGCAGAGCATGGCGCGGGCTGAACTGCGCGAACTGCTAGCGGGCGTGGGCGATCTGGAGCGGGCCGTGAACCGCATTATTCAAGGGATCGGCTTTGCTAATCCGCGTGACCTTGTGCAGTTGCGGCAGGCATTGCGCGTGCTGCCCCAGCTGGTCCCACACCTTGCCGCGCATCCCGACCTGCTCGCCAACCAGCCTTCCAGCGATGCTGCGCTTGCCCCGCCGGAGCCGTCAACGGCCTTACGCGAAACACCCGCGCCGCGTGGCAAACGCCCGCCGCGTGTGGTCGGCGATGACCTGTTCGCTGAGAATGAACCCGTCCCCGCCGACCCAGAGCCGGAAGCTGCTCCAGAGCCACCCGCCCCCGCCCCCACCCGCCCCATGCTCGATGTGTGTAGCGATATGCTGGAGCTGCTGGAGCGTGCGCTCGATGATGACCCACCCGCGCTCCTCGGTGCATCGAACTACCTGCGGAGCGACGACGGCGTAGACCGCCCGCGCCGCACGATCCGAACTGGCTACGATCTCCGCATGGATCAGGTGGTGCAGGCTAGCCGCGACGCGCAAGCCTTCATTGATGGCCTAGAAGCCCGCGAGCGCGAGCGCACCGGCATCAAGTCGCTCAAGGTGGATTACAACAAGGTCTTTGGCTACTTCATCGAGGTCTCGCGTTCACAGAGCGATCAGGTTCCCCCCGATTACGAACGCAAGCAGACGCTGGTGGGCGCGGAACGGTTTATCACGCTCGAACTGAAAGAGTACGAGAACATCGTCCAGAATGCCCAACAACGCCTAAGCGAACTTGAACGCGAGGTCTTTGCGGGGCTGTGTACGACAATCCAGCAGCATGCAGCCCGCCTGCGAACTACTGCACAGCAGATTGCCCACCTCGATGTCATCCTGTCGCTGGCCGAAGCGGCTGTGCGTGGGCGATATGTGCGCCCCACGCTCAATGATAGCACTGCACTCCGGATCACCGGCGGGCGGCATCCGGTAGTCGAGCGCACGCTGGATGCCCCCTTTGTGCCCAACGATGTCTACCTTGATACCGACACCCAGCAACTGCTGCTGATTACGGGGCCCAACATGGCGGGCAAATCTACGATACTACGCCAGATCGCCTTGATTGTCCTGATGGCCCAGCTTGGCTCGTTTGTGCCCGCCGAAGCAGCCGAAATTGGCGTGGTGGATCGGATTTTCACCCGCATCGGCGCACAAGATGATATTGCAACCGGCCGCAGCACCTTTATGGTCGAGATGACTGAAACTGCCGCGTTGCTCGCTCAAAGCAGCCGCCAGAGCCTGATTATCCTTGATGAGGTGGGGCGGGGTACAAGCACCTACGATGGCATGGCGATTGCCCGCGCCATCGTTGAATACATCCACAACAACCCGCGCCTGCAATGCCGCACCCTGTTTGCCACCCACTACCACGAGCTGACCACCCTCGAAGGGGTGTTGCCGCGCATCAAGAACTACCACATGGCCGCGATTGAGCAGGCGGGCGGGGTAGTTTTTCTGTATGAATTGCGGGCGGGCGGCGCAGATCGCAGCTACGGCATCCACGTAGCCGAATTGGCAGGCATGCCGCGCCCAGTCATCAAACGCGCCCGCGAACTGCTCATCGAGTTGGAGCAGCGGGCAAACGCCAGCCAAGCTCGGCCGACCGCGCCCGCACCTACCAGCCCTGATCCTGCCGCGCCGACGCAGCCCTCGTTATTTGATGTTGCCCCCAATCCGGTGGTAGAGTATATCAAGCGATTACGGATCGAGGAACTGACCCCGCTCGAAGCCTTGACGCGCCTGTATGAATTGCAGCAGCTTGCGCTGAAGCCATTTGAGCGCGAGTAGGCTACATAAACAGGAAGGATCATCACTCGTGCAGATTGTCACTGCGCTTGACACGCGGATCACGGAACAACCGGTGGTGCTGACGATTGGCAAATTCGATGGGGTGCATCGCGGGCATCAAGCCTTGATTGAAACCGCCGTGCAGCGGGCCCACGAACGCGGAACCATATGCACAGTGCTAACCTTTGACCCGCACCCGCGCACGGTGCTTACGCCGGAGGTGCCGCTCGAACTGCTCACAAATATCAGCGAGCGGGCCACGCTGATTGCTGAGCAGGGCGCGGATATGTTGCTAGTTCTGCCCTTCAATCATGAGGTGATGGCAACCCCCGCCGCGCAGTACATGCGCCAACTGTGCGCCGCCCTGCCGCTCTGTGAGCTGTGGGTGGGTGAGGATTTTGCACTGGGGCGCAAGCGCGAGGGCACACCTGCCCGCCTACGCGAGATTGGGCAGGAGCTTGGCTTTAAAGTTGGGACAGTTGCGCCAGTTGAGCTGGATGGCGAGATTGTGAGTGCTTCACGCATCCGTGATCTGCTGCGGGCAGGTGATCTCGCAGAAGCCCGCCGCCAGCTGGGGCGCGATTACTGGCTACGCGGCGAGGTGGTTTACGGCGATCAGCGCGGGCGCACCATCGGCTTCCCTACCGCGAATCTAGATGTTGCGCCCAATCACCTCGTGCCCGCTTATGGGGTGTATGCCTGCTGGGTGCAGATCGAGGATGGGCAACATGCTAGCCCCACCCTGCGACCGGCTGTAGCCAACGTGGGTGTGCGCCCCACCGTAGATGGCAGCCAACGCCGCGTTGAGGCGCATCTGCTCGATTGGAGCGGCGATCTGTATGGCTCCACGCTACGCCTAATCTTTGTGCAGCGGCTGCGTAGCGAGCAACGCTTCGCCAGCCTTGCCGATCTGGTAGCCCAGATCGAACACGATGTTGCCCACGCCCGCACCCGATTGGGCTAGGGGGCATGGGCTAGGGGTCAGGTATTAGGTGCTAGGGGTCAGGTGCTAGGGGCTAGGGGCAAGGGTCAGGGGGCAGGCAGGCAACCACGAAGGACACGAAGAGCACAAGAACGTGAAGGTGATGCAGGGGCTAGAAGTCAGGTGCTAGGGGCTAGGGGCTAGGGGCTAGGGGCAGGCAGGCAACCCCGAAGGACACGAACGCAACCTGACCCCTGCCACCCGCAACCTGATACCCAACACCTGCCACCCGCAACCTGATACCCAACACCCGCCACCTGCCACCCAACCCACTAGCGGGTGCGTAGCTCGACCGACACCTGTGCCACAGCCGGATTGATCGGCTGATCCAGCACGACATATAGGCTCGTACCAATCTGCTCAATCTCGTAGCTCACAGCTTGCCCATTCACGGTTGCACCGCGCACACTGAGCGTATTCGGCGGCAGCATCAAACGCACCCGCACCTGCTCGCCACTGCCCGTCGCTTCGAGGCGCAAGAAGGTGCGCCCGCGTTCCTTCGTCAGCCGCCACCGGTAGGCGATATAGCCATCGGAGGCCGCATACCGCGCCACAATGTACGCCTGCTGCACCTCGCGCTTAACACTCCAGCGTGGGCTGAGCAGCACATTGCTGTAGCGCACCCCCAAATCCTCAATGCCTGCCGCACCTTCCATCAAGCCGCCCATCATCGCACTTGCGCCCCAGCCATCGGTGGGGATCGTATCATCACTGTGGATGCCGGGCCCGCCAGTGGGATAATACCACAAGAAGGTCTGCCGATCCCGATCAATCAGCGTGAAGTAGCGTTCGAGAATATCAAAGCCGTAATCCTCGAAGCCGAAGCGAAACGCGCCGCGAGCCAATTCACCACCCACCAGTGGCATGATCCCGCCATTGACGTACTCGCCGGGCCGCTCACCGAGCCGCCCCGCCAAGCCAAAGCTGCCCGCCGGAAAAGGCGGATCAATGCTAAACCACTCGGCAAAAGCCACCCGATCACGCTGGCTCAAGCGGCTACGATACTCGCTCACAATCGCCCGCCCCTGTTCCAGCGAGAGTACCCCGCGATTCAGGGCTTTGGCATTCGAGAGGCTCAGTTGGCGGGCTTCATCCACGCCCGGCACATCATACGGCAAAAACTTGACGTGATGCGTGTAGAAGTGGCCATTCCACGCCCACGCATTCAGGCGGATCATAATATCCTGTGCCAGTGCCCGCCGCGCCGCCGCCGACTCTGTCTGCCCGACATACTCCTCAATCGTTGCCAGTGCCCGCAACGCCTGCGCCAAACCAGTATTGTCGCCATGAAAGATGCCCCATTTGGTGTTCGCATCAATCCAGTGACGTGGAGCAGGCTTGCCACTGTTGGGGTCAGTGGTGGTTGGCCCATACTCAAAATCCCACGTATCAATCGTAAAGGGGCGCATCACCAAGCCGACCTGCGGCTGCCACCGCCACGGATCGGTGAGGCTATAGGCAATCGCTCGTTGCATTGACTTCAGGTGCGAAAGCAGCCACGCATCGTCACCATTCATCTGCCACGCCTCGAACACCGCTAGCACATAGAGGTACTCCACATCGGCTTCGACCGGCGTGCGGTACGCATCAATATAGTATTCGGGGCGGGCGACAAAATCGGGCAGGCTGCCGTCGGGATATTGCGCGTCGCGGAAGGCATTGAGCAGGCTTGTTACGTCGGGATCGAAATACTTAAACGCCCGCCCTTGATAATAGTGATCACGCAGCCACAGGAGCGGACTATCGGGCGAGCGATAGCCATGCACCCACTGCCCATCAATGGGATAGGCCAGCTGTGCGCCGAGCATAAAATCCTGAATACGGGTATACAGCTGATCATATTGCGGGATGCCAGTCTGCACGGTGCTGGTGGCATCAAGGATGTAGAGCGGCGCACGGGCCACCTCTGCGCCACTGGCATACAGCACACCGGTATGCGTGCCGAGTGCGCCGCGTGGCACAACTCCCACCGCCGCCCCGCCGCCCTGCACCGTAAATTCCCAATTGCCCACGGCGCGTCCAGTCGCATCAAATACGACGAGCGTGGCGGGGCCAGTATAGTTCGGCACCGCGACAAAGACTTCGACGGGCACGAGCGGCTGCACAAAGGGCTGGCTACTGCTGAAGCCTGCGCCGGTCTGTTGGGCTTGGGTGGGTGGAGCCGCTAGGCTAACGAGCAGGAGCATGAGGAGCAGTGGAACGAACAAGGGATGCAGTGATATACGCATGAATAGTCCTTTATATCTTGCCTGAGTGATACAATGACTAATGAAGCCTGATTTGCTGAACAGGGTGACGCATTAGACAAAAGTAGTATATCATAGGGGAGAACGGAAGCCGCCGGTTGAATACGATGGTTCCAACCTGAGTACAATCTGAATAACATCTGAGGAGCACCTGAACGATGCAACTAGGTATCATGAACGATCCGCGCCGCGATGCCTGCGACGAGGCCCGCTGGGCCGCGATGAATGGCTATGAGTTTCTCGACTTGACGATAGAGGGCCCCGCCGCTGCTCTGGAACAGCTCGATCTACCGCAACTCAAGGCGATCTTGGGCGAGCACGGGCTAGGCATTGTCGGGCATACGGCATGGTATCTGCCGTTTGCCGCACCGCTTGCGCGGCTGCGTGAGGCCGCCGTCGAAAGTGTCTGCGATACCTTTGCGACGTTTGCCGAGCTGGGCGCAACGTGGGTCAATGTGCATGTCACGCAGCCGCCGCGCCTCTTCCCCACCGAGCAGTTGATCATGTGGAATATCGAGAGCTTTGCTGCCATCGTAGAGCGGGCCCGCCCCTATGGATTGCGCGTGATGGCCGAAAATACTCCTCTTCCGAATATTCAGATTAGTGATCTGGAGCAAATTTTTGCGGCTGTACCCGAACTCGGCTTTCACTTCGATATTGGCCATGCCAGCATTGGTGGGGATCGGGTGGAGGGCATGCTCAAGGCATTCGGCGAACGGCTCGCCCACGTCCACGTCAGCGACAATCGCGGGCGCAGTGATGACCACACCGCGCTTGGCGCAGGCACGATAGACTACCCGAAGGCGATGCACCTGCTGCGCGAATATGGCTATGATGGCACAATCACGCTGGAGGTATTCACGCCGGATCGGGATTACCTGCTGCTTAGCACGCGCAAGCTCCGCGAGTGGTGGGATGCGGCAGCGGGCTAACGCAGGGGCAGGTTCGGGCGCACATCGAGGCTCCAATCCGGCTGCCGTCCGGCATCGAAGCGATAGTAGGCGGCGGCCGCAATCATCGCGGCGTTGTCGGTGCAGAGCCAGATCGGGGGGAAACGCACGGGCAATTGAGCGCGGCGTTCTAGCTCGCTCCGCAGGCGCAGATTGGCTGCCACGCCCCCCGCTAACAGGATTTCGGCGGCCCCGAAGTGTTGTGCTGCGTCTACCGTTTTGGCGACCAACACATCCACCACCGACTCCTGAAAGGCATGGGCCATTTGGGCCACGTACTGCGCCGCGAGCGGTTCGGGTGCGGTGGTGGGTGGCTCTGCTTCGGCAGGCAGCGGGGCGGGCGGTTCACTGGTAGCGGTGCGTCGCCCACGCCGCGAGCGGCTGTCAATGCGCTGATGTTGCTTCTGCACCTCCTGCACCTTATGCAGCACGGCAGTTTTTAGCCCGCTAAACGAGAAGTCATACGTATCGCGCAGCCATGCGCGTGGCAGCGGTGCGCTTTGCTGCACATCGGCGGCGATCTGCTGAATCGCCGGCCCACCCGGATAGCCTAAGCCGAGAATGCGGGCCACCTTATCAAAGGCCTCCCCAACCGCATCATCGCGGGTTTGCCCAAGCAATTGGTACTCGCCATGCCCGCGCATCAGCACGAGCAGCGTGTGCCCCCCACTAACCACCAGTGCCACCGCCGGAAACTGCGGTGCAGGCGGAAGCGGCTGATCAGCAGATGGATTGAGCCAATTGGCGTAGATATGCCCTTCGAGGTGGTTCACACCAATGAATGGGATGCCGCGCTGCCATGCCATCGCCTTGGCGGCATTCAGCCCCGTGAGCAGTGCGCCGCTCAAGCCGGGCCCATAGGTCGCGGCAACGGCATGCACATCATCCCACCCGTTGGGCAGTGCAGCGAGGGCTTCCGTTAGCACGGGGGTCAAGCTGAGGATATGCTGGCGCGAGGCGACTTCAGGCACGATGCCTCCGTAGCGGCGGTGGGCATCAAGCTGCGACGCAACAACATTAGCGATGATTGTGCGCCCATCGCGTACCAGTGCAGCGGCAGTTTCATCGCACGAGGTTTCCAACGCAAGGATCGTATAGCCTGCTGGGAGTGACGGCTGTTCGGGGGGCACAACGGTGGCAGATGGGATTTGGTTTGGGAGGGCGGTGAGCATGGGTATGATCCTTTATCCTTGCAGGGCCATGGCTTCCGCCAGATCAATTGCTTTGAGCAGGGCGGCGGCTTTGTTGACGCTCTCTTGATACTCAGCAAGCGGATCGCTGTCAGCAACCACGCCCCCGCCCGCTTGCACATAGGCTATGCCATCTTGCACCACCATCGTGCGGAGACAGATGCACGTATCCAGATCGCCATTGAAGCCAACGTAGCCCGCACAGCCGGCATAGATGCCGCGCCGCGTCTGTTCTAGCTCACTGATGATCTCCATCGCCCGAATCTTGGGCGCACCGCTCACCGTGCCTGCCGGGAAGCATGCCCGTAGTGCATCAAGGGCGTGCAGATCGCTGCGGAGTTTACCCGTCACATGCGAGACGATGTGCATCACGTGGCTATACTTCTCGACGATCATAAAGACGGGCACTTGCACGGTACCGGCTGCACTCACGCGGCCTACGTCATTGCGCCCCAAATCCACCAGCATCAGGTGTTCGGCAATCTCTTTCTCATCGCCGATGAGTTCTTGGGCAAGGGCTTCGTCTTCGGCGGCAGAGCTACCGCGCCGACGAGTACCCGCAATGGGGTGGTTGGTGATTTCGCCATCCAGTACACGCACGAGCAGTTCGGGCGATGCACCCACGAGATCGCCATCAGGGATATGAATGTAGAACATGTACGGTGAGGGGTTGATTGTCCGCAGCGCACGGTAGATACTGAACGGCGTAGCATTCGTAGGGCGGCGGAAACGTTGCGAGGGCACCACCTGAAAAATATCGCCCGCCATGATGTACTCTTTGGCGCGGTCCACAAATTCAGCATAGCGATGCTGATCAACATTCGAGCTAACTGTCCCACGCGGATACTCGGATGTGGCGGGGGGCAAGCTCAAGGGTTGGCGAAGTTGGTGGATCACGGCTTCGATCCGCTCTGTCGCCCGTTGGTACTCGGTCGCCAGATCGGGTGCATCCAGATGTACATGCGCTACGACTTGGATGCGGTGGCGCAGGTGATCGAAGACCAGTAGCGTATCCACAAACATCCAGTATGCTTCGGGCATCTGGTAGTCACAGGTGTTGAGGCGCGGCAGGCGTGGCTCAAAGTAGGTAACATTCTCATAGGCAAGGTAGCCCACCGCGCCGCCCAGAAAACGCGGCAGATCAGGCAGGCGCACGGGGCGGTATTCACTTAGGTAGCTGTGCAGCACAATCAGTGGATCGGTGTAGGATAGGCTCTGCTTGTAGCCCACTTGGGTGGCGTGGGCCAGCCCCTGATCCATCCGCACAGTGAGGTAGGGGTTGCAGCCGAGAAACGAGTAGCGGGCGATATGCTGTGCGCCTTCCACACTTTCGAGCAGGAAGCTGTGGCTAGCATTGCCGGCAATCTTCAGGAAAGCCGATACGGGCGTTTCGAGGTCGGCCATAATCTCACGATAGATTGGACACAAGTTGCCCTGTGTTTTCAGGGCATGCATTTCGTCAAGGCTAGGGTAATACATCTGCGCTCCTTCTTCTACACGCCACGCGCAAACAGCCGCCGCACGGCGCAGGTGAAGCCGGGCAGCAGCGGCGAGGCGAGGGTGTCATCAGCAAACAGTGTCGCTTGCAACACCAGCGCGGCTTGCTCGCGGCGATACACCCGCACCTCTTGGCGTTGCCAATCCACCAGCCAATACTCCTGCACGCCCCGCCGCGAGTAGAGCTTGCGTTTCACTTCCGCATCGCGCTCTAGATTAGACAGTCCCGGCGAGAGCACTTCCACGACCAACTCTGGCACAACAGTGAGGTGGCCTTTCGCATCTACGGCTTGAGCCAGCCGCTCACGGCTAATCCAGACGACATCAGGAATGACGTTTATGTCATCAGCCAAGATCAGGCCGGGAGTGAGCATGGCTACGCCTGCACCGCTTTGCTCATTCCACTCATCAAGGAACCGAAACACGCGCCCACCAGCAAAGTCGTGCTGCCAATCTGGTTGGCTGGTCATATACAGCTCCCCCTCAATAATCTCGTAGCGGTTGCCGTTATCGGGTAGGGCGGCGAGGTCAGCCATCGTCCAGCGCAAGGTATCGCTCATAGGGTCTCCTCTTCGGCACGGCGCACGGGCCCCGCAAACAGCCGCCGCACGGCACAAGCGAAGCCGGGCAGCAGCGGCGAGGCGAGGGTGTCATCAGCAAACAGCGTCGCTTGCAACACGAGCGCGGCTTGCTCGCGGCGATACACCGTCACTCGTTGGCGTTGCCAATCCACCAGCCAATACTCCTGCACTCCCCGCCGCGAGTAGAGCTTGCGCTTCACTTCCGCATCGCGCTCAGCATTGGCCAGACCGGGCGACAGCACTTCGACCACCAGTTCTGGCGCAACCGTCAAGTGCCCCGCCGCATCCAGCCCAGTGGCAAGGCGGGCGTGGCTGATCCAGACCACATCTGGCACTACATTGTCCTCATCATCGAAGACTACGCCGGGCGCACCGAGGGTCACTCCCGCATCATTCGCCTCACTCCATTCGTCCAGCGCACGGATCAAGCGGGTGCAGGCAAATTGGTGATGCCATGACGGTTGGCGCGACATATACAGCTCCCCCTCAATAATCTCGTAGCGGTTGCCATTATCGGGTAGCGCGGCAAGGTCAGCCGTCGTCCAGCGCAGCGTATCGCTCATGGGTCGTGGCTCCTTTCTGGCGTAGCAAGATCGGCGGCTAGGCGGCTCCCCACGTCAGCCCCATCGCATGGCGCATGCGGTAGAGCGTCTCGGCAGCTTCGGTGCGGGCTCGTTCACTGCCCGCCGCGAGCACCTCCTCAACCAGTTGCGGTTGGGCCGCTAGCTCAGCGCGGCGTGTTCGGATTGGCTCAAGGAAACGATTGATCGCGGCAGCCAGCTTGCGCTTCACCTCAACATCACCGACCTTGCCTTGCTGGTAGCGTTCTTTCAAATCGTTGACTTCGGCCACATCATCGTTGAAGGCATCATGATAAATGAACACCGGATTGCCCTCAACTCGGCCCGGAATATCGGCACGAATGCGGTTGGGATCGGTGTACATCCCGCGCACCTTCTCCTCAACCGTTTGGGGATCATCGGCAAGGAAGATTGCATTACCTAAGCTCTTACTGGCTTTGGCTTGGCCATCCAAACCAACCAGCGTCGGCACATCGCCAATCAAAGCCTCCGGTTCAGGTAATACGGGGTTGTCCTCATCCGCATACAAGTTGTTGAAGCGGCGGGCGATCTCACGGGTGACTTCGATATGCGACTCTTGATCCTTGCCAACGGGCACAAGGTTCGCCCGTACATGCAGAATATCGGCCGCTTGCAGCACTGGGTAGCTCAACAAGCCCATCGAAGGCTGCTCGATCTCCAGATCACGCATGACCTCTTTGAGGGTAGGCACACGCTGAAGGCGCGGCACAGTGACAAGATTGGAGAAGATCACCGCTAGCTCGCTAATCTGGGGCACCAGTGATTGCAGAATATAGTGACTGCGCTGCGGGTCAATCCCGACACTGAGATTATCCAACACCACATCGCGGATATGCTGGGTCGTTTCGCCGAGCTTATCTCGTTCAAGGCGGGTGGTGAGAATATGCAGATCAGCCACGAAGAAGAAGCATTCGTACTCATCTTGCAGGCGCACGCGGTTCTTGAGCGTGCCG
>CALCJV010000137.1 GCA_937967405.1 uncultured Chloroflexales bacterium | reverse complement strand
CCACAATCCGCAGTTCACCACGCGCTTTTTCAGCTCCGCGCTCCAGTACAACTGGGCAACACTTGCGGCACTGGCCCAGCACAGCCGCCTTGATGGGCTACTTGGCTACATCGAGCGCAACGGCATCCTCACCGCGCCGCTCGTCGGCTATGATCGGCGGGTGCCCCAAGCCGCCGGACTGTATCGCCTCATCACCTTACGCCTGAGTGAGATCGCCGCCGAACGGGGCTGTATCCTGCATGCCAGTGCGGGCGCGGCCCGCTTCAAGCGCACGCGCGGCGCAGTGCCCGCCTTGGAGTACAGCATGGTTTTTGCCCGCCATCTTGCTCCGCACCGCCAGTTAGGGTGGGCGATCCTTGCCCAATTGCTTGATCGGCTTGTTGTACCAACAACACAAAAATATGCGTTATAGCAAATCCTTTTGAGTGAAAAATTCTCTACTCGATCTAGACTAACCCTAACTAATATCATGCCCAAATTTGTGGCATAATCATGGTAAAGTTTGACTGAAATCAGCAAACTCAAGCAGTTGTATGCATACCGAAGCACAAGAGCTATTCGCTGGATTAGCAACGGAGTCTTCTAAATTAGACATGCCACCCACACCTGCGTTGCCGATAGCTGTTCCACCAATCTTTGATAACCTCGTTGCCGGAATTGTCCAGCTCGATCCGCAGGGCAACTACATCGCTTACAACCGCTACTGGTCTACGTTGCTACGAGTGCCACACGAGAGCCTGCATGGGGCAAACGTCCGCACTGTTTTTGACTCAAGCCTACACGGTATCCAGTGGGCCGATCTTGCTGCCCTTGCTTGCCGCAGTAGGAATGGCTCACTCCAACTGTCGCAGCACCTACGCCGCTACGATGGGAGTAGCCTATGGGTATCGCTCGCCCTAACCACGCTCCGCGATGAGCACGACAATGTTACCTCGTTTCTCGCCGTGATGCTCGATATTACCGAACAGATTGAGACCGAGCAACTCTTGCGCCAACGCCTGCGTGAGCTGAATGCCCTGCGAATGGCAATGAACGAGCTGGCCGACAAGCTCGAACTGGATGATCTGCTGCCGACGATCCTGCGCCACGCCGTCGATCTGCTGCACGCCACCAGCGGCGAAATCAGCCTGTATGATAGCGTACAGCAGACCTTTCGGCTGCACAGCCAAATCAATATGGGAACAGACTACACCGGCTTGCATGATCTGCTCAGTCCAGCTGAATTGACGGAACTGCACCGCACCTATGAGCCGTATCTCGTGCAGCAAACCGATCAGGCTACAGGGCTGGGAATGATGCTCATCTGCTTTCCACTTGCCTACAATGAGCAGCTACACGGCATTTTGACGCTGGGCTTCAAGTCCGAACGGGGAATGATCCGCTCCGGTGAATTGGGCCTGTTACAGATGTTTGTGCGCCAAGCCGCAGCAAGCATTGCGAATGCGTTTCTGTTTGCCGAAGTGCAACACCTTGCCACCACCGATACGCTCATGGACATCTATAATCGGCGGCATTTCCTGCTGCTAGCCGAACGCATCTACATCCAAGCGCAACAGCAAAACGCACCGCTGGCGATCCTCATGATTGATGTTGACCATTTCAAACTCGTCAATGATCAGTATGGGCATCAGGTGGGTGATCACGTGTTGCAGCAGATTGCCGCCTTGATTAAGCAGATGATTCGGGTTGAAGATATGTGCGGGCGATACGGCGGTGAGGAGCTGATCTTACTCTTGCCCAACACCAGCGTAGCACAGGCACAGGCTGTTGCGGAACGTATTCGCCTGCGAATAGCGACCTATGCGTTTACGGCTGATGCGGGCGTACTCAACATCACGACAAGCATCGGGCTTGCCTGCCTACCCGATCCAACGATCCCCGACCTCGATGCGCTCATCAAGCGGGCCGACACGGCCCTGTATGCCGCGAAACAAGCCGGACGCAACTGCGTGATGGTGAGCTAGTCCGGTTCGCTTCCGGCTTGTACGCCCTGCTGCGAGAGAACCTCTTGAGCTGTGTCGCTCTGCAAGAAGGCTTGCACCTCTTCGACTGCCCGGCTTGTTGGCTGGCCCCGTGCGCGGAGCAACCACCACTGCTGCATCATCGGCTGCCCGGCCAATGCAACTCGGCCCACACCCGTCGCCGGAGTCAGGGCAGCGGGCACAAACGCCAAGCCTAGACGACGCTGTACACACGCGACGAGTAGCCCGATACTATCACACTCCAGCCCGATCTGTAGCTCGCTGGTGGGCAAGCCCCGCTTGCGTAGCCCATCTTCCAGCGTGCGACGCAGGGGCGTATCGGCGGGAGGCAACAGCAGGGGATAGTCACGCAGGCTTCCATACGGGACTTCGGCATGCTCCAGTAGCGGGTGCTGGGCGGGGGCAAGCAAGTGCAAAGCCTCACGGCCGAGGGCCATCACATCGTAGGTGCGCCGACGGTGCTGCTCATTCAGCCAGAGCAGGTCTAGCTCGTGCAGGGCAAGGGCCGCAAACAGCACATCGCTCGTTGCAACCCGCACGATACAGTGGATGGCGGGGTGTTGGGTGTGCAGCTGGGCCAACAATGCGGGCAACAGGTGTTCGCCTTCAGGCACACAGCCAAGCCGCACGCGCCCCACCGTCTGCCCGCGTAACGAGCGGATATTCTGCTCAGTGCGCTCAACTAGCTCAACCAGCTCGCGGGCTGCGATCAGCAATTGCTCGCCCGCGTGGGTGGGGATCATGCGTTGTCCATTGCGCCGGAACAGGCGCACATTGTCGAGTTGTTCTTCCAGCGCACGGATATGCTGGCTCACGGCGGGCTGTGACATGTGCAACTGCTCGGCGGCGGCAGTATAATTGCCAGACTCCACCACGGCCAGAAAGGTCTGGATGTAGATCGGGTTTAACACACTATCCTTTTGTCTACTATCGCAGTGGGGTCAGAATACTGAGTACTATACCAAGCCGAGGCAGTTCCGTCAATTGGGGCAGGCCGTGGAAAAGCCCATGTGCCGGGAGCGGGACTCGAACCCGCACGGGATTACTCCCAATGGATTTTAAGTCCACTGCGGCTGCCATTACGCCATCCCGGCTCACACGTTATTGTACCACAGCACGGTGGGCGATGCTCACCTCGCGGCAGGCATGGCATGCAGCTTGTGCAGCAGCCGATCCAGATCGGCGCGGGCCGCAGCGTCCAAGGGCGGCAACGGGCGACGACTGGGGCCCCCATACCAACCCAGCTGATCGAGGGCGTACTTCAAGCCGGGCACACCGTAGCAGGCCGTAATGGCCGTATTCAGTTCAACCAACGCGAGCTGGACACGGCGGGCGGTGGCGAGATCGCCTGTGGCAAACGCATCCAGCAGACGGCGGAGCGGCACTGCGGCGACATTTGCCAGTGCCATAATGCCGCCGACCGCGCCGATGCTGAGAAACGGCAACAGCGCACTCCCAGAACCGGAGAAGACCTGAAACTGGGGCCGAGCGGCAAGCACTTGGGCAACCTTGCTGACATTCGCGCTGCTGTCTTTCATGCCCACGATACGCGGGTGTTCGGCCAGCGTAAGGATCGTCGCGGGGGTCAGATCAATGCCGGTAAAGGCGGGCACATTGTAGACGAGGATCGGGATAGGCGCGGCCTCGGCCACCTGCTGAAAATGCGCGACCAGTGCGCTGTGGGTCATGGCGGCTTTGAAAAAGGAGGGGGTAATCACGAGCGCGGCAGTTGCGCCAGCTGCCGCTGCCGCCTGCGTCAAGGCAATTGTTTCAGCCGTCGTCTCGGCCCCAGTGCCAGCAATCAAATACTTGCCCGTGCCCTGTAGCAGCACGCCACACTGGTTCCAAATTGCCAGCTTCTCGGCGGGCGTGAGGAACGCCGCTTCGCTGTTCGAGCCGGGCGTAACTAGCCCATCAAGCGGCTGGGCGAGCCACCGTTGCACATTCGCCGCCAGTTGATCCAGCGCGAGTTGCTCATCGTTCGTAAAGGGAGTGGGGATTGGCGGGTAGATTCCGCTCAGATTTATCATAACGTATCCTGTTCTGTCCTTATCACCGACGGACCGTTGGTTGGCGTACTGACACGGATTGTACCATAGGCTCAGGGGGAGCAGAGCAAAGGTACTCGATAGCAATACGTATTCGTGGGCAAACCTCTATCTACTGGAAGGACTTCTTTCGGATTGCAGTCAGCATCAACAGGTATACTGAGAGTAGGTAGCGGAGTCGATCAGGGGAACTCCGCTCTTGGGATAGACGCAAGAGAGGCGATCCTATGGCAGCAGTGATGATGAAAGTGTGTCCGCATGATACGATCCGTGAACCGGAGCGGTGGACAGAATTGGCGGTGTACCTCAATGCCGCAACGGGGGCCGGGCTAGCATTTGACATCTCGATAGATTTTGAGGATTTTCAGGATGGACTGAGTCGGGCTGGTTTGGTGTATGCCAATCCAAGTGATACGATGAAATTGGTAGATCAACACCAATTCACGGTGCTGGCTCGCCCCGCCGGACGCTTTGATGAAGCCGTGCTGGTGTGCAATGCGGAACAGGAAGCGACCCTCGCTAGCATCAATGGACGGCCGCTTTCGACGGTGGTTGCCCTGCTGCCGACCAAGATCGCCTTGCAGATGCTCAGCAAGCAGGGCATTGTGCCATCGGAATTGCACAATGTTGATTCGTGGCAAGCGGTGATTGGCTGCATCTGGCGCGGCGAGTGCCAGTATGGAATTGTTTACAAAGATACCTACGATGGGCTATCCGAGCAGGGCAAGGGGATGGTTACATTCCTTGCCGCCACCAACGAGCGGCAAGCGTTTCACACCTTGCTGGTGGGGCCTGCACTAGCAGATCGGGCTGATGTGTTGCGGCAGGCCTTGTTTGCGATGCCTTGCGATCCGACGGGCAAAGCCTTGATGGAGTGGCTCCAGATTACCGCGTGGGAGCCAGTCAATGATGCTGATCTGGCGGCGATGCGGGCCCTCGCTAACGGCTAGGCTAGCTCCTCACCCCCGCTCTGGTGCGCTGATTGGGATGTCCGTCTAGGGTAGTCAATCAGCGCAGGAACCTCTCTATAAAGCAAACGATTCTTCCCGTTATAGTGCCGTCATGCTCCGTATAATGAGCTACAGGAACCATGTCACGGTAAGTGCTGATGCTTCCCGTGCAGAGGAACAAAGGAGTTTGTATGGCCACCGCAATGATGAAAGTGTGTCCGCATGACACTATTCACGAGCCGGAACGTTGGACGGAGCTAGCCGCGTATCTGCACGCTCAAACAGGTGTTGAGCTTGCCTTCGACATCTCGATAGATTTTGAGGATTTTCAGGATGGACTGAATCTGGCTGGATTGGTGTATGCTAATCCGGGTGATACGATGAAGTTGGTAGACCAGTACCAATTCACGGTGCTGGCTCGCCCTGCCGGACGCTTTGATGAAGCGGTGCTAGTGGCGGGTGAAGATGCTGAGGCAACCCTCGCTGCCATTGCTGGGCAACCTCTCGCCACTGTTGAGGAACTACTCCCCACCAAGATTGCGCTGCACACGCTCACGAAACAGGGCATCGCTCCCGCCAGTCTGCACAATGTAGACTCGTGGCAGGCTGTTGCCAGTTGTATCTTTCGCGGCGAGTGCCAGTATGGGATCATCTACAAAGATACCTACAACAGTTTCTCCGAGCAGACCAAAGGCATGGTCAAGCTGCTGGCGACAACCGATGAACAGGTTGCCTTCCATACCGTACTGGTGGGACCTGCACTAGCAGATCGGGCTGATGTGTTGCGGCAGGCCTTGTTTGCGATGCCTTCCGATCCGACGGGCAAAGCCTTGATGGAGCGGCTCCAGATTACCGTGTGGGAGCCAGTCAATGATGCTGATCTGGCGGCGATGCGGGCCCTCGCTAACGGGTAGGCTCGGCGGCATAGATGCGCTGGTAGGCGGCATAGTTGGAGAGCACCACCTGCACGTAGTTGAAGGTTTCGGGAAAATCTATCCGAGCCACAAACGCTTCCGTCGCGCTCACATCGGTGAGCGGTGCACCGCCCGACCAGCGCAAGGCATTGCCTATTCCAGCGTTGTAGGCGGCAAGTGCGCCTGCGGCACTGCCGCCCATATCGTGCATGCGTTGCCCTAGATAGTAGGCTCCAAACTGCACACTGCGAAACGGGTGATACAACTGATCGGGGGTGTAATCGCTGAGGCCCAAGTTGGTGGCAATATCGCCGCCGGTGGCGGGCATAATCTGGGCAAGGCCGCGTGCGCCTACCGCCGATGTTGCTTGCGGATCAAAGCGGCTTTCTTGGCGCATCAAAGCCAGCAGCAGGCGCGGATCAACGCCGTGCGTGCGGGCTTCCTGATCCACTAACGCAGGATAGGGCGCAGGGAAGCGCAGCCGATCTAGCGCGTAGGGCGTGATCGTGCCCGGTGGCGCAAGAGCCACCAGTTCATCGGCAAGATCAAGGGCGGCACGGGTGTTACCCGCCTCGGCCGCCAAGCGGGCCACCGCCAGCGTCACCAGTGGGTCTGGAGGTGGCGCGGTGGCATTCCCACCTGCTTCTGTGCGGCGGGCTTCGTCCCACTCACGGCGGGCTTGCCTATCAGCCCCAATCGCCGCCAAATCACCAGCGCGGCGCACGGCGGCACTCTGGCGCAAGCTCGCCACCAGCTGCTCCAGATCGGCGGGGGAGTGGAGCGTATTTGGATCGGCGTGCTGGCGCACCCACGCCTCCGCCGCCTGCCACGCCTCCGCCGAGATTGGCGCATCCAGCGCGGCAGTGCCACCCGGCGCAAGCCCGCCCGCCTGCACCGCCAGCCAGCCGATGTAGCTATCGCGGTGGCTCCGGTAGGCCTGCTGGAACCACTCCCGCGCCTGCATCAAGTCGCCCTGTGCTCGCGCCTGCTGCCCTAGCCGATACGCGGCGAGGCTTTGCTGGGCGGCATCGCCCTGCTGCACAAGGCGGGCCCACACCGCCTGCGCTGCATCAGGCTGCTGCGCTTGGGTCAGGCTGTTGCCCGCTTGCAGCAGTGCAGCTGGGGCTAGCTCGCTCTGGGGATAACTCTGCGCCAGATCAAGCCAGACCTGCGCCGCCGTGATGACATTGCCCGCCCGCAGCTGAAGTTGGGCAACCCGATCTAGTGCTACGGGGGCAAGTGGATCAGTGCGGTTGTCTTCCACAAAGTTGGCATAACCAGCCAGCGCGGCATCGGGATCGCCCGCCTGCCCCAGCGTCTGGATCACGTCGAGCTGCGCTTGGGCGTAAGTCGGTATGGTTGGCGAGAGGGTACGGGTGGTACTAATGATGCGCTCTAGCTCAGCTTGGGCAGTGGCGAAATCGCCAGTTGCCCGCACTGCCAAGGCTTGGCGACGGGCTAGCTCAAAGCCTTCGCTGATGCTGCGCGTCTGGCTGATAGCGCGGGCATACTGCGGAATCGCCTCAGCGAATGCGCCTGCTCCGCTCAGAATATCTGCCGCGAGGCTCGGCGTAATGCTATCGGTGGCGAGCAGCAGGCGTACTGCTGGTGCGGCTTCGGCGGCTTGCGGGCTAGCCGTGACGATCTCGGTGCGCCATGCCTGCGCCTGTGCGGCATCACCGATCTGCTCAGCTACTGTCGCGGCTGCATCCAGCAAGCTGGCGCGGTAGGCGGGCAGCGTGGCGAGGTCGAGCAGTTCGCGGTAGAGATCGCGGGCTTGCTCCAGCTCGCCCTGTTGCAGCAGCAGCTGGATCGCCTGCTCATAGGCCGCGGCCCGTTCCGCACGGGCAATATCGCTACGGGCAGCTTGCAGATAGGCTGCGCTTGCCGCTGCGAGTTGCCCTTGTTGGGCAAGGAGTTCGGCTTGGAACAGCAGCGCATACGGCGCAAGCGGGCTAGCCAAGGCCTGCAACTCGCCGTAGCGGTCAATCGCTTGGGCCAGATCGCCCGTTGCCACCAATGCTTGGGCGTGGCGGAAGCGTCCGCGCACCACCAGCTCCGGTGCCGTGCCGGGCGGCTGGGCGAGAAATGCCGCCCACGCCGCGAGGGCAGAGGCATTGCGCCCGCGCTGGGTGAAGCTCTCGGCGAGGTAGTAGCGGGCTATTGCGGCTTCAGGGCTAGTCGCATGGCCATCAATCAACGTGAAGGCACGGCTACTGGCCGCCGCGTAGTCGCCAATTTGGTCGGCGGCACGGATGGCATCTAGCTCTTGCTGCAACAGCACCGATGGGGTTGGGGTGGGTGGCAGCACGGGAGCCGCCGTACACGCGACACATAGGATGCAACCCAACAGCAAGCCAATTTGCCAATAGCGTATGTTATAATACATAGATATAGTATCAGTATCATACCATACCCGTACACTCTCATGAAGGGGACACCAGCATGCTCCGAACAACGTATATACGTCAACTAGATACGCTCCGAGAAGATTTGCTGCGGCTAGGGAGCATGGTTGAGTATGCCCTGATCCACGCCCTGCATACCTTTGAGACGCTTGATATTGTCGCGGCACAAGAGATTCGCCGCAACGATGCCACGATAGATGCCAACCGCAAAATAGTTGAGACGCAGGTGATCCGCTTGATCTCCGCGCAGATCTCCAATGAGCAAGACCCACGCCTCCTCGCTTCGGCGTTTGCGATTGCAGGCGAGCTTGAGCGTATTGGCGATTATGCTGTGAGCGTGGCTCGCCGCACCGAACGCATCGCCCGCCAACCAGCGATTGCCACCCCGCCCGAAGCCATGCGCGAGCTAGCCCAACTGGCGAAGAAGATGCTCAATACCAGTATCGAGTCGTTTCTGCGCCAAGACCTTGAGCTGGCCTACGGCTTGCGTGCTGATGAGGAACGCGCCGATGAGCTGGAAGATCAGATCAGCAGCGAACTGATCCAGATGGCGCGAGACCAACCCGAACGGCTCGAAAGTATTCTCGGTATGCTGGATGTGGTACATGCCCTCGAACGCATTGCGGACCGCTCGACGAACATCGCTAGCCGAGTGATCTACCTCACCGTGAACATCAATGAGGAACTGAATCCGTAGTTAGGGCGTTCTTACCAATAGGAACCGACTCCGTGAGATGAGCAGACATGCGCTGATCTGTGCGTATGATAGAGCGTTGTCTGTCGGCTAGGGGCGTTTGGTGCAAGCACCACCTGACGAGCAACAACCAGCACAAACCCACTCGCCGGAGACTGCCGGAACGCTGCCCATTGCTACTGCTACGGCCTACCCCGACCCCAACGGCACACCCGATCCGGTCGTTGGCGCGGCCAACCCGCCCATTGCCACCGCCTACCCCGACCCCAACGGCGCACCCGATCCGGTGGCGGGCGCGGCGGGTGTGCCTGACCCAACTGCCTACCCCGATCCGACGGTTAGCGCACCGTTTGACCCAATGACGGCATACCCAGATAGCAATGGCGGCAACGTACCGCTCCCGTTTGGCGCACCCTACTACCCGCCTGATCCAGCTAGCCCGCCCCCACCACCGCCAAACGATCCCTACGCATCGCTCGCATCACTCAATCCGGATGATGATGACACGAAGCAACGCGGCTGCCTAATTCCGGTTAGTGCAGCGGTGGGCTTACTCGCCCTCATGTTGCTGTGCGGTGCGCTCTCATATTGGTTCTTTAGTGGGCAACAGATAGCGCAAACACCCTCGCCGCCCATCATTGGACAATTGCCAACCCCCACTGCACAAGGGGGCAACGGCGATGATCTGCGCCCAACTGTGCCACCGGGACTGCCAGAGCCGCAACCAGCCTCGCCTACGCCGCTCGATGTATTTGAGCCGCCAACCAGTACCTTTCCGCCGATCTTCCCCACCGATCCGGCTCCGCCGATTGGTGGCTACCCTAGCCCCGATGAGACCAACATTGCGGGGGGCTATCCCCCCCCACCGATTGGCTCGCCGCCCGTGCCAATTGCCTCGCCGTTGCCCTTCCCAACCCTGCCGCCCTTTGTGCCGCCGACGGATACACCCTTTGTACCGCCAGCCTACCCACCACCCCAGCCGCCACCGCCTGCGCCAACCGATACGCCCTTCGTGCCACCGACTGATCCGCCGGTCACATTGGCAACCGACCCGCCACCACCGCCGATCCCCACGTTTCCGGTGGAGCCGCCAGATATTCCTGATACGGAGCCGACTAGCCCAATCGGGTTTCCAACCTTCCCGCCCATCGGCACGGTTCCCGCCATCCCACCCTTCCCGTCGCTGCCCACTGTGCCACCCACGCCAGCCGTTGAGGTGATTGCGGGCGACCGCACATGGACGCGAGCCGAAAGCCCCATCGTAATTGAGCGTGATGTCGAAGTTACCCGCGATGGCTTATTGGCGATTGAGCCGGGCGTAGAAGTGCGCCTTGCGCCGGGCAAATCTATTACCATCAATGGCGGGCAAATCCTCGCACTCGGCACGCCAGAGCAACCGATCCGCTTTTCAGGCACAAGCCGGGATCGCTGGAATGGTATCTATGCCAATGACCAAAGCACCCTCATCTTTGAGTCAGTTGAGATCAGTGGCGGTGGGCAGACGGGCACTGTGTTATACAGTAAAGAGGGCGAATTGGTGCTGCGGCGTTCGCGTATTTTCAACAATGGCGGCACGGTGCAAGTGACCGACAGCCGCGTCGAAATCCGCGATACGGAGATCAGCGGCAACGACTTGATCTACGGTGGTGCGCTGAATCTGGATTACTTCTTCGGCAACACGGTAACGCTGATCAACAACCGGATTGGCGGCAACCGCCAAGCCCGCGCTACGCCGGGCGTGCAGATTCGCAGCAACAACACCTTCTTGGGGCTAGCATTGGATATTCAAGGCAACCTGATCCGCGGCGGCAGTGTTGCCAATCTGCTGATCTTCACCGCCGGGCCGATTGATGGGGTGATTGCGTGCAATGCCTTCATTGGCGATACGCTCGGCTTTAGCTTGCGGACAAATACGCCGCAGCTGCCGGAGTTCAACCTCAAGCTGGAAAACAATTTTATTGACGAACATACCCCTGCGATTGACCCAACCTTCCTGCAATATGGCATCGGGCGCGGCGCAGCCAGCGATATTGCCCTTGATATGCGGAACAACTGGTGGGGCAACGCCTCCGGCCCCTATCACGCCGAGCGTAACCCGCAGGGGCGCGGCAATGCCGTAGGGGTGAATATTCACTTTGAGCCATGGCTCAAGCAACCACCGCCCTGCGCCCCAAATCGTTAGAACGCGCCCCAAAGCGGGTGAGGCTCCAGCCACTCATGCGCATGCTGCACAACGATGCTTACATTCTCCGCTCTAGTTCAGATCGTTGTGGCCGAGCCAATCATCCAACGTCTGGAAGGTAGCTTGGGCACTCAGGATCATGGTTGCCATATCGGTGTGGCTGAAGGCTGTTTCGGCATAGCTGTTGATCTGCACCGAGAGTTGCCTCCACATTGATCCTGTCTCGCTGCGATAGCTACTAAAGAACGTGGCTTCACGCTCTAGGCGCAACCCTAGCTGGAGCGCAAGGTGGCGCGAAATCATCTGCCCGCCGAGCGTCGCGCCCTCCAACACATACAGCACCCCGACCGCCTGCGCGAAGGACTGCACAAGGGGTATGCTGGGGCAGTGCGGCAGCTGTTCTAGCGCGGCTGCGGTTAGCCCGCTTGCCAACAAATCCTGCTCCAACAGGGGCACTTTGCGGCGGCGGTTGAAATCTAGGCCACACTGCTGCCAGAGCGGTTCAAACTGGCTCAGGCGAGCTTCAAGCGGAACGTAGAAACCGTACATACGCGAGAGGAGCCACACGTAGTCGGTGCGCGTCAGGCGATCACTCATCAATCTATGTAGATGCGGATTGGCTTCGAGTAGGCTGTGGTGCGTTTGGGTGGCAATTTTTAATGCAGTCATTGCATTCATCGGAACGACTCCTT
>CALCJV010000136.1 GCA_937967405.1 uncultured Chloroflexales bacterium | reverse complement strand
GATGAACCTAGCGTACCAACGAACGTGATTCCAGTGAACCCATTGGCGGGCAGGCCCTCCTCACCGGCTCGGATTTCACAGGGCGGGCAAGATGCGGTACAATGTCGCCTTGACGATCAAGAGGAGGAGCGTGAGTTATACATTCGCACTCGGAGTTTATGCACCCCACTGGAAGGGGCCCCAACGCCTGATCTTAACGGTCGATCAGGACGTAGTGCGCGACGTGGGCTATACCGATGGCTACAACGCACGCGGTTGCGCCGAACGCCTTGCGCGGATGCCCCTCGATAGTGCGGTACAGCTGGTGGCACGCATCAGTAGTGTTGCCTCGCACGCGCATACCCTTGCCTTCTGTAGCGCACTCGAAGCGATGTGGGGCGTGGCGGTGCCAGCGCGGGCGCACTGCTTGCGCTGTGCCCTTGCCGAGCTAGAGCGGCTCACGCTGCACCTGAGCACGCTGGCAGAGCTAACCGCCGCACTCGGCGCACAGCCCCGCAGCATCCAGATCAGCGAATGCTACCGCACGGCGCGGCGGGCAACCCACGCCCTGAGTGGACGGGCGATCCTGCCCGACATGTGTGTGCCCGGCGGGGTGCGCCGCGATGTGCCCGACGAACAGCGCAAGCAAGCCCTCGTGCTCCTTGAAGGCTTGCAACGCCAATTCTTTCCCCTCGTTGATCAATTGGTTGATCAGCCGACTTTGCTCGCCCGCACGGTGAATCTCGGTATCCTCAGCCGCGAAGTTGCCGAACGCTTTCAGCTACGCGGGCCGGTGGCCCGGGCCGCAGGCATCGGCACAGATCTGCGCCGCGATACGCCCTATGCCGCCTACTCCCAGCTCGAAGTTCGCAGCGTGACGCAGGAGGGTGGCGATACCCATGCGCGGCTCGTGGTGCTGCTGCTAGAAGCATTGGAGAGTATTCGCCTGACCAGCCTTGCCCTGCAAACCATGCCCGATGGCGACATCCGCACGCTGCCGCCCCGCGACATCCCCGCCACCCAAATGAGCGCGACGGTTGAGTCGCCGCGGGGCGAGCTGCGCTACACCGTGCAGGGCGATGGGCAACGCCTGAGTAGTGTGACGATTGCGGCACCGCGCACGCTGGATCGCCTGCTGGCCCGCACCCTCCTGACCGGGCTGCATCTCGATAATGTGATTCCGGTGCTGATCTCGGTGCAAGCCGATGCCGCCGATGCGGAGGGCTAGGTTGTGTCCATGCAAACCATACAGACTATCCGAACCATACGGAACATACGGAACATACGGAAGGATCCCCAACCGTGATCTTAATCGGCTTGATGCTGCTCTTGCTGGGAGCCGCCGCCTGCATGGGGCTGACGCACTCCGTGCCGACCCGCTGGCTTGGCGTGGCGGCGGCGGTGCTGCTGCTTGGGGTGGCGATGCTGCTGCTGGTGCAACCCGCCGCCGATACCACCACTGCCCTAGACATGATGGCTGAGCTACTAGCGGTACGCCTCGATCCAGAGCGGCGTGGCTTGGCCATCTTGATGCTGCTGGGCAGCAGTGCCGCCCTAAGTGTGCTTGCGCTCGCCTTGTCGCCTTCGTTGCGCGGCTTCGGCTTGCTGTTTGGCTGGGCCTTGCTCACCCTCGCCGCCGCCTTACTAGGGCTAGCCGGAGAAGGCTTGCGCCTGCCCTTTGCATGGGGCTTAACCGCAATCCTTGCGGGCTGCACGCTTCGCGCTACGAGCACCACTGGCTCTGCCGAACGCATGCCCGTAGGCACAACCGCAGGCATCATTGCCAGTGTGCTGCTGCTAGGCTACCTGTTGCTGCTGCCTGCTACCGCCCCGCAAGCCTCTGTACCGAGTGTGCTGCTGCTCCTGCTCCTCGTCGCGGCGACCGTGCTGTTTATGGGCAGTGCGCCCTTCCTCTACACCCGCAGCGCACTCGTCGCAGCTCCGGCGGCACTAGTGGGCATGCTCGGCGGAGTGGTTGCGCCGCTCCTTGCACTGGGCACACTCAATCACCTGATCGAGAATCTCCGCCTGATTGGGCTTGCACCGGAATTGCCCCTCGCGTGGCGCACGGTCCTCAGCGTAGCCGGCATCCTTGCCCTGCTCGGTGGAGCCGCTGGAGCCGCCAGCGAATGCCTGCTCAAGCGGGCGGTCTTGTGGCTGATGGTTGCCCAGACTGGCCCAGTGCTGCTTGCACTTGGTTTGGAACATCCGCTCGAATCGCTCACCGTGCTGGCCCTGCTCATCAATCTTGTCCTCACCACGCTGGTTGCCGCGCTTGCCGCCGCGCTTGTCGAGCAGCAGACTGGCAGCGAAGATATAACCCGCGTGCAACCCGACCCACCCTATCTGCGCGGTGATCTCCGCCTTGCTGGCGTGCTGTGGCTTGTAGCCGTCGCTTCCATGATCGGCGTGCCCGGCCTGTGGGGCTTTTGGGGGCGGGCGTGGCTCTTCACCATAATGACCGCACAGGTGGCGTGGGCTGTGCCGTTGGTGCTATGCAGTGGTGTGCTGGTGGCACTAGCAGGCTTTGTGCCCCTGATCCGCATGTTTGCTGTCAGTCCCGCCGCGCCTGCCCCGACTGGACAAAACTGGACGATTCCGCTTGCGCCCGTGCTGCTGGCCCTGTTATCCTTGCCTGTGTTGGGCTTGTTTCCCGATCTGCTCTGGCAGATCTGGCTGGCTGGCTTACCTGCCATGCCCGTCCAGCTGCCGATTAGCCCCCTTGCCCAGCTTGCGAGCGGCGCGGGCATGCTCGCCTTAGGGCTGATCCTGCTGCATCTCTGGCAACCCTTGGTAACCCGCCAGATCGTGCCCGATAGTGATATGCCCCCCGCTATTCTCACGCCCGATCTGCTGCCGCGCCAGCTTGGCCCGCTGGCCGGACTCGCTAGCCCGCAAGCACTTGCCAATCTCCTGTGGCTCCTTGTGCAACGGCTTGGGCAAGCCGCCCGCCAGATGATGCTGCTCTTTGAAGGGCGGTACTATCTGGTGGGGATCACCTTTGCCCTGCTCAGTATCCTCTTGCTCATGGCGCAAGGCGGTGGGCCATGAGCACGGCGGTCATTGCGCTCGTCGTGCTTGCATTTGGTTCAGGCGTGATCCTGCTGCTCCGCGATTGGCGCATCACCGTACCGGCTCTGCTGTTTACCTATGGCGGCATCGCCCTGTTCCTGTGGCAGTCGCCGCTGCTCGTGCCCGATCTGCTGATCGAGCAAAGCCTCACGCGCATTGTGTTCGTCAAGCTGATTACCGGAATCGGGGTGACGCTGATTTTGCTCATCACCGGCTTGACCTTCTCGCAAGAATATGGGCTAGAAGACCTCGACGAGTTTGGCTTATCTGAGCTACGCCGTGCAGCGCGGGCCGCCCAACGCCAGCGAGCCAGCACGCCCCGTCGCCTGAGCGAATACGCCGTACCGCTGCTCTTGCTGGTGCTGGTGCTGCTGACGAGCCTCGCCCTGCCGCGCATCTACCCCATTGCGCCGCTCCTCGAAGTAGATTTCGTCTGGTATTGGCTAGGGCTGACCGGGCTGTTCACACTGGTCACGGCCAACACGCTACTCAAGATCGGCTTGGGCTTACTGCTCAGCCTTGCCAGCATGGATTTCCTGTACACCGCCGTGCTGAGTACACCGCAGACCCGCGGCGTAGGGCTGGTGCCGCTCCTGCTACTCAGCCTCGTGACCATCCTGCTTGCGCTTGCAATCGCCTATCTGAGTGGTCTCCTCTACGGGCGCATGAAGACGCTCGATTTAGCGGCTCTGGAGTAACGTGTGGTCTATCTCCTCGTCATCCTCTTTCCGCTCTCGATGGCAGGTATGTGCTACATCCTGCGGCACTCCACGCTGCCGATCATTCTGATTGCCGCGAGTGCCGTGCTCACCCAATTCGCCCTGCTTACGCAGATCCCGCTGGATACCCCGACCCGCCTGCTCGGAGTGACGCTGGACTTGAGTGCCCTCACGCGGCTGTTTCTCGTGCTGTTCCTGTGGCTCTTTATTGTTGTGTTTGTGACATCGTTCGATCTGCCGCAAGGCACAAACTTCATCCCGATCAGCTTGCTCTTGCTCTCCTTATCCACCACCATCCTCCTGCTGCAAGACCCGTTCATCGTGTCGCTGTTGCTTGTGGGGGCGGCTCTCGCGGCTGTGCTGGCCATCGTGGATCTGCCGGCGGGCAGTGGGCGGCTGATCGAACGCGGCGTACTTGCGGCAGCCCTGAAGTATCTGGTCATGATGGTCCTCGCCGGAACTCTCACCTACCTCAGCTTCATCCTGATCGAAGTCTATCGGCCCGGCGAAGCCCCCGGCCGCATTCCGCTGGCCCGTTTTATGCTTGCTCTGCTGATTGTCGGGTTTGCCCTCCGCCTTGCTATCATCCCACTGCACGGCTGGTTACCCGATCTTGTTGAGCATACCGCGCCCCTTGTGACCAGTGTGGTCGTATTGCTCTTGAACAGCACCAGCCTACTCGTCCTGATCCTGACCTTCCAACGCTTTCCGGTGCTGCTTGTGGAAAATGAAGTCGGTCTCCTCGTGATCCGCATGGCCAGCCTTGTCGCCATGCTCCTGAGTGGGCTGCTGGTGTTGGGGCAGAATAGCCTGCGCCGCACTGTGGCATATGTGGTAATCTATACCAGCAGCATGATTTTCTACGGGCTGGTTGCGGCCTCGCCTCTCGGCTTGACGGGGGCCATCTTTGAAGCCATCAACCAAGTGCTGGGGGGGCTGCTGGTGCTGCTGGGCATCGGCTTGATCGAACGCCCCGATGGCCGCCCCTTGCTGCCCGACAACCAGCCCCGCCGCGATCTGCTGGCCCGCTGGCCCATCGGCGGCATGGCCATCATCACCGGCTTGATGGTGTTACTCGGAGTGCCGCCCTTGAGCGGCTATGCCAGCAAGCTGTTGCTGTATCGCACGGCTCTTGGGCAAAGCAGCGTCGAGCTAGGCGTGCTTCTGGCAACCACCGTGTTGATGCTGCTTGGGGCGATGCGCTTGATTGGCGATTGGCTGCTTGGTGCGCCAGAGCTGTCATCCGAGCGCACGCCGCTGATGCTGGGCGAGACGGATGCCGAACGTCCGGCATTGCAACGCCTGCAACCAGAGCCACGTACAACCAGCATCGTGGTGGTGGTGTTGTTTCTCATGTGTCTGCTTGGCGGCATTTATGCTCAGACGATCCAACAATTTATCGAGGGCGTGATCGAGGGCTTGACGTTTGTCCGTATTCTCTAATCGGTACGCATAATGACAACAATCTATCAGCTCTACAAAATCAATACTGGCTCGTGCGGCGGCTGCGATAGCGAAATCCTTGAAGCAGTTGCCACCGCGCCCGATCTGGCATGGGCCGATACCCCGCTCACCGCGCATGCACTGCTGCTGACGGGTCCGCTTCTGCCCGCCATGCGTCACCCGCTCCAGAACCTCACCACGATCATGGCGACCCTGCCGGTGCTGGCCATTGGGCGGTGTGCGCTCGATGGGCATCCCTTCGGGCGAGGCGGCGTGCGGGCCCAAGCCAAGCTCACGGTGCAACTCGAACTGGATGGCTGCCCGCCCACGCCAGAGGAGATTGCCGCCGCTATTCGCACCACGCTGGCGACCCTCGTGCAGGAGCCGCGCCCATGAACATCCTAGAGCTGATCGGGCGTAGTGGGTGGGCGTTGCTCGGCTATCCGGGCCTGCTCACGTTGCTGCTGCTCACGAGCCTACTGGCAGCTACGCTGCGTCAACCCCGCGCTGTCGTGCAGGGCATGGGCGCACTGCTGCGTGGGGCGTGGTGGCAGGATGAGCGACTGTGGCTGGGGCTGAGTATGCTGGCGGCGGCGGTGGGCATGGCTCTGCTGCCCATGCCCCTCAACCCGATCCGCCCAACTGTGGTAGCATGGTGGTGGGCGTGGCTCGCCTTCGAGGTTGCGTTTCTGCTCCCGCTCTTGCCGGCTTTGCTAACGACGCACCCGCCACTGGCGCGGGCCGCCCTGCGTGAAGTGCAGGTGGGCGTAAGCGGGCGGGCGATCCTGTGGCTCGCATTGGGCGTAAGCCTGATCCTCTACGATGTGTGGAGCGTGCAGGATGCACAGGGGCACTCGCCATTACTGGGGCACGCGCTGGCGATACTGGCCGCCAGCCTGACCTTTCCGGCGGCAGTGGGTTGGGGGAGCTTTGCGCCACCCACGACCCTGACCGCCAATGCCAGTCGGCATGGGCTACCAATGCCCCTTGCACAGGCGGCGGCGGCAGCTCATCTGGTGCGGGTGAGTGCCTTGCTTTTGGCTAGTCTGGTCTGTCTCTTGCCAATGTCGCAAGTCGCTGTGCCCGTAGGTATAGGCATGCTGCTGGTGAGCTTTGCACTCGGCTGCGGCTGGCTGGCGTGGCAACAGGCACAGGCGATCCAGTTGCCCCTGACACTGGCCCTGCAACGCTGCTGGTGGCGGGCGTTTCCGCTTGCGCTGATGGCCGTGATCTATCTCAGTGTGTTGCGCTGACACACCCCAAGCGGTAGATTGTGAACTGATTGTCATGAATGCTATCGAAGTAGACCATCTGACTAAAATCATCAATGGCATGTCTCTGCTCCGTGATCTGCACCTGCGGGTTGCGGCGGGCGAAGCCTACGGCTTGATTGGCCCAGCGGGGGTCGGCAAATCCACGCTGGTGCATGTGCTGCTCGGCTTTCTGCACGCCGATACGGGGACGGTGCGGGTGTTTGGGCATACCACCCCCGACACAGCACGGGCGTTGATCGGCTTTGTGCCAGAGCGGGCCGCGTATCATCTGCGCTTTCACGCCCGCGAGTACCTGCTGTATCTCGGCGGAATGGGACGGCTCAGTGGGCGCACGTTGCGCCGCCGCGTGGATGAGGTGTTGCAGCAGGTGGGGCTAGCCACCGCCGCCGAGCGCAGCTTGGGCAGCTTCTCGCGGGGGATGCTGCAACGGCTAGGGATTGCCCAAGCCCTGCTCAATCGTCCGCCGCTTCTCATCTTGGATGATCCCTTGACGATGCTGCTCGAACAGGAGCAGCACGAGCTGATTGATCTGCTCGTCAGCCTGCGCCAACAGGGGCAGACCATGCTGGTCTGTACGCAATATGCACAGGGCTTGGTGTATCTCTGTGATCGGATTGGGGTGCTGGCGGATGGGCATATTGTGGCTGAGGCAACTGCCCACGATCTGCGGGCGTATGCCAACAATGTGCGCTTGTTTCTCGATCAGCTTACACCCGCCCTGCGCCAGCAGCTGCGGATGCTCTCGCCTGCCGTCACGACGAGCGACAACAGCGTCACCTTGCGCCCCAACAACCACCGCCTACAGGCACAGGTACTCCGCATCTTGTTGGATAACGGGGTTACCGTCTTGAGCTTGCGCCCGCTCGAAAACCCGCTCGAACGGTTCTATGTAGATGCTATGCGGAACACGGCGATGGTTCGTTCGGGCGCAATCCAATCGCCGCCTGCGCCTGCCGCCGCGCCACCGAACTACGCGCCGCCCGCGCCACCGAGCTACGCGCCGCCACCTGCGCCTGCCGCCGCGCCACCGAGCTACGCGCCGCCCGCACCGCCTGTGCCGCCTGCCGTGCAAGCCGCAAGCCCCGATGGGCTACTTAGCCAGCTTTTGGCCCAGCGTGAGGAGTTGCAGCCTGCACCGCAACCGGCATCACCCGCCCCGCCAATCGGTGGCGAACATGATCCGCGTGCCTCTATCTATCCTGAGAAAAGCGAGCCAAATCATGAATCAACCTACCAACACCCCCCAACAACTCCCGAATCCGACCCTTCCGCCACCCACCGCCACGATGCCTGAGCCGCCTCCAGAAGCGGGGGGCGGGAATGCGCTGGTGCGCCTGCTTATCTTCGTGCAGTTTACGCTCACCGAGTATCTGCGTTCGGGGCGCATCTGGATTGAGGTCGGCGCATCGGCCGCATGTTTTGTGGTGTTCCTCAGGCCTTTGGGTGGGGGCAGCATTCAAGCCGATCAGTTCTTCCTGATTATGGGGCTGTTTATGCTTGGCTTGGCGGTCTACACCATGTCGAGTATGCTCGCGCTTGGAGATCGTCCACAGGGCTACGTTGTCCTTGCCCACCAGCCGGAGCGGGTGAGCTATCTGCTGGGGCTGTTCCTCAGTGCCATACTGATCTTGACCACCGTGTATACAACCTTGAGCCTGCTCACTGCGCTGACAGGCGGCTTGGGTGGCACGGATGTGCGCGGGTGGCTGCTTGGCTCGCTCCCGCTGCTGCTCAATGTGGCTCTGCTCTGTGCGCTATTGGTGCTGCTCTCGCCATTGGTGCTGACCACGTTCTGGCGGCTGTTTGTGTTGAGCCTGATTGCGCTCGCGTTTTCGAGTAGCTTTTTTGGCAGTGCACGGATTGACTCATTCGATCCACTGGTGCAGAACATCCTGCGGAGTGTCCAGACGATCCTGAGCTGGCCCCTCGTGCCCGCCTTCAGTGGCTTCGCACTGGCGATCTCCCGCGAATACAGCGGCGCAGCAGTGGTCATCCCGATTGCCCAACTTGCGCTGTTAGTGGCATTGTTGTCACTGGCCCTCTACACCTTCGGCCGGCGCGAGGTGCTGCTGAGTAGCGTGGGTTGAGGGATTTTAGGGAGTAATACCACGCCCCTATCACCGCATGGGCTTGCTGCAAGCCCGGCGGGGTGTTCGTCATTGGCTGTGCGGCCCGGCTCCTGACCGACCACTTGATCGCTAACCTCTAGCAACATCTGCGGCGTATCCTGCGTCATAGTGATGAGGATACGAGGGAGTTACCTGCATCTCAGCAGGATACAGGATAGATGTGACCTAGTGGTAGGGACAAGGAGTAAGTGGTTATGCGAATATGGATTGGCATGATAGTCGGATTGTTGACAATCATGGGGCTAGGCTTAGCGCAAACAGTGCATGCCTACGAACTCGTCAACAAGGATAGCTACCGTTTGGCCGTTGGTGAGGTGGTAGACGATGACCTGTACATCGCGGCAGAGACGATCACGATTGATGGTACAGTGCGGGGCGATCTGGTAGCGATGGCACGGGTGATCGAGATTAACGGCACGGTTGAGGGTGACTTGATCGCTGCGGCGGGCAGCATCATCATCAACGGAACCGTCGGGGATGATGTGCGGGTTGGGACAAACGGCATTCGCATCGAGGGAACCATTGGGGATGACCTTATCGCTGCATTCGGGGGTGGTGAAGGAATGGCTCAGTTGCCCTTCGACACGGGCCCAGCCATGTCTGGCTTGGCACTGGCAACGGAGGGGCAAGTCGGCGGGAGTCTACTCCTGTTCGGGGGGGCTGCTGATCTGCTGGGCCAAGTGCAAGGCAACGTGCAGGCTGCTGTTGGGGTGTTGACGCTCGCGGGCAAGGTGACGGGTGATGTACAAGCGCAGATTGATGAACTGATTATCGCCGATACAGCGCGGATTGCGGGCGCACTGGCCTACACCGCCGAGCGCGAGATGCCGATCCCGCCCGGCAGTTTCGAGGGCGGTGTGAGCTTCACACTGGCTGAGGCGGATGCCGACCAGCCCGATCAGCAAGGTGCTGGCTTCTTGGGCGGATTAGTTGCATTAGGGCTACGCTTAATCGGCTTTACGTTGCTGGCTCTGGTGCTGCTGCGTTTCGTTCCGGACAGCATCGGCAAGCCTGCTGCGGCCCTCGCGGCGCATCCGTTCAATGCGCTGGGGTATGGGCTGTTGGTGGCGGTGAGCTTTGTCCTCATCCCCATTGCCACGCTCGTGATTGCCGGATTGCTCGGTCTATTTATGGGCGGCTTGGCAGGCGTGATGGCGGTTATCCTTGTCTTTGCCCTCCTCACCCTGATCTGGATCCTTAGCCCACTAGTGACTGGGCTGTGGCTAGGGCAACGCCTGAATAGCGCAACCGGACGCGAACAGGGCGATCTGGTGGGCTTGATTGGCGGCATTCTGCTGCTGGCAACCCTCAGCGCGATCCCGCTGGCCGGCTGGGTGATTGCGCTGGCAAGCTTCTTGCTGGCACTGGGCGGCCTGCTGCTGGTGCGTCGCAGTAGCTACCCCTCGCTGGTGATGGCATAGGCAGACCAGTGGTGGGGCGAGGTGGCACGGGTGGGGGCGCGGAGCGACCGAACCGATACCCGCCCGTTGCCCATCCGCCGTGCCCCGCGCCCCCTCTCAATGCCACCGACGGGCTGGAAGATTCATCCGATGCACCCGTGATCTCCGATCTGTTGGTTCGGCTGAGCTAAACGCTGCAAGTCGTACCCGACTCAGGGCAGGCGGGTGCGACCCAAGCCACTGGTGTAGCACTTGCCCTGTCCACCCACGTTGATCTGTGCTACCATGTCTGGTATGACACACACACTACCCGCGCCGCAGTATGCCCATGTTGCCCTCCCGCTAAGCCCGGCTCCGCAGCCCAACGCGATCTACACCTACCGCGTGCCAGCGCAGCTTGAACTGAGTATCGGGCAGCTCGTCTGGGTTCCCGTGCAGCGCAAGCAGATGCAGGGCATTGTGATTGCCCTCGATCCCACTGTGCCGGCCCAGTATCACGGGCCGGTACGCGATGTACTTGGGCTGGCCGATCCAGACGTAGCCATCTTGCCAAGCGGCATCGCCCTCGCCCAGTGGCTCAGCCAGACCGCGCAGACCAGCCTGTATGATGCGTTGAGCCTGTTCCTGCCGCCGGGCGTGCGCCAAGCGGCGGTGACCACGTGGCGGGCCTCGGCGGCGGGCATGCATGCCGATCTGGCCGATCTGCCCATGCTCGAACGGGCCTTGCTCTACACCCTGCGGACACAGGGCCCAACCGCCGTGCGTGAGGTGCACACGCTGCTCCGCAGTACCCCCACCGCAATCCGCAAGGCAGGCGAAGCCCTACTGGAACGGGGCTTGCTCGAAACCGGTAGCGACATAAGTCAACCCCGCGCCCGCCCTCGCATTGAACGCCTTGTCCAGCTGACTATTCTGCCCGCGCAGCTAGACACTGCCCTTGCCAGTTTGAGCCGCGCCCCTAAGCAGCAAGCCATTGTGCGCTGGCTGGCCGCCCAACCAGACCAGACCGCCCCATTGAAAACCCTGCACGCCGCAATTGGGGCAAGCCAGCCGAGCCTGCACGCCCTGCGCCAACGGGCCATGATCAGCCTGCACGAACGTGAACAGCAACGCGATCCGCTCGCGCAGTTGGAGGTTGCGCCGGATCAGCCGCCGCCGCTTACGCCGCACCAAGCGCGAGTGTGGCAACCGATCCAAGCCGCCCTAGAGCAGGCTATCGCCGGGCAACAGCAGGCCCAGTCGCTCGCGCCGCCAGACCCGCCGCGCCCGTTTCTGCTGCATGGCGTAACTGGCAGCGGCAAAACTGAAATCTACCTGCGGGCAATCGCCCGTGCACTGCGGCTCGGCCGCCAAGCCCTTGTGCTGGTTCCCGAAATTGCCCTCACGACCCAACTGGTGCGTCGCTTCGTTGCTCGCTTGCCGGGCAAGGTGGCAGTGCTCCACAGCCACCTTAGCATCGGCGAACGCTACGATACGTGGCGGAAGCTGCGCTGCGGTGAAGCCCGCCTGCTGATCGGCAGCCGTTCGGCTGTGTTTGCGCCCCTGCCCGACCTAAGCCTGATTATCCTCGACGAAGAACACGAACCGAGTTTCAAGCAGGACAATCAGCCGCGCTACCACGCCCGCGAGGTCGCTTTGCAGCTTGCCCGCCAAACGGGGAGCGTGGTGCTGTTGGGCAGTGCCACGCCCGCCATCGAAAGCTACACTGCCGCCAAGCAAGGGCACTACACCCTGCTTGAATTGCACGAACGGGTTGGCGGCGAGATCGGCGCAAACGGCTTGCCCCTCGCCCGCTCGTTGCCGTTGCCGCCGGTGCGCCTCGTAGATATGCGCCAAGAGCTTCAGCAGGGCAATAGTAGTATCCTCAGCCGCGCCCTGCATGCGGCCTTGCACACCACCCTCGAACGCGGCGAACAGGCGATCCTGTTCCTCAATCGGCGCGGTGCGGCGAGCTTCATATTATGCCGCGACTGCGGGCATGTGTTGCGCTGTCCGCGCTGTAACACCAGCCTCACGGTGCATTACACCAGCGACGAGGACAACCAGACCCACGCCACCCTAATCTGCCACGCCTGCAACCAGCGTAGCCCCCAGCCCGCGATCTGTCCGCAGTGCCTCAGCCCGCGCATCAAGGGCTTTGGGGTAGGTACGCAGCGTGTCGAGCAACATATCCAGCAAACCTTCCCTACGGCCCGCGTGGTGCGCTGGGATAGTGATACGGTGCGGGGCAAGCACGCGCATCACACCATGCTGGAGCAGTTCTTGGGCCACGAAGCCGATGTGCTGATCGGCACCCAGATGATCGCCAAAGGTCTTGATCTGCCGCGTGTAGCATTGGTGGGCGTGATCGCCGGCGATATGGGCTTGCACCTGCCGGACTTCCGCAGTGCTGAGCGCACCTTTCAGCTGCTTACCCAAGTGGCAGGGCGGGCTGGGCGGCGCAGTGCGGGCGCACAGGTCATCATCCAGACCTACGACCCGACCCACTATGCGCTGCGAGCGGCACAGGAACACGACTATCACGGCTTTTATATCCAAGAAATCGCCTTCCGGCGGCAGCTGCGTTACCCGCCCTATAGTCGCCTGATCCGTTTGGTGTATGCCCATAGCAGCCGCACCGCCTGCGAACGCGAGGTGGCCCAGCTAGCCGGACGGGTGCAAGCCAGCATGGGCCATTTTCCGCCCGCCAGCCTGAGCATCATTGGGCCTGCGCCAGCCTTCATAGAGCGGCAGCGCGGACGGTGGCGGTGGCATATGCTGCTGCGCCTGCTGCCGCCGCTCGATCCGCATGCAGTATTGGCCCAGCTTGGCCCGCTGCATGGCTGGCAGGTAGATATTGATCCGTTGCAGCTCTTGTGAGGATATGCGCGAAGTAGGTTCAGGGGGTCGCTAACGCTTGATCAAGGAGCAGCAGCGGCGCACCGGCCACTCGTTGCCAGCCGGTATCATTGGAAAGAATGAGATCAGCGGCATAGCCCATCGCCGTTGCCATGTGGATCGCATCGGGGGTTTTGAGACCGGTGTTCGCCCGCAACTGGGCCGCTTCAATCAGGATTTCTTTGGTGATTGGGCACACCTGTAAACTGTCATTGTTGGTAAGAAAATCGAGGTAGTAGCGTTGCAGTTCTCGATCAGCAAGCTGAAGGGGCTTGACCAGTGTTTCTAGCAGCGACAGTTCACTGGTAAAACAGGTCAGCCTCCCCAGCGTAACCTGCGACCAGAACGGAGCGAGCAGGTCGGCGTAGGGAGGCACGCGATCAAGCGTATAGATCAGAATGCAGGCATCCAGATAGACATAACTGCCATACGCGGGCAGGTTCAGTCGTCCCATGCTGCGCGTTCTTCCGCGAGGTAGGCGTGCACTTCAGCGGCATCTCGGAAGGCCCGCCCACTAGGCGGGCTGGCCAGCATTTCGGCTGCCGTGCGGCGCGGGTGAGCGAGTTCCTGCTCGATTGCAGTAGCAAGGTGCGCGATCAAGCGCAACCGCTCGGCTGGGGTCAGCAGGGGCAGCATACGGAGAATCCGCTCGAGTGCATGGCTCGGCTGGTATTCGCCGGGAGGATCAGTTGTATAAAGCGCATCGTTCCTGCTCGGCGCATGGATGGCGATGTTGGGATTGTGGGCCATGTGCGGGTCTCCTTACTGCTTGCAACGTATAATTTACCGCCTCTGTTTACTGGCCATTATAGCACATCTGAGGCGATGTGTGAAGCCTTGAATTGAGCGATGGGCAGGCTCCTGCCCCGCCCGCGCTTGATCTCGTGTACAATAGAACAGAGAGACAGAAACGGAGCCAGTATGCATGTTGTCACTGCCGCGCAGATGCGAGCAATCGAGGCCGCCAGTGTTGCTGCCGGAGCGGGCACATGGGCGGAACTGATGGAACGCGCCGGAAGCGGAGTTGCCCACGTGGTGCAACGGATGCTCGGCAACCCAACCGGCAAGCGCGTGCTCATCCTTGTTGGCTCTGGCAACAACGGCGGCGATGCGCTGGTGGTTGCGCGGCAACTGCATGATGTAGGCGCACTGCCCACGCTATACATTTGGCAGCGGACTGAGGTTGCCAGCGACGCGAATTGGCAGCAGTGCCGCCAACGCGGGCTACCTGAGCTAAATGCCCACGCCGACCCAGAGCAACATCACCTGCGTGAACAACTGGTCCAGACGCATATCGTTGTGGATGGGCTACTCGGCAGTGGGGGTACGCGCCCGATCACGGGGCTGTTGGCGCAGATCATCGCAACAATCAACGCAGTTGTTGGGCAAACGCAAGCCACCGCGCAACGGGTGCGGGTAGTTGCCATAGATATACCAACCGGCGTACACGCCGATACGGGGCAGATCAATGGGATCGCTCTGCACGCTGATCTCACGGTTGCGACTGGCTTACCCAAGCGCGGCATGCTGCTGTATCCGGGCCGCCGTGCGGTGGGGACCCATGTTGTTGTGCCGATAGGCATTCCGCCCCAAGAACTGGAGCAGATTATGAGTATACAGATCAATAAAGAGCGTGTGCGGAGCCTGTTGCCCGCACGCCCCGATGATGCCCACAAAGGCACGTTTGGTAAGGTTTTGGTTGTGGCTGGCTCGCTTGTCTATCCGGGGGCGGCCGTGTTGGCAAGTACTGCTGCGGCCCGTGCGGGCGCAGGCTTAGTGACACTGGCCACGCCGCGCAGTGTCGCTGGGCTAGCCCTGCGTACCCCTGAAGTGACTCTGTTGCCGCTCGCGGAGAGCAACGGTGCAATTGCTCCATCTGCTGCCGAGACTGTCCGCAAACACCTTGACGAGCGAGCCTATACCGCCCTCTTGATTGGCTGTGGGCTGGATACTGAGGAAGCCACCGCGCAGTTCTTTAAGCGCGTGTTGGGCTATGAGCAGCCCCGGTCCGCGCCCCGTGTCGGCTTTCGGCCGCCCGACAGTATCGGCACGGATAGTTCTGGTGATCCACTATATGATCCTGAACGGTTGCCACCGACGGTGGTTGATGCGGATGGGTTGAATCTCCTCGCCCAGATTGAGGCGTGGCCTACGCGCCTGCCTGCCGAGCGGCTGATCCTCACCCCGCATCCCGGCGAGATGTGCCGCCTGCTCAAGCAAGCTGAACTCGCCGCCGATCTGGTGCAGGTTGCGGCTGATGCCGCCCAAGCGTGGCAGCAAGTAGTGGTGCTGAAAGGGGCTACGACAATTGTGGCCACTCCCGATGGCGCAACGCGCATCCTTGCGGCGGGTAATCCGGCCTTGGCTACGGCCGGTACGGGCGATGTGCTGGCTGGGATCATTGCGGCACTGCTAGCCCAAGGCCTTGCCACCGCCGATGCCGCCACACTGGGCGTATACCTGCATAGCGCGGCGGGCGCACTGCTCCGTGATGAACTGGGTGAAATGGGCACACTGGCCAGTGATTTGTTGCCGCGCCTGCCACTGGTTATCCGGGCCCTGAAAGCGGGGTAATGCAGATGCGAATGGTAGACCTGATCGCCCGTAAACGCGATGGGCACGAACTCGACACAGCACAGATCAACTGGCTGGTAACAAGCTATGCGCGTGGCGACATCCCCGATTACCAGATGTCAGCGTGGGCCATGGCGGTGCTGTTGCGTGGCATGAACCTGCGCGAAACGGTAGATTTCACGCTGGCGATGTCGCGGAGCGGCACGATGCTCGATCTGTCCGATATTGCGCCGGTTGTGGGCGATAAACACTCGACTGGCGGCGTGGGCGACAAAACCACGCTGGTGCTTGCGCCGATGGTTGCGGCGGCAGGCTTGCCGATGGCCAAAATGAGCGGGCGCGGCTTGGGCTTTAGTGGCGGCACGATTGATAAGCTAGAGAGCATTCCCGGCTTTCGCACCGAACTCTCTGTTGATTCGTTCCGGCGCATCCTCCGCGAGATTGGGTTGGTGGTAGCCGCCCAGACCGAAGACCTCGCTCCCGCTGACAAGCAGCTCTATGCGCTGCGGGATGTAACGGGCACGGTCGAGTCTGTGCCATTGATTGCCGCAAGTGTGATGAGCAAAAAGATTGCGGCGGGCGCAACCTGCATTGTGCTGGATGTGAAGTATGGCAGTGGGGCGTTTATGCACACCCTCGATGATGCTCGCCTGCTGGCCCAGACGATGGTCGGGATTGGGCAGAGCTGTGGACGCAAAGTCACAGGCGTGATTAGTTCGATGGAGCAGCCGCTTGGCACGGCGGTGGGCAATGCCCTTGAAGTCAAAGAGGCGATTGCAGCCTTGCGCGGCGAAGGTGCGCCTGATTTGATCGCGCTGTCCCGTGATCTAGGAGCCTATCTGTTGCGTTTGGCGGGGCTGTTCAGTGATCTGGATACGGCTCGCGCCAAGCTCGATCAGGTGTTGCAGAGCGGAGCCGCGCTTGCAAAGTTGCGCGAGATGATCCTCTATCAAGGTGGCAACGTCACGGTCATCAATCATCCTGATCGTTTGCCACAGGCCGCCGTGATTGAGCCATTGCGGGCCATTGCCGATGGCTATGTGACGGAGATCAATACACAGGAGTTGGGCGTAGCTGTTGGCGAACTCGGCGGCGGGCGCATGCGGAAAGGCGATCCGATTGACCACGCGGTGGGCTTGATAGTTGCCAAGCATGTCGGTGATGCGGTTCAGGCTGGCGAACCATTGCTCGATATTCACGCCCGCAACTGGAACGATGTCCAACGGGTGACGATGCGCCTGCTCAAAGCCTACACGATTGCGCCAGAGCCGGTTGTGCCGCCGCCCTTGATTGCAGAAGTGGTAGAATATTGAACAGAAGGCGTGCCGCGAGGGGCATGGGTCACGTGCTGGTGGAGTTTGGTCTAGGGTACTCGCGGTCGCTGGATAGGCTTTAGACTATTCTAGCGTGGTTGCGGAGGTCAAGCAACATGCCAATTTATGAATATGGCTGTCGGCAGTGCCATGCACGGTTTCAGAAGTTGGTGCAGGGCTTCAGCGATCCGCCCGGCTTGCAGTGCCCGCGTTGCGGTAGCCTTGATCTGCATCGGCTGGTGTCGCGGTTTGCCACGCTCAAGTCGGAAGAGGCGCGGCTTGAGTCACTGGCTGATCCGGCAACGTTTACCGGCTTGGATGAAACCGATCCGCGCTCGGTGGCGCAATGGGCCCGCAAGCTCGGCAAAGAACTCGGTGAGGATGCGGGTGAAGATTGGGATGATATGGTGGAGGAGTTGCTCGAAGCGGAGCTGAACGGGGAGGACAGCACTGACTCCAGCGGTGGCACAGGCGATGATCTCGGCTGGGCCTGAGGCGGCAGAGAGGAAGTAGCGCGTATGTCTCTTTTCAAGCGGCTGTTTGGGCGTGGCGGGCAAGATGCCCCGCGCACTGAAGCCGAAGCCCAGCAAGAAGAAGCCAAAGTTGAGCAGAGCCTTGACAAATCCCGGCAGGGGCTGTTTGGGCGCATCGCGCAACTGTTTGCAACGGATGAGCCGATCACTGATGCGCTGTGGGATGAGCTAGAGGAGTTGCTTATTCAGGGCGATGTGGGCGTAGAAACGACGCTCTATCTCGTCAACCGCACCAAAGACCGCTGCAACCGCAATGCGGTCAAGAAAGCCCGTGAAGCGCGGGAGATGCTCAAGTCCGAGATGGTCTACATCTTTCAAGAGCAGGTGCGCCCGACCACGCTCACCGCCCGCCCGTATGTCATCCTTGTGGTGGGGGTCAACGGAGCGGGCAAAACGACCCTGATTGGCAAGCTCGCGCATCGCTATCAGAGCTATGGCAAGAAGGTAATGTTGGCGGCGGCAGATACCTTCCGCGCTGCTGCGAGCGATCAGCTGGAGATTTGGGCCGAGCGGGCGGGGGTGCCGATCATTCGCCGCGAACAGGGGGCCGATGCGGGCGCGGTGGTGTTTGATGCGCTGGATGCGGCGGCGGAGCAGGAGATAGATATTCTAATTGTAGATACGGCGGGACGCTTGCAAGCCAAGTATAACCTTATGCGGGAGCTGGAAAAGCTCCGCAATATTATCCGGCGGCGTGTGCCCGATGCCCCGCACGAAGTGCTGCTGGTGATTGATGCCACGACTGGACAGAATGGTGTGCTCCAAGCCAAAGCCTTCCGTGATGCAGCCGGGGTGACGGATGTGGCCGTGACTAAGCTGGATGGAACCGCGAAGGGCGGGATTGCATTGGCGATAGCCCAAGATATTGAACGCCCGATTCGCTACATTGGCACGGGCGAGAAGATCAGTGATCTGGCTCTGTTCGACGCACAGAGTTTTGTGAATGCGTTGTTTGGTGAGTAGGCAGAGAGCAACGGGGAGGCAGACACGAATGGCGGTGGAAGTGGTGAAATGCCCGTGTGGCAAGCAAAAGCTGGGGGTGCAAGCGTATGTGCAGGTTGGTTCGCGGATTGTGTGCGCTCATCGGGATTGCAACCAGATGCTGCGGGTAACGCAGCGCAACCCACTGCGGCTTGAGAGCGTGGCGCGTGCTGAACAACGCACCTCCGACAGTAGCCCGGAGTCGTATGGCTAAGGTATAGTGTGCGGGTCACTACGCCGTTTACCGTCGGACGGTGAGCGGGGCAGGGTGCTTGCCCAAGGGCATTGCTCGGCGAGGGGGAGGATGCAGGCGTAAGGAGGTGTGGGAGAACGGGCGATGGTAGACCCAGCCGCAACTCAACCTATTCCGATGGGCGTGGTTGCCCAGCTAGTCGCGCAGCTGCCACTTGGGGCACAGCTTCAGGTCGAGGTAGTGAGCGACAGCATGCGCCCGCTGCTCCGTGCGGGCGATAGCATCCTTGTTGAGCGGGTTGCGCCGCTGGATGTGCAGGTGGGCGACATCCTTGTTATTCACGATTCGGCAACTCCAGCACAGCTCCGTACCCACCGGCTGCTCGCCCGTTCGGCTACGCACCTCTACACTCGCGGCGATGCCTGTGTGCAGAGCGATGCGCCGCTTGCCGCTGCGGCGCTGCTCGGCCGCGTGCAAGCTGTTCTGCGCCCAGCCCATGCCCCCTTTGCAGAACCGCGCTGGTTGCGCTCTGGGCAGCTGAACCTCAGCCGCCTTGATGCCGCCGCGCTGCGGCTTGGTGTCGTTTCGGTAGGCGTGCGTGGGCTGACCCAACTGGTGCGGCGCGGGTTGATTGGTCTTGCTGGCTGGCAGGCGCGGAGCCACCGATGAACACGGTACTTGCCCTTGAGAGCTACCCCCAGCCAAGCCCAGCTGCGCTTGCCCAACCGATTGGCGATGAGTTGGTACTGTTGCTGCCGCAGCAGGGTAGTGTGCGGGCGATTAACGCGGTTGGGCGGCGCATCTGGGAGTTGGCTGATGGCAGCCGCAGCGTGCGCGAGATTGCCGCGACGATCTCCCATGAATATGTTGTCACGCAGGCCCAAGCCGAAGCGGATACGTTGCATTTTGTGGGCGTGCTAATCCAACGGGGCTTACTGTCCTTGCGCTGATCCGCACCCTAATGACCCATCGAAGTGGGATGAGGTTGCAACACACAAAAGGGGAACACACAGATGATGAGACGCAACAAGGTGATTTCGGTTGACGAAGCGGTGCAGGTGATTCTGGACAACGATGTGATCGCCACTGGGGGGTTTATCGGGACAGGTTTTGCTGAAGCAGTTGCGATAGCATTAGAGCAACGCTTTCTGAAGACGGGTAGCCCGCGTAACTTGACGCTGCTGTATGCGGCGGGGCAGGGCGATGGCGGCGACAAAGGCTTGAACCACTTCGCCCATGAAGGCTTGCTGCGGCGTGTGATTGGCGGGCACTGGGGGCTAGCCCCCAAATTGGGCCAGCTGGCCCTAGCGGGCAAGATCGAAGCCTACTGCCTGCCGCAGGGGGTGGTGTCCCACCTGTATCGGGCGATTGCGGGGCATAAGCCGGGCGTGATTACAACCGTTGGCTTGCAGACCTTTGTAGACCCGCGTCTCGAAGGGGGCAAGATGAACAGCATCACGACCGAAGATTTGGTTGAGGTGGTGACGCTGCGTGGTAAAGAGTATCTGTTTTACCATGCCTTCCCGATCAATGTGGCCATTGTACGGGGCACGACTGCTGATGAGGAGGGCAACATCACGATGGAGCATGAGCCGCTCACGCTGGATAGCCTTGCGATGGCCACTGCGGCCAAGAACTCCGGCGGGATCGTGATTGTCCAAGTTGAGCGGATTACGACGAGCCATGTGCTCAGCCCGCGTGAGGTGCAGATTCCCGGCGTGATGGTGGATGCGGTGGTGGTAGCTCCGCCCGAACTGCATATGCAAACGTTTGGCGAAGTGTATAACCCAGCGTATACGGGTGAGATCAAGGTCGCCCGCGACCAGATTGAGCCGCTTCCTCTAAATGATCGCAAGATTATTGCGCGGCGAGCAGCAATGTTCTTGCAGATCAATGCGGTGGTCAATCTGGGTATCGGCATGCCCGAAGGAATATCGGCCGTTGCCAATGAAGAGGGCATCCTTGATCTGATTACGCTGACGGTTGAGCCGGGCGGCGTGGGTGGCATTCCGGCCAGTGGCAAGAGCTTTGGCGCAACAGCTAACCCAGAAGCAATCATCACGCAGTCGGAGCAGTTCGACTTCTATGATGGTGGCGGCTTGACCCAAGCCTTTCTTGGTGCAGCACAGGTGGATGAGAATGGCGACGTGAATGTAAGCAAGTTTGGGCCGAAGTTTGCGGGTGCGGGCGGCTTCATCAATATTACCCAGAACGCTAAAGCCCTGTTTTTTCTGGGGACGTTCACCGTAGGCAGCGAGATCGTGGTGGCCGATGGCCAGTTGCAGATTGTCCGTGAAGGGAAGATTAAGAAGTACATCAAGCAGGTTGAGCAGGTAACCTTCAGTGGCGATTTTGCCACCCGACGCAAGCAGCCGGTCTACTTCATTTCTGAACGTTGTGTGCTGCGGCTGGTGGATGGAGGGCTAGAGCTTGTTGAGATTGCGCCCGGCATTGATCTCGAGCGGGATGTGCTGGCGCAGATGGAGTTCCGCCCGCGTATCGCAGCTGATCTGAAGCTGATGGATGAACGCATCTTTCGCCCAGAGGTGATGGGGCTGCGTGATTCGTCGGTTAAGCCGCTGGCGGAGCGGGTCAGCTACAATCCAGAGGAGAATGTGGCGTATGCCAATTTCGAGGGGTTGTCATTGGTGACGGAGGCGGATGCCCATGAGCTAGCCACATTCCTCGATCAGTGGTTTGCGAGCTTGGGGCGCAAGGTAAATGTGATCGTCAACTACGATAACTTCACGCTTGGCTTGCGGGCCAAGCCGATCTTCTTTGAGATGGTGCGCCAGAATCAAGAGAAGTACTTCCTCTCCTCGACGCGCTACTCGACGAATGCTTTTTTCCGGATGCAGCTTGGCGAGGAGTTCGCGGCCGCGCAGATGGGGCAGCAGTTCTACAAGAATTTCGCCGAAGCCCGCGAACGGCTGAAGTAGGGTGGGGATGGTAGGGGGGATGAAAGCAATGCTCGCGTGCTTCGTCTCCCCGTGTGGCTCAGCTACAGGCAATCGTGCGCTGCGCTGGGGTGATTACTTGTCGGCTAGGAACACTGACAGAAAGAATGACACAATACTCACGATAATCGAGCCGAACATTGCGGAGAAGAAGCCATCCACCACAAACTCTGCGCCAAACAAGGTTTGTGCGGCCCAAGACGCGAACATAAATGTGAGTGCATTGACGACAAAGAGAAACAGCCCCAGCGTCAAGAGCACCATTGGGCACGAGAGAAGCGTAAGCAGGGGACGCAAGAAGGCATTGGCCAAGCCAAGCATCGCCGCCATGACAAGGACTGCGAGCCAGCCGCTATCGTTCGTGATAGTGATGCCGGGCACGGCCCACGCCGCTACCACCAGTGCAATCGCTGTGATCAGCCAGCGGATAAGAAGCCGCATAGTACTGTCCTTCCCCTTAGTTAGATCAGTTCAAACAGCGAGCCGACTATGGTACCCACAGTCGGCTTTAGCTGATTATTGATGCCGCATGTTTATTCAGAGTGCACCTATGCGCTCGTAGCTCGGTGCCTAGTCGGCATCCACTCCGAAGGCTTCGCGGAGAGCGGCATCCTGCTCATTGCTGAGCGAGGAGGAGATGATCTCAAATTCGACGTTGTCTGCTTTGGCTTTCTCCGCGAGCTTGTCTACGGTGGCCTCGGCAACCAGCAGGAAGAGAGCCGACGTGCCCGGCTGGATTGATTCGCCCGTCTTCTTGATGAAGTCGTCGCTAATGCCGATGTCGCTGAACAAGCCTCCAATCGCTCCGCTCATTGCGCCGACGGCCGCCCCAAAGAACGGCATCAGGAAAATCAAGCCGACCAGCATCCCCCAGAATGCCCCACCAAGTGCCCCACCAGCCACCAGATTGTGGAGCTGCTTGATCTTCGGCTTGCCGTCCTGCTTGCGCGTCACAATTGCTGCATCGAGCAGGACAATCAGCTTTTGCTTCTGCGCTTCAGCCAGCCAGCTCATTGCCTGTGAGGCTCCATCTTCGTTCTTGAATCCAAGCACCACCATTGTACTCATCGTTCGTTGCTCCTTTTCCATCCATTAAGATTGTCCAGATGCATGATGAATCTCTGAGGTTTACAGTAGCATAATATCAGAGTTATGCTGTTTACACAAGTCGGACAGCCACCCCAAATAGGGTGGCTGTCGGTGGATCGGGCGCGGAAGGGGTCCAGCCTACGATTTAGCGGCGACGACGCACAGCCAGTGCAGCTCCACCCGCAACGATCAGCAACAGTGCGGTAGCAACCAAGCCACCCATCGGGACAGTGCTACCGGTTGCCGTGTCTGGCAGGCGCACTGGCGGCACAGGTGTGGGTTCGGGAGCCGGAATGGGGATGGCTACCGGCGGCGGGGTCGGATCGGGCTGCGCGGCAACACCCTCACTCACGCGCACAGGCACAACATCGAGAGCCAGTGCGCCCGGTGTCAAGAAGGCGAACACACCGTAGAAGACTCCACTTTCCAGCGTTGCGTCAGTCAAGCCGGTCAGGATTGCATCGCTGCCCGCCGGCGTAACGTTGACGCTGTAGGTGCCCGGCGGCACTTCGAGCGTGGCGTACTCAAGGAAGTCCAAGTTCCGAATCAAGGGGGTGCCATCAGCCAGCTTGACATCTACTGGGCCTGCATCGGGCGCAACGTGGTAGACCGTCAGGCGGGCATCGTTGGTGGGGCTGAGGTTGTCATCGAAGATGCTTGCGCCAATGTTGGCAACGAAGCCGGTTGCAGCGATGGTGTAGGCGCGGCCGGGCAGCACTTCGACATTGGCATCAATCACAGCAGCGTCGGGTGCGGCTCCCGCTGGCGTAACTTGAATGCGGTACGTGCCAGCCGGTACTTCGAGGTAATCGCTGACGGTGAAGAAGGGCACGTTGCTCAGAGTCAGATTGCCATTCACATACACGTCCACGGCGGGGGCATCGGGTGAGGCGTGTACCACCCGCACACTGGCGGGGAGCGCAGGTACGGCTGGCTGTTCGGGCATCGGCTCCGCTGTCGGCTCTGGCATTGGTGCGGGCATCGGCTCATCGGGAGTGGCCGCTGCTTGGGTCAGGTTCGTTACCTCGATCTTCGCTGTTAGGTTGCTCACGAAGTCGGTCGCAAAGACGCTGTACAGGTTGCCGGCTTCCAGCATCGTGCCGGCCAGATTGAGGACCACGGCATCGCTACCGGTGGGGGTCACGATCAGGTCATACGTGGCGGCGGGCACATCCAGCGTACCGACGAAGGAGAAGGGCAAGTTGGTAAGAAGTGGTGTGCCATCAGCTAGCTTGACATCCACAGCGGGGGCATCAGGTGAGAGGTGATACACGGCGACGCGAGCTTCACCTTCAGCCGTTGGGGCGAGGTTGTCCTCGAATGCCAGCAGTTTCAGCTCAGCCAGTGCACCGGCCGCAGCGGCCGTGTAGGTCTTGCCGGCCATCAGGGTTACGTCTGCGGTCAAGACGGCATCAGCCAGTGAGGCTCCGGCGGGCACAATCGCAGCCGTATAGCTTCCAGCGGGTAGCTCGATGTAGCCCGTTGCGGTAAAGAACGGTACATCGCGCAGGGCTGCTTCACCGTTTAGGTAGATGTCTACTGCGGGCGCATCCGGTGAGGCATGCACCACCCGCAGCAGGGTCGTGCCTTCTTGGGCCTTAACTGAAAACTGTGGGGGGAGTGCCCCGACCATTAACACAGCGAGCAACATCATGAACATGCGTAAACTAAACTTCACCTTTTCCTCCTTGTGGCGAAATAATGAACTTCCTGTTGCAGGTCCAGCAATTGGGTAGGTAGGCCGAAATATGTGTGCAACACAATGCCACAGCTGCTACACATCCTGTCTGCTGCGAGCCATACAACTTCTGCACGATTTTTTTGGACACACTTCCGCCTTATGGGGCCATCCTAACTTGTTTAAAATTTGTAACAGGCTAACCTCGCCCCATGTGTATTGTACGCTGCTTCACATATGTGTCAAGATGGTTCGCGCATTGAACCGCCGAAAATGAGCAGCTGCTCATTTTTAAGATGGGAAGAGCCTGCTGCCGAGAATACTCAGGGACGGGTTCCGCGTGGAATATTGGTGATCTCTACCGCATCCGCGTCAGCGGCGGGGGCGTGATCTTGGGCAGGCGGCCCCGCCGACAAGGCGGGGGAGTCGCTGTGTGGCGGATGGGCAGGTGCGGGTGATTCTGGGGTGGAGCGGGCAATCAGCACAGTGCTAGTGGCGTTGGGGTAATCTTCCTGCGCTTGTTCAACGATCAGCGTGGGTGTGTCGTCGGCGTGCGGAGCGTGGTAGGGTTTCGTCGTGCCATCAGGGGCGAGATCACTGGCGATCCGGAGCCGCCGCTCATACTCAGTATTGATCCGTTTGACAATCTGCTGCCACATACTGCGTGCCATCCTTCGCTCCTCTCGCTGTGTGGGTAGCGCACCAATTACGCCTATTATACCATTGACAGCTGCTGCTGAATCAACTACCATTGCTATTTGGCAGAAGACACCCGACATCTCAGGAGAGACGTATGCAGATTGGGCTTGACTTTGGCACAACCAATTCGAGTGTGGCGGTATACGATGGCTCCACAATTACCCTGCTGCCGCTCGATCCACGTAACACGGCCAATCCACGGCTCCTGCGTTCCAGCCTGTTTCTCACCCGCGAGGGTGTCGCCTACATCGGGCGCGAGGCGATAGATCGCTTTCTGGAAGGCAATGTGGGGCGCGAAATAGATTATGCGTGGAAGTATATTGGTGATGCCGAACTGACCTTTGCCGATCTGGATACGAGCGTGAGCCAAGCCTTGTACGCCTATGTAGATGATAACCCACCGGGGCGGCTGTTCCAATCGCTCAAATCGGGGCTACGTGATGCGGGCTTTACCCATACCAATGTGTTTGGGCGGGCCTATACGCTCGAAGAGCTGATTGCGTTGGTGTTGCGCCTGATCGTGTTGCGGGTGCAAGATCAGCTTGGGCAGCCGGTTACGGGGGTGGTAGTTGGGCGACCCGTGCATTATGCCAGCGATCCAGCGGCCGATGCGCTGGCATTCAAGCGTATGCGCTACGCCTGCAAGCTCGCCGGGCTGCCCAAAGTCACCTTCCTTGAGGAGCCGTCGGCCGCAGCCCTGAGCTATGCCCGCCAAAGCCGCCACGCGCAGCGAGTGCTGGTGTTTGATTTTGGTGGGGGCACGTTGGACTTGACGGTGATGCAGATTGAGCGGCACGGTCAGACGCATGTGCTCGCCACCGATGGCGTGCCCGTCGGCGGTGATGTGCTCGATCAGCGCATCGTGATGGGGCGCATGCTCAAACACTTTGGGGAGGGAGCAACGTTCGGCCCACGCAAGCTGCCGTTTCCGGTGCATGTGCTCGAACACCTCAGCGAATGGCAGAGTATCGTTGATCTGACCCAGCCGCGCTATCTCGATATTATTGATGAGGGGATCAGCATGAGTGATCGCCCTGAGCAGCTGCGGGCGTTGCGGGCACTGGTGCGGCGCAATTACGGCTTGCTGCTGTATGAGGCGGTGGAGCAGGCCAAGATTGCCTTGAGTGATCGCCATGAGGCTGTGATCAGCTTGCACCGTGAAGACATTGCGATTGATGAGCCGTTGCCCCGCTGGGATTTTGAACGCCTGATTGGGCCAGATGTGCGCGACGTTGAGCACTGCATTGATCGGGTCCTTGCCGCTGCCGGGCTGACCCCCGCTGCAATTGACACAGTGCTACGCACAGGTGGCTCATCACGGGTTCCGCGTTTTGTGCGCCTGCTTAGCCAGAAATTCGGAGCGGAGAAGCTGCACGAGATGGATGTATTCACCGGAGTGGCATCCGGCTTGGCGATTGCGGCGTGGCAGCGGGGGCAATAACCGGCACGTCCACCGCGAAGTCTGTATCTTGACAAGGAGCGCAAGCGTGAGTATACTCCAGAGATGGTGAGCCTCTGTGTTGAAGGGAGTGCACAATGATTGGACAGCCTGTGCCGCTCGCGCCGCAGACCATACTTGTTACGGGATGTGCTGGCTTTATCGGTGCGAATGTCTGCGATCTGCTGTTGCAGCAGGGGCATCAGGTGCTGGGCATAGATAACCTGAACGATGCCTATGATGTGCGCCTCAAAGAATGGCGGCTCACTCAGCTGCAAGCGCGTCCGGGCTTTCAGTTCCAGCATGCCGACATTGCCAACTATGCCACGCTCCGGGCGATTGTCACCCAACAGCCGCCCGTTAGCATCATCAATTTAGCCGCACGGGCGGGGGTGCGCCAATCTGTCGAGAACCCGTGGGTCTACATTGATACGAATGTGACCGGTACGCTGAATCTGCTGGAGATTGCCCGCGAATTCGCTGTACAGAAGTTTGTCCTCGCTTCAACCTCAAGCCTGTATGGCGTGAATAACCCGCGCCCCTTCCGCGAGGATGCTAATACTAGCCACCCGCTCTCGCCTTATGCCGCTTCAAAGAAGGGTGCTGAAGTGCTGTGTTTTACCTATCATACGCTGTATGGTATTGATATAACGGTGCTGCGCTACTTCACGGTGTATGGTCCCGCAGGCCGCCCCGATATGAGCATGTTCCGCTTTGTACAGTGGATCAGCGAAGAACGCCCCGTTCACGTCTTTGGCGATGGGCGACAAGAGCGCGACTTCACCTACGTGACCGATATTGCGCGGGGCACAGTGGCGGCCTTGCGCCCGCTCGGCTACGAGGTGATCAATCTTGGCTCGGATCAGCCCGTTGTCTTGATGGATGCGCTGCGTGAGATTGAACGCCTGCTTGACAACCGCGCCGAGATTGTCTATCATCCGCGCCACCCCGCCGATGTGCTGGCAACGTGGGCTGACATTAGTAAAGCTGAACAACTGCTGGGGTGGAGACCGCAAACGACGTTTCAGGAAGGCGTAGCCAATCTGGTCGCGTGGTATCGGGCCAATGAGCCGTGGGCACGCACCATCAAGACGGAATCATGACAACATCTACCGCTCCTCAGCATGTCGCCCCCACCCCACCGCAAACTTTTCTGGTAACCGGTGGCGCGGGGTTTATTGGTTCGCACCTTACGGAAGTGTTGCTCCAACACGGGCAACGGGTGGTTGTGATTGATGACCTCTCCACCGGCTTGTTAGAGAATATCGCCCACCTCCGGCAGCACCCGAACTTCGACTTCGCCCGTGCGAGCATCACCAATGAACTGGTGCTAGATCGGCTCACGTCGCAAGCCGATGTGGTCATTCACCTTGCCGCCGCTGTCGGCGTGAAGCTGATTGTCGAACGCCCAGTGCATACTATCGAGACCAACATAATGGGCACAGAACATGTGCTCAAAGCTGCGTTGCGCTATGGTGCTAAAGTGCTGATCGCGTCCACCTCAGAGGTCTATGGTAAAGGCACGCGCATCCCCTTCCGTGAGGATGATGATGTGGTGTTGGGGCCGACCAGCCGCAATCGCTGGGGCTATGCCGCCTCGAAGATGCTGGATGAGTTCCTCGCCCTTGCCTACTACCGCGAACAAGAGCTGCCGGTAGTGCTCTTCCGCCTGTTCAATACGGTAGGCCCCCGCCAGCGTGGGCAGTACGGCATGGTTATTCCGCGCTTTGTGCGCCAAGCTCTGCGCGGAGAGCCGCTCACCGTCTTTGATGATGGGCAGCAATCGCGCTGCTTCCTGCACGTGGCTGATGCGGTGCAGGCCATCATCGGGCTAGCCCACCATCCGGCGGCAATCGGGCAGGTGTTTAATGTCGGCTCACGCGAAGAAACAACGATCCTGACCCTTGCCCAACGCATCTTGGCAAAGGTAGATGCCTACCACGCTACGCACGGGCAGGTAAGTAGCTCGCTGCCGATCTCGGAGCGGATCCAATTTGTGCCCTACGCCGAAGCCTATCAGACCCCCGACTTCGAGGATATGCGCCAGCGCGTGCCCGATCTGAGTAAGATTCAGCAGCTGATCGGGTGGCAGCCGCGCTGCACACTTGAGACAATCCTCGATGATGTGATCGCCTACATCACGCACCACCCGCAGCAAGGCTAGCCGCAACCGATACTAGGGCTTGGTGGCGATACCACCTGTGTGGGCGGGGGGTGTTCCCCCTACCCACGCTTCTCTCTCTATTGTGAGTGCTAGAGGCTAGCTGCTACCGTGATCATCGTGGCGGCTCCGTTCCGTCTCTTCGATCACGATTTCTGCTTGGCGGCTGAACACCTCTGCAAGGGCTTTGACGTAGGTGAGCTTGCGCTGCTCTAAATCGCGGATGCGGAGAATGTGCTGCTGCAAATCTTGCTCAATACGCTGCACGCTCCGCACTTGCCGTTGCTCCAATTCGCGCAGCAGGCTATCGAGCCGTTCCAGCCATGCGGTCAGCTGGTGCAGGTGCTTCTGGTCAATGTCGCGCAGCTCATCCAGTTTCTCATTGGATTGCTGCCGTAGCTCTTCCAGCCGCTCTTGATTGAGCATAAACCAATCATTGGCGATCTGCTCAACCCGTTTGATCTCCCGATCATAGATAGCCACTTCGCTAGTGAGATTCGTGATCTGCTCAGTGAAGGTATTAACAATCAGATCAAAGCGTTGTTGCAGACCATCCAGCCGATCTAGCCGATGCGCGAGGGCTTTAACTTCCTCATCCTTGCTTTCAAAGAGCTGCGCGGTGTCCATAATCTGGCGGCGCACCTGCTGCTGTTCGACTTTGGCTTCTTCACTCAGGCGACGAATATCTTGTAGCGCAATCGTATCGGTATCACGCAGGCGATCCAGTTGCAGGGCAAGCTGGCGGTAGCTGTCCTCCGTTGCTTTGATCTGATTGTGCAAGCCTTGATGTATCTGCTCTAGCGCATCAATCCGAACCAGAAACGTGCTGACATACTCCCGATCTTGCTTGCGGGCATCAGCCAGCTGTTGGATCTGGGCAACTAGCTCACGGATCGGGCTAGTCACTTCATCCACCTGCATGCGGGCTGCTGCCATTTCGCGGCGCAGCTCGGCTACGTCGCGGCGCGTGCGCTCCACCGTTAAGGTTACTTCTTCGCGGTGATCATCAATTAAGCCTTGCATCTGCGCCAGTGCTGATTCAGTTTTGCGGGTCTGCTCGGTAATCAATTGGTAGCGATTGGTCTGATCTTTGAGCAGCCGCCGCAGTTCGTCAATCTGGCTTTGCAGATGCACAAACTGCGACTGATCGGCGGCGCGGATGCGTTCTTCTTCATACTTGGAGGTGATATTCGAGGACGGACGGTTCACGCAGATGCTCCTTTGGTGAGGGCGGCCAGCGCAGCTGGTAGGTTAATATTACCCGTGTACAGGGCCCGCCCGATGATGGCTCCTTCCACACCAAGCGCGGCAAGCCGAACAAGATGCTCCACACGGGCTACACCGCCACTAGCAATCACCGCCGGTGGTGCGCCATCGGGCTGGATCAGGGCCGCCGTTGTCTCATAATCCGGCTCGGTGAGGGTGCCATCGCGCCCAATATCGGTATAGATGATCCGCTGTACGCCATTGAGGGCGAGCTGTTGTAATAACTCAAGAACGTGGGTTTGCGAAGTCTCGGTCCAGCCGGCGGTGGCCACCCAGCCGTTGCGGGCATCCAGCCCGACGATGATGCGCTCGTCATAACGTTCGACCGAGCGTGTCAATAGGCTGGGATCACGCACGGCCGCAGTGCCCAAAATGACCCGCTCAACGCCGAGTGCCAGTGTTGCCCGGATCGTGTCATCGTTGCGTAGCCCGCCGCCCACCTGCACGGGAATATCTACAGCGGCGCGGATCGCTTTGATCGCCGCAATATTCACCGGATGCCCGTCGCGTGCGCCATCCAGATCAACCACATGCAGGCGGTGTGCGCCTTGCGCCTGCCAGTGGCGAGCGGTGCTGGCTGGGTCATCGCTGAATACTGTAACTTGCTCAAAATCCCCTTGCACCAGACGGACACACATGCCGTCTTTCAGATCAATTGCAGCCAGTAACTCCATGCGGGTCATCTCCTCCTTGCACGGTTCAAGTGCGGCGCGGCTGGACCGCATGGCACAGCACCACAAAATTGTGCAGCAGACGCAGCCCCAGTGTGCCGCTTTTCTCAGGGTGAAACTGCACCGCATAGAGATTGTCGCGGATCACGATACTTGGAAAGTCCAGCCCATACGCGGTACGCGCTGCAACCAGTTCCGGTTGGGCGACATCGCAGAAATAGGAATGGACAAAGTAGAAATCTGCGCCATCGGGAATGTTGGTGAAAAGCGGATGGGTGGCGTAGGTTGGGCTGAGGTTGATCTGGTTCCAGCCGATTTGGGGCACTTTCTGCCCATCAGGTAGGCGGCGGACTACGCCTGGCACAATGTCAAGGCAGGCATGGGGGCCAAACTCCTCGCTGCTGCTGCATAGCACCTGCATGCCCACACAGATGCCGAGCAAGGGGATGCCGCGGGCCACCACCTCTGGGAGGACGTGGTGCATACCGAGTGCAGTGAGGCTCTGCATGGTGTCGCGGGTGGCTCCTACGCCGGGCAGCACCACCGCATCGGCGGCTGCAACAACGGCTGGATCATCGGTGATGATCAGGTCTGCGCCAACGTGTTCGAGCGCACGCACGGCATTGGGCAAATTGCCCGCACCATAGTTGATGACTGCAAGCATAGCCGGTTCCGGCTCCTTTCTAGGCTTCGGCGGCTCCGCGCAAAAGCGGATGCTGCTGCTGGATCGTCGCAATCAGGCGCGTCAGCTCTGGCTCTGGCGCGGTGATGCGCCCCATCTCGCCGTGCGTGGGGGGTTGCCCAAGCAGCACCTGTAGCGAAGCGAGCGCACTCGCCCCCACTGCTTCGAGGTTGTAGCCCCCCTCTAGCACCAGCACGATGCGCCCATCACACAGCTCGCCGGCCGCATCTGCCAGCAGCTTGGTCATACTAGCGAAGCCTTGCACCGAAACGACCATCGGCCCAATCGGGTCGCTCCAGTGGGCATCATAGCCGGCTGAAACGAGGATGATCTGGGGCTGGAAGCGGTGGAGCGCGGGAATAATCACCTGCTCAAACACCTGTTGGTAGCCGACATCGCCGACCCCAAAAGGCATGGGTATATTCAGGGTTGCGCCTGCGCCATCGCCGGTGCCGATCTCATCCACGCGCCCAGTGCCGGGATAGTAGGGGGCGGCGTGGGTGGAGCAGAATAACACCTGCCCATCGCCATAGAAAACATCCTGCGTGCCGTTGCCGTGATGCACGTCGTAATCCACAATGGCAACCCGCGCTAGCCCGAATTGCTGGAGGGCGGCGCGGGCGGCAACGGCGATATTGTTGAACAGGCAGAAGCCCATCGCCCGATCTGGGGTGGCGTGGTGGCCCGGCGGGCGCACAAAGGCAAACGCATTCGGAGCCGTGCCCTGTAGCACCGCCGCCACCGCCGTGATCGCCCCGCCTGCGGCAAGGTACGCCGCCTCAAGCGTCCCTTCGACCATGTAGGTGTCACTGTCAATGTAGCCGCCGCCGCGCATGGCGTAGCGGTTGATCGTATCAACGTGATCGGCCGTGTGAACCGCAAGCAGTTCATTCTGGGTGGCGGGGCGCGGCGCAAGCTGCTGCACCATGGCTCGCACGCCACTGGTATCAAGCGCACGCTGGATGGAGAGCAATCGCTCTGCCCGCTCAACGTGGGTGGGGTCGGTATGGATGAGATACCGCTCATCGGTTACAATTGCTGTTGTCATGTCCAGTGCTTGCCTCCATGCCTTGCGCCAATCCTGATCGGTTACACGCTCTCTGTGGGTATTATAGCATAGCGTTCGCACGGACTTGCCCAAATCGGGTACAATACTTATGACGTTCGGTAATGGCGTTGATAGGAGCAGTTATGCTCCTATTGACAGCTCGCAGTAATTGGTATGGCTGACTGCGCTAGGGCGTGTGCCTCGCGGGAACGGTAAACAAGCGGTTGCTACCACCTAAACAGAGGGAGGGCGGTTCAATGGTCATGATACGTGCACGTTACCAACATTACTTGGATGAACTGCATGGCGATGTCGTTCGGCTCGGTGAGAAGGTGCATCTCGCGTGGGAACGGGCTTTGAAAAGTATGGAAACTGGTAATGTTGTGCTCGCCGGATGGGTGATTGAGAATGACCGTGAGATAGATGAATCGCGCCGCTACCTCGAAGAACGGGCGATTACCTTGCTGGCTACCCAACAGCCGATAGTCGGGCACGATCTGCGTTTGTTGGCGACTGTCAGCACGCTCGCGGGTGAGCTTGAGCGGATTGGTGACTACGCCCGCGTGGTGGCGCGGCGTGTGCGGCTGCATCCGGATCTGCTGCAACGCACCCTTGCCGATGACCCACAATTGGTACGGATGGCTGACCTCGTGCATCGTATGGTGCAGATCAGCATGGATGCCCTGCTCGCGCAGAATAGCGAGCTAGCGGTGCAATTGAGAGAACTGGAGAACGAGGTGGATGCCTTGCGCCACACCTTGCGTGGCAAGGTGATCGAGCAGATTCGCGCTGACCCGTCGCTGCTCGATGTGGGCATTGAGATGCTCGAAATTATCACGGTGCTCGAGCGCACGGGAGATCGCACAACCAACATTGGCGAGAATATCATCTTCCTTGTGGAAGGCGAGTATAAGCCGCTCAATCCCGATGGGTAGCAAAGAGGCTTGACGGCTAGAGCTTGCTTGGCTCGCTTACGTATTGTGCAGGAAGTGGCAGATGTCGCCATCCTGCACAATATACTGTTTGCCTTCCGAGCGTACTAACCCCAGCTTCTTGGCTTCGTTCATCGAGCCAGCCCGGATCAGATCGGCATAGGCTACAACTTCGGCGCGGATGAAGCCGCGTTGGAGATCGGAGTGGATTGCCCCAGCTGCTTCAACTGCGGGCGTATCGCGCCGGATCGTCCATGCACGCACCTCATCTGGCCCCGCAGTCAGAAAACTGATCAAGCCGAGCAGATCATACGAAAGGCTAATCACGCGGTTGCGGGCCGGCTGCTGGATGCCCAGATCCTCCATGAATGCCTGCGCGTCAGCTGGCTCAAGCTGGGCTAGCTCGGCTTCGATCTGCCCAGCGAGGGCCACCACCGCACTCTGCTGGTGCGGGTAGCTGATCGGTGGCGGGCTATCGAGCTGTCCCTCATCAATGTTGACCACAATCAGCATGGGCTTGGCGGTAAGGAACTGGTAGCCGCGAATCATGCGGGCTTCATCCGCACTGATCGCTACGTCGCGGATCGGCGTATCGTTTTCGAGGGCCGCCTGTAGCCGTTCGAGCAGCTCGCGTTCGGCGAGGCGTAGCTCTCTGTCGCGGGCCGCCATCTTGTTGATCTCGGCATGCAGGCGGGTCAGGCGGCGTTCGATGATGGCAAGATCGGAGAACGCCAATTCGAGATCAAGCGTAGCGACATCGCGGGCCGCATCCACCGTGCCCGCCGGATGCGGTACGGTCTCATCGCGGAATGCCCGCACCACATGCAGCAGGGCATCTGCCGTGCTGATGTAGTTGAGCAGAGCCGGGGGCAAGCCTTGGCCGGGTGTATCGCTGCTGATGCCCGCCACATCCACATACTGCACATCGGCGTAGGTGGTTTTGCGCGGCGTGTACATCTGCGTCAGCACATCGAGACGTTCATCGGGGACTTTCACGAGCGCAAGATTCGGCTCGATCTGCCCCGATGAGTATGCCGCAGTTGCTATCGTGCTGCCGGTCAAGGCATTAAAGACGGTGGTTTTGCCACTATTCGCTAGCCCAATCAATGCAATCCGCATCGCGCATGATCCCTTCTGCCACTGCTACCCCAGCTACTTCATGTCTCCCTGTGGATCGTAGTGCGCTTAGCGGTTGCTGTCAAGCGCGGAACTGGGCCAGTGTTAAATCACTTACAGTAACGTGTGGGTCTTATCATCCACATACCACACCGCAACGGGTGTGCCGAGCGGCGGTAAGTCGTAGCCAGCAAGGCTAGGGTCGCCAGACATATACATATACCTGCGCGGGAACCAACCCTCAA
>CALCJV010000135.1 GCA_937967405.1 uncultured Chloroflexales bacterium | reverse complement strand
GCGAAGATACCGGTGCTGCGCTGGCTTTGCCAGCCGAGCAGGGCTAGCCCGCCAAGAATGATGATTGCGCTAATGATGATGAGGATCCGTTGCATGCTTGCTGTCTTGTCCTTGCTGTGCTTACACGTACATCGCTACGTTCCCTATCGCCCCTGAGACCCTGATGCCCGCTCTCTCGCTAGCGCACACATACCTGTCCCCGTGCACACGTCGGCTGATCTTCGAACAGTTCTGGCGGTTCATTCCACATAAAAAGCAGCGAATTAGCCACGTGGCGTTCGCCTGCACCATCGGAAGGGTTATTGACCACCTGCTGCGCGACAACCATCGTGGCAGAGCCGCCGCCATCTAGTTCCATCGCTGTATATGCGCCAAACTCGCGCAGCAGCTCGGCAAATTCGGTTTGCAACATCCCGCGACTGAAGCCGAGTTGGTAGCCATCTACGACGGCCACGATCAACGTTTGCTTCCACTTGTCATACCCTAGCCCAGTGCGTGGAATGTAGCTCCAGCCGTAGTGGGTCTCTTTCCAGTACAGGTCAAAGTCCTCGCAGAGCATATTCCGGCTGGCCTGTTCTTCGGCGGCAGTGGCAAAGATGACGGCACTGCAATCATCCAGCGTACACATACAATCTTGGTAAAACTTGCCCTCTTTGATCAGGATGGGGCCGCCACTGATTGCCTGCGTGATGTCATCAAGCGGACGGATAGTGCTAATGTCAATGGTAATGGTATCGCTGATCTTGACGTTCTGGCGCAGCCACGCTGCACCTTCGCCGGTGCCCTTCAGCACGCGCATGCCGCGCCCGATCTGCATTGCGCCACTCTCGCGGATGTCGAAGACCCGCCCACTTGGGCCGAGCAGCACCTTCACTTCATCGGCATAGTAGGGCACGGGCAGGAATCGGGTGAATTCGTTGTATAGGCAAATCTTATCATACGGGCAACCGATGTTGGTGTCTTCAATCCACGCCCGCTCGCCATTTGGAGCAACCACATAGGCTTGCCACGTCCAGCTATCGGTGTAGTAGCCAATGTATGGCTCGCCATCCTGCGACCACGTAAATGTGGCGCGGTGCTTAGGTGGGCGGGCTACCCGCGAGTCAATGATCGTAAGCCCCTGTGGGATGCCTTGTTCAGCAAACAGATCACCATTCACGGCCGCCAGTGCCCCGTGTTGCAGCGATACGGTTGAGGTGCGACTGCGCCCCGAAAACCAATCGTTGGCAAGCCCCGACTTGACGCTGAACTCTGGGGCAGTCAGATCGAACAGGAGAATGTTGATATTCAGGGGGCCGTTGTAATCGTAGCGGTAGATATGGATTGCGCCCGGTGTCAGTTCGCGCACAATGTCGCCCGGCTGGGGCACAAACCGCTCGCGGAGCGGGAGTGGCTCCGGCGCAGTCTTAAGCGATTCGCGCTCGCGGATTAGGGCTGCGCTGGCTCGCGCCGTTGCTTCGAGCTGGGCTTGGGTGGGTGGCACGGCGGCTGTGGCGGTTGGGATGCGCGGCACGCTGGTCGGAGTTGGCGAGGGCGTGGGGGTCGCAGATGGCGTAGCCGTTGGGGTGCGGGTTGGCCGGTTTGTGGGCGTGGCGGTTACCGTTGCTGTCATGGGTTGCACGACTTGCGCGGTGGCAGGCGGCAGGTGTCTATCCGTGAGGGCGAGGAGGGCCACGCCCACGAGGACGATCAAAAGCAGGCGACGCATGCAATATGCTCCGTAGTTCTCTAGCGGTGAGTCCGTCGGTTGGTTGATCTTACTGGTTTTACTGGCCGGTTAAGCGACATTGTTCCGTAGCTCAAGTTAATGGCCCGTAGCCGCAGGTATTGTACCACAGGGACGGCGCGGGCTAGTTGCAGCGATTCGATGTACAATACATACTATGCAAACCCAAATCTCACCAGCAGCCGAAACCCAAACACGCTGGCTCTCGCCGTTGTTACTAGTCATCTCGGTGCGCTACCTGCTCCGCCACCCGCTTCAGTTCGGGCTGTGCGTGCTCGGCGTGGCACTAGGCGTTGCTGTTGTAGTCTCGATTGATCTGGCCAATGCAAGTGCGAGCCGGGCGTTTCAGCTCTCGACGGAAACGATAGCCGGAGCCGCCACGCATCAGATCGTGGCGGGGCCTAGTGGCCTTGACGAAGACCTCTACCGCCGGATTCGCACCGAGCTAGGTCTTCGCACCACCGCCCCGATTGTCGAGGGCTACCTTGCTAGCCCAGCACTGCCGGGTACAACCCTCCAATTGATTGGCGTGGATGTCTTTGCGGAGGCTCCCTTCCGCCCCTACCTGAGTGCCCCACTGGGCGCACCCGACGGCGGCGCAGATGGCGATCCGACGGCTGACTTGAGCTTGCTCCTGACGCAGCCGGACAGCATTGTGATGGCGGCCAGCACGGCCCAACGGGCGGGTCTTGCAGCGGGAGATCGGTTGCCCCTAATGATTGGTAGTCGGCTGCGCGAGGTGCAGGTGATCGGGCTGCTGCAATCGGGCGATGATCTGGGGCAGCAAGCCCGTGCCAATCTGCTGATTGCCGATATTGCCACCGCCCAAGAGTTGCTCGGCAGTGTCGGGCGGCTGACGCGGATAGACCTGATTCTGCCGGAGCCAGCCGATGCTGCTCTTGCGGAACTTGCCGCGATCTTGCCGCCGGGGGCCGAGATCAGTGTGCCCCAAGCCCGCACCAATGCGCTGCGCCAGATGACCCGTGCCTTTGAACTCAACCTCGCCGCCTTGAGCCTGTTGGCACTGGTGGTGGGCATGTTCCTGATCTACAACACCATGACCTTCAGTGTGGTGCAGCGGCGCGAGCTGCTCGGCACGCTCCGCTGCTTGGGCATCACGCGCAACCAGATTCTGAGCTTGGTGCTGCTCGAAGCCCTGCTGATGAGCCTGCTTGGTTCGGCGATTGGGCTGCTGCTCGGCACGCTCTTGGGGCGTGGCTTGGTGCAGCTAGTTGCCCGCACGATCAATGACCTGTACTTTACGATCAATGTCACGGGGTTGGCCATTGATCCGCTCGTGTTGCTGAAGGGCCTGCTGCTCGGGGTCGGGGCCACGCTCGTGGCGGCAACTGTGCCCGCCCGTGAAGCGATGCTCGCGGCTCCGCGCACGGTGCAACGGCGCAGCACGGCCGAAGAGCAGGTGCGCCGCATCTTCCCCTATGTGACGGGGGCTGGCGTGCTGGCTCTGATTGTCGGTACAATGATTCTGCTGGCGGCGGAGGAGGGGGTCTGGCAGCAGATTGGCAATGACTGGATCGCAAGCGTGCCGGGCGTATCTATCGTGAGTGCGTTTGCCGCGCTGTTCTTGATGGTGATTGGCTGCGCCCTGCTCACGCCCGCACTCACGGTGCTGCTAATGCAGGGCGTGCGTCCGCTTATGGGGCGGGTGTTTGGCTTGACGGGGCGCATGGCGGCTCGCAGTGTGGTTACAACCCTCAGTCGCACGGCGGTGGCGGTTGCGGCCTTGATGGTTGCGGTGAGTGTGACCATCGGGGTCGGCACGATGGTCGGCAGTTTTCGCCAAACGGTGATTGCATGGCTGGAGCAGACGCTGGTTGCCGACATCTACATTGCGCCGCCGAGCAACATTGCCACCCGCAGCGATGGCACGATCCCGCCCGCCACAATTGAGCGGCTGGTGCAAACGCCGGGCGTAGCGGGCTGGGTGCTGTTCCGCAATAGCTTGATTGATCTGCCTTCGGGACCGACGACGCTGGTGGTGATTGACCGTAGCAATACGACCCGCGACAACCCTCCCGAATTTCGGAGCAGTATCCCCGATGCCATTGCGGCCTATGATGCGGGCGCGATCCTGATCTCGGAGCCGCTCGCCTACCGCCTGCAACTGGATGCGGGTGATACGCTAGAGCTACGCACCGAACGTGGTGAGCATGCCTTCCTGATTGCGGGGGTGTACTACGATTACGCCTCAGATCGGGGTGTGATCCGCATGGATGCGGCAACATACCGCACATGGTTTGATGATCCGCTGATCTCCTCGATGGCGATCTATGCTGCGCCGGATGTGCCGGTAGATGCGCTGGTAGAGAAGCTACGGGCGGCCGTGCCCGCCGACGAACGCTTGCTCATTAATTCAAATCGTGGGCTGAAGGCGGGGACACTTGAAGTGTTCGACCGCACCTTTGCGATTACCAGCGTGCTGCAACTGCTCGCTACGATTGTCGCCTTTATTGGCATCCTCAGTGCGCTGCTTGCGCTGCAATTGGAACGGGGGCGCGAATTGGGCATGCTGCGGGCCATCGGTATGACCCCGCGCCAGATTTGGCGGCTCGTCTTGACGGAGACGGGCTTGGTTGGGCTAGCCGCGGGGGTGCTGGCCATTCCAGTCGGGTTGCTAGTTGCACTGCTGCTGATCTTTGTGATCAACCGCAGATCGTTTGGCTGGACGCTCAACTTCCAATTCGATCCGGTGTTGCTGTTGCAAGCGGTGCTGCTTGCACTGGTGGCGGCCCTCTTGGCGGGCGTATACCCGGCGTGGCGCATGGGGCGGATCAGTCCGGCGGTGGCGTTGCGCGAGGAGTGATCTGAAGTGGGGCTGCGCTCGGTACAGCTCTTCCGGTATAGCCTGATCCCCCGCTTGACGAAATCCACGCGGTATGCTACGGTTTTAGAAAGCATTGAGTGCAGTATCTACACATAGGGTATGACCGATGTTCCTCCGACTCGCTCGCCACTGGCTCGTTGTGCTACTCCTGCTGATCGGCAGTAGTAGCCTTGTGGGCTGTGGCGGTGGCTCGGCCGTTGCCGATGCCCCGCCCATCATTCCCACTGCCCCCGCGTCTATCCCGATGCCTGTGCCTCCGTCTGTGACCACGCCTACTCTTGTGCCCACGCCTGCCAATGTGTTGCCAGTGATCCCAATCACCATTGGTGACCACACCCTGCAAGCCGAAGTGGTCAGCACTTTTGCCACCCGTGCTCAAGGCTTGATGTACCGTGAGGAGTTAGCCGCCGATCAGGGCATGTTGTTCGTGTTTGCCGATGACCAGTTGCGGAACTTTTGGATGCGAAACACGCGCATCCCGCTCTCGATAGCCTACCTTGATGCTGATCAGCGCATCATCAACATCCTTGATATGGAGCCGTTCGATGAGTCACTCTACCCATCTGCCGCACCCGCTCGCTATGCCCTCGAAGTCAATCAGGGCTGGTTTGCAGAACGCGGTCTTGTTGCTGGTGATCTGGTAGAATTTAGCTTGCCCGCTGATCTTGTGATTGAATAATTCAACAATAGGAAGCTGGAGGTGCTCTATGACGACACCCGACACCGCCTTATTTGCAGAATTCACCGCGCCCTCGTATGCGGAGTGGCGAGCTGAGGCGGAACGCTCGCTGAAAGGCGTAGATTTCGAGCGCAAACTCTTTCGGAAGACGTATGAAGGTCTGACGATTAAGCCGCTCTATGTACAGGAAGATGTAGCCCACCTGCCACATCTAGATAGTTTGCCCGGCGCAGCTCCGTTTTTGCGGGCCGCAACGGCAACCGGCTATCTGGTGGATGGGTGGCAGGTTGCCCAAGAACTGCCCTACCCTACGCCAGCCGCATTCAACCAAGCTGCCCGCACTGATCTTGAACGTGGGCAGACAGCGGTTGTGCTGCTGCCTGATCTTGCAACGCGGCTCGGCATTGATCCCGATCAGGCGGAGGTGGGGATGGTGGGTGCAGGCGGTACTTCCCTCGCTACTGCCAATGATCTGGCGCAGGCGTTGGCGGGCGTTGATCTGCGCCGCACGCCCGTGTATATTGAGGCTGGCTTGGTTGCGGTGCCGCTGGCGGCCTTGCTGCTCAGTGCCCTGCGCGAAAGTGGGACACCTATGCACGCCGTGCGGGGCAGCCTTGCGAGCGATCCGCTGGGCAGCCTTGCCACAGCGGGGAGCCTGCCCGTGGCCCTGCCGCAGCTGTATGCTGAACTTGCGGCTTTGACGAGTTGGGCGCACGACAATGCCCCCCACCTCGCAACGCTCCATGTGGATGCGAGTATCTACCACAATAGTGGTGGGCATGCGGTGCAAGAACTTGCCTTTGCGATGGCAACGGCAGTGGACTACCTGCGCGAGATGCAAGCGCATCAGTTGTACATAGATACAGTTGCGCCACGCTTGCACTTCAGCTTTGCCGTTGGGGCCAACTTCTTTATGGAGATCGCTAAGCTGCGGGCGGCGCGCCTGCTGTGGTTCCGCATCGTAGCTGCTTTTGGGGGGAATGCTGCCAGTCAGCAAATCCATCTGCATGCCCGCACCGCGCTATGGAATGTCACCCGTACTGACCCCTATGTAAATATGCTGCGCGGTACAACTGAGGCCTTTGCGGCCGTGCTCGGTGGCTGTGAAAGCCTTACCGTTGCGCCGTTTGATACCGTCTTCGGCTTGCCAGATGAGTTCTCACGGCGCACGGCCCGCAACACCCAACTGGTGCTACAACACGAGTGCAATCTGCTGCAAGTGATTGATCCGGCAGGCGGGGCGTGGTATCTTGAATGCTTGACGGACGAACTAGCCCGTGCCGCGTGGGGGCTGTTTCAGGAAGTTGAGAAACAGGGTGGTATGCTTGCCGCGTTGCAGGCCGGTTTCCCACAGGCCCAAGTTGCGGCCACAGCCGCCGAACGGGCCAAGAATCTCGCCTCGCGCAAAGATATTCTGGTCGGGACGAATATGTACGCGAATGCGAAAGAACAACCGCACGCCAGTCGCCTGCCCGACTACGCCGCAGTGCAGCAGGAGCGAGCCGCGCAGGTGGCAGCCGCCCGCACGGCGCGTGCAATGGCTCCGCTCACACCCGCCGAACTCCTCGCCAATGGCGCACCGCAAGGAGCAACCATCGGCATGCTGACACAGGCCCTGCGGGGCGATGCGGCCGCGTCTAGCTTACAGATCACGCCGCTGCATCTGCACCGCCTCGCTGAACCGTTTGAGCAGCTGCGCGAAGCGGCCTATGCCTACGCCGAGCAGCATGGGCAGCCGCCGCTCGTATTCCTCGCCACCATGGGGCCCGTCGCCCAGCACAAGCCACGTGCCGACTTCTCACGGGGCTTTTTCGAGGTGGGCGGCTTTGCTGTACAAGATGGCGGGGTGCTCGAAACACCCGAAGCGGCGGTGCAAGCCGCGCTTGCAAGTGGTGCCCCGATTGTGGTGATCTGCTCAACTGATGAGACCTACCCAGAGCTGGTGCCACCGATTACGCAGCAGCTCAAAGCCGCTCGGCCGGATGTACAAGTTGTGCTCGCGGGCTACCCGCAAGATCAGATCGCCGCGCACCAAGCGGCCGGCGTAGATACCTTCATTCACCTCCGGGCCAACGCCTATGAAACCCTTACCAACCTTCAGCAAACGATAGGAGTGCGTGCATGACTGCCCCTGATTTCACCACCCTTGATTTTGATGCGGCTAGCCAGCCGTTTGTGCGCCCGCCCGATTTCGCGGCGTGGCAAGCCCAAGTTGAAGCGGCTACGGGCAAATCGCTTGAGGAGCTAGTTGGGCATACGATGGAGCAGATTGATCTGCAACCGCTCTACACGCCCGCCGATACCGCCGGTCTTGAGCATCTTGGCTTTATGGCCGGCTTGCCGCCGTTCCTGCGTGGGCCGTACCCCACCATGTATGCCACCCGCCCATGGACGGTGCGCCAATATGCCGGCTTCTCGACCGCAGAGGAGAGTAATGCCTTCTATCGGCGGAACCTCGCCGCTGGGCAGAAGGGCTTGTCAGTGGCATTTGACCTCGCCACCCATCGCGGCTACGACTCGGATCACCCGCGGGTGGTGGGCGATGTCGGCAAAGCAGGCGTGGCGATTGACTCAGTCCTCGATGCCAAAATTCTGTTTGATGGCATCCCCCTCGATCAGATGTCGGTTTCGATGACGATGAATGGGGCCGTGTTGCCGGTGCTCGCCTTCTACATCGTAGCCGCAGAGGAGCAGGGCGTGCCCCAATCTAAGCTGACCGGCACGATCCAGAACGACATCCTCAAAGAATACATGGTTCGTAATACCTACATTTATCCACCCGAACCTTCAATGCGGATTATTGCCGACATTTTTGCGCACACCGCACAGCATATGCCCAAGTTCAACAGTATCAGCATCTCCGGCTACCACATGCAAGAGGCCGGTGCAACCGCCGATATTGAGCTAGCCTACACCCTTGCCGATGGGCAAGAGTATGTTCGCACGGGTATCCGCGCTGGGATGGATGTTGATACCTTCGCGCCACGCTTGTCATTCTTCTGGGCGATTGGCATGAACTACTTTATGGAAGTGGCCAAGATGCGGGCTGGGCGCATGCTCTGGGCCAAGATTATCAAGCAGTTCAATCCCAAAGACCCGCGCTCGATGTCATTGCGGACGCACAGCCAAACTTCGGGCTGGAGCCTGACTGAGCAAGACCCTTTCAATAATGTGGTGCGAACCTGCATCGAAGCCCTCGCGGCGACGCTTGGGCATACCCAATCGCTGCACACCAATGCGCTCGATGAGGCGATTGCTCTGCCGACCGACTTCTCGGCCCGGATTGCCCGCAACACGCAGCTGTACCTCCAAGATGAGACGGGCATCACCAATGTGGTGGATCCGTGGGGTGGCTCCTACTACGTCGAAGTGTTGACTGCTGAACTAGCGCGGCGGGCGTGGAACCATATTCAGGAAGTTGAGGAGTTGGGCGGTATGGCCAAAGCTCTTGAAACCGGTTTGCCCAAGATGCGGATCGAAGAAGCCGCTGCCCGCCGCCAAGCCCGGATTGACTCCGGCAAAGAGGTGATTGTTGGAGTGAACCGCTACCGCCTCGCTAAAGAAGACCCGATTGAGATTCTTGAAGTGGACAACACAGCCGTGCGGCTTTCGCAGATCGAACGGCTGGAACGGCTCAAAGCTGAGCGCGACAACAGCAAAGTTGAGGCCGCCCTAAACGCGATTACGCACAGTGCTCAGACTGGCGAGGGCAACCTGCTCGCACTGGCGATTGAGGCCGCCCGAGCACGGGCCACGCTGGGTGAGATTTCCTATGCGATGGAGAAGGTGTGGGGCCGCCACAAGGCGATCATCCGCTCGATCTCTGGGGTGTACAGTAGCGAATTTGGCGAGGAAGAGGAAGTCCAAACGGTGCGCCAGATGGCAGCTGAATTTGCCGAGCGCGAAGGTCGTCGCCCGCGTATCCTTGTTGCCAAGATGGGGCAAGATGGGCATGATCGCGGGGCCAAGGTCATCTCCACCGCATTCGCCGATCTAGGCTTCGATGTGGATATAGGCCCCCTGTTCCAGACTCCCGATGAAGTGGCCAAGCAAGCCGTTGAGAATGACGTGCATGTGGTTGGGATTAGCTCGCTGGCGGCTGGGCACAAGACGCTCTTGCCCCAACTCGTTGAGGAGCTACGCAAGCTAGGCCGCGAGGATATTATGGTCGTAATTGGTGGGGTGATCCCCTTCCAAGATTACGAGTTCCTCAGGCAGAACGGTGCAGCAGCGATCTTTGGGCCCGGCACGGTTATTCCGGTGGCGGCGCAGCAGGTGCTCCGCGAGCTGAATGCCCGTCTCGCGGTGGATTAGCAGCATGCCACACGATACCCCGTACCGTCCAGAGTGGGTGCCACCAGACGCAGACCATCGCTTTACAACACAGGTGGTGCCCGGCTCTCCGGCCGACGCAGCCCAACCGGCCCCACCCGCCCACCCGCGGCGGCGCAGGCTCACGGTGGATGAGTATGTGCAGGGCGTGCGCGAAGGCAACCGCACCGTGCTGGCGCAGGCGATCACCTTAATTGAGAGCAACGCGCCCACGCATCTTGCTACCGCGCAGGAGGTCTTACGCCAGTTGTTGCCATACACTGGCAACAGCATTCGGGTGGGGATCACGGGCGTGCCTGGCGTAGGCAAAAGCACCTTTATCGAGGCCTTAGGGTTGCACCTGTGTGAGCAGGGTCATCACGTCGCGGTGCTAGCTGTAGACCCTAGCAGTAGTGTTACGGGCGGCAGTATTCTGGGTGACAAAACCCGGATGGAGTTGCTCACGCGCCACCCACAGGCCTTCATTCGCCCCTCGCCGACGGGGGGCACGCTGGGCGGCGTAGCCCGCAAGAGCCGTGAAACGATGCTGGTGTGCGAGGCGGCCGGCTTCGATGTGATTCTGGTTGAGACCGTCGGGGTGGGCCAGAGTGAGATTACCGTGCGCTCGATGGTGGACTTCTTTCTACTGCTGATGTTGGCGGGGGCGGGCGACGAGTTGCAGGGGATTAAGAAGGGCGTGATCGAGATTGCCGATGCCCTCCTGTTCACCAAAGCGGATGGCGACAACAGCCTGCGGGCCCAAGCGGCACGGGTCGAATTTGAGCGGGCGTTGCGCTTTGTTGGGGCGGCCACTGAAGGCTGGAAGACCCGCGCCTACACCTGCTCGGCCGTGACCGGAGCAGGGATTGCCGAGATTTGGGCTGTGATCGAGCAGTTCCGCACGCAGACAATGCAATCGGGGGCCTTCATGAACCGCCGCCAGCAGCAGACCCTTGATTGGATGTACAGCATGATCGAGGAGCAGCTCAAGACAGCCTTCTTTACCCATGGGGGAGTCAAGGCAATGCGGCGCACCATTGAGCGGCAGGTCGTTGCTGGAACACTTCCGGCGACCCTTGCCGCCCAACAGTTGCTCGCGGCCTTTCGGGGTGAGGAGCACCACGCCAACCCTGACACCTAGCTCGCCATGACGGCTAGCGCACCACCAGCACCTCTGTCGTCTGGTCGAGCCGCCCAAAGGCATAGATTTTGCCGGTGCGCTGGTCGTAGAACATCACCCCCAGATTGTTCAGGTCGTTGTAGATATTGTCAAAGATGACCACATCGGCAAAGTTTTCGCGGGCTTCGCGTTCGGTAGCCCAGCCGAGCCGATCCCGAATGGTGGAGTCGTTGATCCATAGCTTGCCGAAGCCGCCCCACGGTGCATACAGATCGCGGCGCGGCGGGCGCACATTGGGGCGCATCGGGTCAATTCCAGCCACCCACGTATCGTTGTAGCGTTGGAAGGTGGGTCCCGGAAAGATGCCGAAGATAAACCGATTGGCCATCGTGTAGGGCACTTCCGCGCCGCGTATACTCAGATTGAGCCATGCCATTTCGCCGCGCTCAAAGTTCTGGAATGCCGCATCCACATCACGCACGTAGCTACGCGGGCAGCCCAGCACGGCGCGAAAGGGGAGTTGCTCATACGCCCGCAGGAACAGTGTGTCGCGTTCGTTGCTGGTGCTAAAGAACTGGCGCACACACTCCGGTGTAACGCCCGGCTGCGGCACGCCCGGATCGGGTAGGGTGGGCGGCAGGGCTGGGAAGTTCAGCACCTCATCGCCAAGCAAGCCGAGCAGCACCGGCAAGCCGGGCAGTTCGTTGTGTAGCTCCATGCGCCGCCGCTCGAAGTATTGCACCAGCCCCGTCCAGTTGCCAATCGTTTCGACCAATGGCTCAGTGATCGGAAAGCCAAAGCGAGCCAAGCCACCATTTGCTTCCCAGTAGTCGCGGAAGGGCGGGCACAGGCTGTGCCCCGTCTCGGCAAAGTAGCGGCAGGCCGTCGGCACGGTGAGCGGGTTCACGCCCTCAAACGACGTTTGCCACGGACGGTTCTGGAGTTCGAGCAGGCGCACGCCGAGCCGCCCGGCGAGCACGCCTTGGACTCCATGATCTTCGAGCCGATCCCGCTCAAACCATTGCACAGGGCCCGTCCAGCCCTCTACGGTGTCAATCTGGAGCGGGGTGATCGGGTAGCCAAACACGGCCAAGCCGCCGTTACCTTCCCAATACGCCCGCACTGCGCCCGCAATGCACTGCCCAGTTTCGGGGAAGCAGCGTGCGCCCAGATCGCGTTCTTGGGCGGCGGCGGGTAGGGTGGGCTGGGCATGGAGCAGTGCCAGCAGCACTGCGCCCAGCCAAGCATAACGCCAATGGATCATATGGATTAATCGCATATAGGTTCTCCTTATAGTTCTCAGCCGCAGCCGCCATGAGTGTGCGTGCTGCTAATCATAAACGTGCGGTTGGCTGGATTCTACTGTGCCGTGCTGCCTCTGGCAATCGGTGCGACAAACACGGATCAGCCGTCTCGTTACGGTACTTGCTTGGCGGGGAGAGACATACCATCTCGGTGGTAGCCCATCCTGATCTGCCCCTGCACAATGCGCTTGCGGTCTAGGCGGGCACTTGCTGGGTGAGGCAGTGGAAGGAGCCACGCCCCCACACAATATCCGTTGAGTCAATCCCGATCACGGTGCGTTCGGGGAAGCACGCCTGCAAGATCTGCCGTGCTTGTTCATCAGTGGGTGGGTGGCGGTAGGTGGGCAGCAGTACCACCCGATTGGCAATGTAGAAATTGGCATAACTGGCTGGGAGGCGGATGCCTTCGTGGATGACAGCTGGCGGCATCGGTAGGGGGATGATGCGGAACGGCTTGCCGTGCTGATCAGTCATGGTCTGTAGGCGGCGCAGGTTCTCCTGTAGCGCAGCATAGTTCACATCGCTGGGGTCATCCTCAACCGCCGTGACTATTGTGGTGGGGCTGACAAAGCGCGTCAGATCATCTATGTGCCCATCGGTGTCGTCGCCCTCAATCCCGACACCGAGCCAGAGGATCAGTTCCACTCCCAGCATATCCCGCAGGCGTTGCTCGATCTGGGCACGGCTCAAATGCGGGTTGCGGTTGGGGTGTAGTAGGCAGGCTTCAGTGGTGAGCAGCACGCCGTTGCCATTGACTTCAATCGAGCCGCCTTCCAGCACCATGCCGCCCGACACGAGGGGTACGCCGTGCACCTGAGCCATGAAGGGCGGGATGGCGTGATCATGGGTGTGGGGGTATTTGTTGCCCCACGCATTAAATTGCCATTGCAGCGCAAGGCGGCGTGGCTGATCGGCGGCGGGCTGAGGGTGGCTGACGAAGATCGCGCCATTGTCGCGGATCCACGCCTCGTTAGTGGGGAGTGGGTGCAGGTGGATGTCGCCCGTTGCGTCCGCTTCAGCGAGCCACTGCTGCACCTGTGCGGCGTGGGCTTCGTCACCCACAATGATATGGACTGGCTCGCAGCGGGCGAGGGCAGCCACCATGCGGGCGTAAGCCTGCTGGACGGCTTCGAGCTTGCCGGGCCATGTGAGCGGGTTGTGCGGGAAGGTGAGCCACGTTGCTGCGTGAGGTTCCCACTCGGCGGGCATACGGTAGTCCTGTACGGCAAGTGTTGACATAACGCTACTCCTGATCTATGAAGCGGCGTGTCAGGTCGCCGTAGGTGTCAATGCGCCGATCCCGTAGGAACGGCCAGTACACTCGCTGCTGATCAATGCGGCGCAGATCGCACGGCACGATCAGCGTTTCCGCTTGATCCACAGCGGCGCGGGCGAGGAGCTGCCCCTGTGGATCGGCGACGAAGCTCTGCCCCCAAAACTCAATCCCGCCCTGCGGGTTGCCGTCGGGTTGCGGCTCGTAGCCGGTGCGATTGACACTGACGACGTAGCAGCCATTGGCAACCGCGTGCGAACGTTGGATCAGCTCCCAGCTATTGTGCTGGGCTGCACCTAGCGTGGCTTTCTCACGTGGATGCCAGCCAATCGCTGTCGGGTAGAAGAGGATGTCCGCGCCGTGCAGAGCCGTGAGGCGGGCGGCTTCGGGATACCACTGATCCCAGCAGATCAGCACCCCGACGCGCCCGTAGCGGGTGGCAAAGACGCGGTAGCCGAGATCGCCGGGGGTGAAGTAGAACTTTTCGTAGTAGAGCGGATCATCGGGGATGTGCATTTTGCGATACTTGCCGAGATACTGCCCATCGGCATCAATTACGGCGGCGGTATTGTGATACAGCCCTTCAGCGCGTTTCTCAAACAGGCTCGCAATCAGCACGACACCGAGTTCGGCGGCAAGCTCTTGCAGAGTGTGTGTGGCCGGGCCCGGGATCGGTTCGGCGAGCGCGAAGTGGCGATGGTCTTCGCTTTGGCAGAAGTAGCGCGATTGGAACAGCTCCTGCGTGCAGATGATCTGTGCGCCCTGCGCGGCCGCAGCGCGGATGCGCTCCACCGCATTGGCGAAGTTCTCTGGTGGGTTGTCGCTGCACGTCATCTGGATCACGCCAATCTGGACGGGGGCAGAAGTCACACATTGCTCCTTTCGGATGACGGGTATCAGGGTTTC
>CALCJV010000134.1 GCA_937967405.1 uncultured Chloroflexales bacterium | reverse complement strand
TGCAAGTGTCCGCACATCCTGCACTACGCCATTCGCCGACTTGTTCAAGCTCTTGATCGGCGCACCGGTTGGGAGTTCACCCGCATCCATCCAGCCATACTTATCCACGTAGAAGGGGTGATCGGCAGTTGTCTCCAGTGTTTCATCATTGATCGTCAGTTCAGCAACTTGGTCAAAGTGGACTATACTTGCTGTGACAGTGTAAACACCAGTAATCTGCGTCTCTTCATTGAAGGCATAAACCGTATCACCGGGGCGCAGTTCACTGATCGGCGTATCGCCCTCAGGCGTGGCAACAAGGGTGTCTTCGCTGAAGCTCAGTTTGCAGGTATTGTGCAGCACGGAAGGTGTAGCTTTGTTGATCTGACTACCAGAAGGCGTGCTGTTAAATAAGCGCTTGCTGATATGAGAAGATGAGCCTAGCACTGCACCCACAGGTATTGCTGACATAAGCATATCATCGAAGAGACCAGCACATGGGTTAGCGATATTGCTAATGAACTGCCCCATAGCGCCTTCAAGCGATTCCATGCCACCGTTGATCAGCGAGGTGCAGACTGATCCCTTGCACATACTGCCGAGTTTACTTGCAAGTGCGCCTGAGCCGGCACCCAATGCACCAATCGCGGCACTTGCTGCAATCTCTTTCCAATCTATATTCTGGGTGAATGCCTCTGCGTTCCAGTTGAAGCCATTCTCAGTCCAAGCATTGTCAATGACTTGATTGGCATAGGAGTTTGCACCGGCAATGAGGGCACCGCCAACAGCGCAGCCAACACCGGGCAAAGCAACACAGAGTGCAGCCGTGCCAACCACTGCTCCCGCCATGACTGCCCCTTTGAGCAGCGTATCCTGATTCTCATCTACCCACTGCTTCGCATCATTGACCTTCTCTTTTGCCCAGTCCTTGGCATTATCTACCTTATCCTCGACCCAATCTTTGGCTTTATTAACAGTTTCAGATATTGCATTGAGTGGGTTAGGAATACCCCAATTACCGAGTGGGTCTACAAAGTTTACTGGATTCCCGCCCACGTACATGTAGCGCATCTGGCTGATCGGGTCGCCGTGTGTGCCGCGATACGGGTCTTGCTGGAGCCACACGCCATGCACGGGATCGTAACTACGGGCGTAGAAGTGGTACAGTCCTGTGGCGCGGTCGTAAGGTTGCCCAGTGTAGGTGTAGCTGTTCAGGGCGGTGTTGCCCGCCAGCAGCATGCCATACTCGTCGTATTCGTAGGCGGTGACAAGTTCGCCCGCGTTGTTGGTCAGCGCAACTACGCTGCCCAGTCCATCGTGGTGATACCAGAGCCGCGTGGGGTCATAGCCCTCAATGGTCTGATCCTGCGCGACGATCATGCCGTTGGCGTGGTAGTAGCTGCGCGTGAAGGTGGGCAGCTTGCTGCTGCGATACTCCTCATACACAACGGTATCTAGCCCATTGTAGGCGTAGAAGATCGCCTGTGTAATCGGTTCCGTCGCCGAGACGGGTATGGTTGTGGTAATAAAGGTCGTCGTGTGTTGCTCCACACGCCGCCCGAAGCCGTCATACACATTGCGGGCATGCAACGTGGGGCTGTAGGCATGGCTCCCATCCGGCAAGGTCGTGCGGATCGCGGTATAGGTCGCTTCGAGGCGTTGCGCGAAGTCGTAGGTTTGCGTCACTACAACCGTCGCACTCACCCCAAAGCTGCTGGCAAGCGGGGCATAGGCACTCTGCGTGATCGGGGTGGTGCTGGCAATACGGTTGCCGCTCTGATTGTAGGCAAAGCTGGTGGCACCAGCCCGCACAAGCGCGTTCAGTGCATCATGCTGATAGTCGGTCTCGATCAGTTCGCCCGTATCGCCCGTGTCGCTGCTCGGCGGGGTCTGCACCGTGCGGCGGGTGATGTTGCCAGCGGGGTCAAAGTCCCACATTGAGGTGCGTTCAGTATCGCCCGACACAGCCGCCTCACGCAGGCGGTAGACCTCATCATACACAAAGTCGTGCTGGGTGCGGCGGGTCGCAGGGGCATAGGGATCGGATGCTAGCTCCTGCCGCTCCTCAACGATGCGCGTGCGGTTGCCCACCTCATCCAACGTGAACTGATACCACGACAGAATACTCTGGTCTACGCCAGTCGTTTTCAGGTCGGTTAGGCGACCCGCAGCATCATACTGGAATGCGCTCTGGGTGCCATTGCTCAAGCTCAACTGCGCGATCTGGTCACGCGGCGTGTAGGCATACTGGGCCCTGCCGCCACCGGGCAGCAATAGCTCCTGCACGCGATTGTTGACATCATGGGCATAGCGCAGGGTGCGCTCATCGGGATACTGCATACTTGCCCGTGTGCCGTCGCTGTTCCACGTCGAGCCGATGCTGATACCGCGGTAGTCGGTCTCACGGAGCGGGCGATTGATCGCATCGTAAGTGCGCCGCAGCGTGCCGTTCCAATCGCGCATGGCCGTCAGATTGCCGTTGCGATCATAGGTAAAGTCAACCTGCTTGCCCGCGCTGACGTGCTCGGCGGAAGTCATCCGCCCTGCGGCATCATAGCGGTAACGGATCGCTTGCCAATCGCCGTCCACCTGCCGCACAAGGCGGCCTGCGCGGTCATAGTGATAAATCCACGAATGGTTCAGCCCGTTGATCTCGCGCACCAGCTGGTTTAGGAAGTTGTAGGTGAAGGTCGTGGTAGTGCCATTCGAGTAGGTGATTGCGGTAGTATTGCCGACCTGATCATGCAGGTAGGTGGTGGTGCTGCTAATTGCATCGGTGACACTCGTCAGCCAACCGAGCCGGTTGTAAGCATAGGCACGACGGTTGCCCTCAGCATCAGTAGAGCTGACGAGACGCAGCATGGCATCGTGCAGGTAGTAGCTGGTCTGGTTGTTGGGGTTGGTCTCACGCACCAGCAAGTCACGCGGGTCGTAAGTAAAGGTGCTAACCTGCCCGTCGGTGTCCTTGATCCAGATCGGGTTCTTGTTCTCGTCGTAGCGATACTCAAGCTGTGTCCCGTCGGGGCGCACCGAGAATTGCGGTGTGCCATCCGGGTAGTAGCCAAAGGTGCTGGTATCACCATCGGGTTCGCTCACACTGGTGATCTGATCGCGGGCATTGTAGGTCAGTCGCACCACATCACCCAGCGCGTTGGTCACACTCGTGACGTTGTTACTGGCATCGAAGGCATAGCTGGTGGGATTACCCATTGCATCAAGCAGACGGGTGATATTGCCCACACCGTCGCGCTCGAAGGTCAGTGTGAAGCCGAGCGGGTTGATCGCCTGTTGCAGTCGGTTAGCAGCATCGTAGACATAGCGGTTGGTTTCGCCTTCGCCGTTAGTCTCAGCCACCACCTGTCCGACGGCGTTGTAGAGCCAGTCGTAGGTGGCACCGAGCGGGTTGACAATGCGACTCAGGCGACCCACGGGGTCATAGACAAAATCGGTCTTGGCGCGGCGCGGATCGAAGGCCCGGATCAGTTGATCTTCGGCATCATAACAATACTCGTAGCGGTAGCCTTCGGCGTTGACCATAAACTTGACGCGATCAACGGCATCGTAGGTGTAGCTCGTGCGCCCGCCGTCAGATGCGATCTCGACAATCGGGTTGTTCTCGCTATCATACTCGGTGTACCACCAGTTGCTAGCCTCATCGCGCATACCGGTGATGTTGTCCAGTGCATCATACTGATATTCGCGGCGGAAGCCACGCGGGTTGGTGCTGCTTGTCAGATAGCCCATCGCATTGTAGCTGTAGCGCGTGGTTGCCCCCACAGGATCAACTTGTTCGATCAGGCGATCCGACGTGTCATAGCGCGAGATGGTACGTGCGCCGAGGCGGTCGTACAGTTCAGTCAGGTTGCCGTTTGCGTCATAGACAAAGGTAATCTTGCCGCCTCTCGCATCCTCGATCTCAGTAACCTGATCGTTGCCGTTGTAGACCATCGTGACAGTGTTGCCATTGGGGTCGGTAACACTGGTCTGGCGGCCTAGCCCATCGTAGTCAAAGCGGGTGACATTGCCGAGCGCATCCTGTACGGCAATCAGATCGCCAGTGGTAGCATCGTAGGTGTTGGTACTGGTGTTGCCCAAGCCGTCGGTCAGCGTCTCGATCTGCCCGAAACTGTTGTAGGTCATCGTCATGACTGACCCATCTGGGCGTTCGACCGTCAGCAGATTGCCGTTGGCATCGTAGGTGAAGTGAGTGCTATAGCCGAGGGCATCGGTGTGTTGCAGCAACTCATTGGCTTCATTGTAGAGCCACGTCGAGCGATCAGCGGTGTAGTACACGGCACTAAACTGGTCTACCGGTTCGCTCTGGGCGATGCGGTTGCCGTTGGCATCATATTCGTAAGTCCACGTAAAGCCGCGCCGGTTGGTATAGCGGATCAGGTTGCCACGGACATCATACGCGGAGGCATTGCTGTTGCCGCGTGCGTCCGTTACTTGCTGGATAAAGTAGTTCTCATCATAGACGTAGGTTGTCGTATTGCCATTGGCATCGGTGACACGGGTCGTGCGGGTGTCATCATCATAGCTAAAGTCGCGCCGCTCAGCATCCCCGACAATCTGCCACAGCACGCGCCCGCGCTCATCCAGTGCTTGGCGCACATGCGGATAGCCATTGGGCGTGATGACTGCCGTCACGTAGCCGTTGCTGTCATACTGGTATTCGGTCGTCTTGCCCCGCGCATCGGTGAAGAAACGCAGCAGGTTGCCTTCATAGGCATAGCGCAGAACTTTGCCTTCGGGAGCACGGATTTCGCTGATAAACTCGCCTGCCCAGATCAGTTGCACACTGCGCCCCGACGCATTGGTGATGGTACTCAGTTTGCCTGCGCTATCGTAAGCGAGCGTGGTGGGTACGCCGTTGGCCGTGCGAATTTCACGCAGCTTGCCTGCGCCATCGAAGTGGAAGGTGGTGCGGTCGTGCTGATGCAGGATGTAGCTATCGCCGTCGCGGGTGATGTAGTCAAAGTTGCTCAAGGAAACGGGATTGAAGCGACCATTGCCAGCATCAGCAAAGTTAGCTGTGCGTCCATTGCCATAGCGGATCTGGATGCCTTGCAGCAGTAGCGTATTGACGACTTCCAAGCCCATGTCGTAGGCAAGGCTCGATCCACGCCCGAAGGGACCATCGCGTAGGTCTTGTGAGTTGGTCGTGCGTTCAATAATAATATCAGTGCCACCGCGCCCTGCGACAATCAGGTCAGTATAGGTATCGGTATCGTTTCCTAGTGCGGTGTTAACCGGATTGCCTTCTTTACACTGGGCTTCGCAGTCATCACCAAAGAGAGAGCTGTAGCTTACACGTCCTTCTTGATCAACGCTGGCAGTCTGTCCCGCAGTATCTACAGCAGTGGCTACGAAACGCACCCGTTCGCTGGGGGGGATGTTGCGGATCACACCTTCATAGATGTTCGCGCCCACCTCTGGGCGGGCGATCATCGTCTCGCTATCAAGTTTGCCATTGTCACTCTGCAATAGCACTGCTGCAACGCCAATGTCATCGGTGGCTTCGACTTGTACCGACATTGCCCCTTCGCCATTCTTCCAGACTTTATGAATGCGGATGGAAGGGGGATTATCTACAGGCATCTGGTCAACCGGATCACAGGCTTCGCTGCTGTTTGGATCAGGCGGAAAGTCCTCACCAAATTGGAACTCACCTAGCTCAACCGTTAGGCTGTCATCTACTGACTGCTTGGCAGTAAGGCGAGTGGTGGCATTGGAGACATCTATCTTGCCGCTGAAATTGAGGTCATCGCCTATCGTGTAGTGCGTGTCACTCGTGTAGGTAAATTGGAAGTCATCCACCGTGCTCATGCTGACTTGGCGGCTATTCGCTCCATTGATGCTGAAAGTCAGCTTGACATCGAGGGGGTCTGTGGCTTGGCGATTTCCGAAATTGGGGATGACAAAGGCGGTAACCGTGAGGGTGGCTTCTGTTGGATCAGCATTGCCATTTGGGACAGGGACAAATTGGAGCAACACAAATCCGACTGCGGGTGGATACGCATGTACGGCATAGTTATTCCCGGCTTTCTTAGCAATGATACCTTTGGTAAAGCGGGTCATCCGCTCGGAAAAATCGGGGAAGAGATCACGGTTGACCGGTTCCTCGTGGAACAGCGGATAGCCAATATTTTGATTGTTGCTGTAGATGTTATGCACATCACCGCGCACGATGTAGACATTGCCACAAACGGGGTTGAGGACAGCACGGGCAATGAACGCGCTACCATCAAGGTGATAGTAACGTTGCGTTTCGGTGCTGTTCCACGTCTCGATAGCAGCAAGCGGCTTCCCATTGGTTTGGGGGCCACCACTTGCCTCCGCACGCCATGACGCAATGAAGGCTTGCGGGTTGCTTGCGCCTTCGCCAATATCCGTGTCAAGGGTAATCTGATCGCTGCTGTTTGGCGTTACGGTGAACGGTGCTTTCTCCGTACAGGCATTACCGGAACAGGCCTTGATGGTAAAGCTGCGGGTGATATTGGGGTCGGGATGTTCAAGTGAAAGCGTTGTTTCATTGCGGTCATAGGGGTTAGCGGCATTTGCCCGCTTAATGTCTTCGCCATATTCACGGATGATCACTTCGGGGGCTGCACCACCAATGGTAGTTGCGGTAATATCAATACTGTCACTATCGGCACGCCACGCAACCTTAACCAACGAGGGGGTATTTTCATCGGTCAGCCAAAACTCCCCCAGTTGATCGGTTGTGACAGTGAGGCTTGCAACGCGCTGGAGTTGCCTCGATGCGGTGAGGGTGTGCCATGTATGGGTCGCATCAGGGCGGTGGCGGAAGGTGTATGTTGCGAGATTGCTATCGGTGTCCGGCGTGTAGCTAATCTGAATTGGTTGGGCAAAACGGGTTAGTGCGGCACCTGTGTGTGCCGTTGCATCGAGCCGGAAGCGGAGGGTGGAGTCGGTGCCGAGTGGTGCGCCCGTGTAGGTGAGCGTAGCAGAGGCACTGACTGCACCAGCGGGTACGGTGATTGTGATGTCGTCTATGTTCAGCGTGCCGCCCTGCTCAGGCGTGATCGTTGTGGTCGCTGTGCGTGGGCGAGAACCCACCACAATCATTGGCAGATAGCCGCTAAAGCGGGTAGTACGGGTATATTCTGGGGCGGGGCGTGACACCGGCTGAGCAGCTATCGCGGAATCGGGATGGGGAGCAGCTCCATTGGTGGTAAGAGGTGGGCTAGCCTGTGCCGGAAGGGGCGTAACTGCGGGGAGCATGCTGAGCAGCAGCGTGAGCATAAGCAACAGGTTTAGACAGTGAAGCCAGCGTACCGAACATCCCATAGTGTGCTCCTCCTTCTCGGGCAAGCAGGGTTTCAGCAAAATAATGCGGTACAACCAAACAGCAACAGCTCGGCTACCAATGTTTCGGTATCCAATAGCACATCTTTTTTCGGTGTGTATTGTTATGTGCAATTACCCCCTGAATTGCACATTAGGAGTTTTTAGTCTTCTAGATAATACTACACGATGACTGAATACGTCAAGGTACTAATTGCGTTGGTACTACAGTCAGCTTGTGATCCTTATCACGATCATTTTCGGTCAATGAAGCAAGGTGAATAGGCGGCATATTCAATCACAAGCTGCCTCTCCATAGACTATACCGCTACGGGCACCTATTTTCCATGAGGTAAAACTCCATGTTTTAGAGCGCGTATATAGGTGCGGTGTGTTTTTCCCGTATCCGCCCCTCGCCCCCCTTCGCGTTCTTCGTGCCCTTCGTGGTATGTGTTCCCGTCCCCCCCCCACGAAGGGATGCACGGATGGTGTGTCACGGCGGGGGTCACCACGCGCTCGCCCGCTGCCGCACAATCGTTGCCGAGCGTGATCACAAAGTCGCCCACCTTCGATTTGCTGAGCTTGCCTTCAAGCATACCGGTTGCGTCGCAGTGATCGCCCGCCCGCCCTGCGATCTCGCTGACGAGGATGCCGACTGCCTCCTCGAATGTCATCCCGCCCTGCGTCGTCTTGCGGAGCACCTGCTTGCGGGTCATCGTTTCGGTAAACAGGGTACTGATTTTCTCGTACTGCTCGTGCTGTTGTTTGGCGAGCCGGTTGAGGGCAGAGCCGTCGTGATCGAGGGAAAACTGCTGCAACAAGTGCTGGCTGTGGGTGGCGAGGTGCTGCTGGACGTGCTGCTCGAGTTGCGCGAGAATGTGTTCGGCAGTCTGCTGGAGCGAGTTGGTATCCACTTCACCACGAGCGTGGCGCAGTGCTCGTAGCCCGATACGCAGAGCAGCCTCGGCAATGCGCTGCTGATCGGGTGGATCGCCATAGCGATTAAGCTCCGCCAGCAGATCGGGATTGGTGATGGTGATGATGAGTGAGTTGGTCATTGGGACGGCTCCTTGGTAGGTGCGGCAGGCGGGGGCGCGGCGGTTGTGGGAGAAATGCCGTGAAGAGACATAATCCGCTCGATGATCTGAACCCCGCACGGAAACCGACACTTGCCCGCATAGCCAAGCGTGACGATCTGGCTGATGACAAGGTGGCTCTTGAGTTTTTTCGACCCGACTTGTTTTTCCACCTCAGTCAATAGGTCAATCCAGTTGATCCCTGCCGCTTTTATTTCCTGCTCGATAACAGCTTCGAGATTTGGGGAGAAGATAGCATAAGTATCATGAATGCCTACTGGAAAGTCTACTAATGGTTAATTAAATACCTCAAGTATTGCTTTGTTTTCATTTGCTGCATGAGCATTGCCCATATCGTTGTCCCACACGGGATAGACTGGGATACCGAATTCAGGAAACACACGCAGCGGTTTTATTATGTTACCCTTGCCACCCACAGCAATCACGACAATACCGTGCGCTTCAAGCGACTCCTGAAAGCAACAGCGGGCAACCATCTCTAGGTAGGCTTTATCACCATCACCTTCCACAAGAATGATCCGTTCAGCAAAAAAGCCCTCGTTTATGGCAGGACTGAGCATACTGCTAAAATGGCACTTACTCATTGCGGGGATTTCAGACATGGGGCACATAGCCACGCTTGTTTGTTTGGGCTGTCCTGTGACATCAACCTTGCGGATTAGGCGGATCTTCTCAAACCAATCAAAGTTTACGAAGAGTGGGCTATGGGTGCAGTACAGAACCTGTACGCTGCTCGCAATGCCCTGACGCTTGTTGTGCGCCAATTCATACAAAACGCGCGCAAAGTGTCGCTGCCGCGATGGGTGCTGGAACAGTTCTGGCTCTTCGATGGCAAGAATGAGATGGGTACTGGGCGGATTCGGGGCGGGTGCCGCTGACGATGCGCCGCTTGTGCTTGTCGTTTTTCGGCTACTCGCCGCAAGCTGTTGCAGCAGGGTGATAATAAATGCACGCTGGACACCATGCCCAGTACGCTCAATCGAGGTTTCATACCCATCTTCGCTGAGCTGAACGTTCACCTGTGGATCAGGCATTATAAACGCCGTTTCAGCCCAGCCCAAGACTATATTTGTATTAGGAGCAAACGCCTTCATCGTCTCATTCAGAGCCTTCATTAGTGGGTGCAGATCCAACAGTTTTGCAATCTCTTTCCGCCGCTCCTCGATCTCACCCCTAAGTCTTATAGCATCTGCGTTAGCTGTGAGCGCACTGCGTACAATATTCATTAGCTCGCCGATGACTGTGTCACCCTTACTCTTATCCAAACTCTCGACAGCAGCATCGCGGATGGCTGGTATGAACAGAAAACGGGTGTAGTTCTCGAGGGTGGGTTCAGGTTTTTTTCGTCTACTCTTGGCGGAGAAAAAAAATGGGTGGTCTCCCCATTTTCCAGAATCATCCTCGAACTGATACTTTTGTTCAGGTTTATTATCCGAGCCGTATTTTAGCTCTTTCTTGACAACCAAGTTGCCCTTATTGAGATAGTTAGAAAAAGTGGTTTGCTCTGCCACATCTAATTCATAGGTGACTGTAATCTTGATACTCTCTTCTGTGTTACAGGCATAGAAATCGTACTCATCAAAACTTGCATCGGGGTCGTAAAATACCTCTAGTGCACGCAGGAATGTAGATTTGCCTGCGCCGTTTGCGCCCACCAGTGCCGTCAGGTTGTCGCACTTCAGTGTTGCGTCTTGGATCGAACGGAAATTTTGCACCTGAATACTTTGAATACGCATCGTGTTCACTATGCCTTTCTAGCATTGAAGATCTACTTACTAAGCGAGCAGGATGTGCCTGTACGAGGCACGGCAACGATGCGCCTATTATACTTCTGAACACAGAAAATTACCCGTGCATAGTGGAGCGCAACAGGTGCAAGCTCAGCCCACACGCAGCGCAGGTCAGTAGCCCCCACCCCCACCCGCGCCCACCCCGCACGCACGCCGCCGCCCCCCTCACGCCCCCGCCTGCCAGCCGCGCAGCAGATAGCGTCGCCGTTCGGTGGCATCAAGGACGGTCGCGCACGTCTCCCAATTGGTGCTGCTGACCGCATCATTGTATTTGAGCTGGAAGGGGTGCGGCGCACTCGCTTCGGCAAGGGTGCGTTGCGCTTCGTCGTCTTTGCCCTCTGCCACCGCAATCCATACATCTTCGAGCACATCTGGAAGCTGCCCGAATAAATTGTAGATCGTGGCGAGCCGCTCGGAGAGCAGATGGTGCACCCGGTCTTCAACCGAATCGGCGTAGCGCATGTTGTACATCCAAACCACCTCGTGTTGCTGCCCTATGCGCTGGATGCGGCCCTTGCGCTGCTCCAGCCGCGTCGGGTTCCACGGCAGGTCGAGGTTGATCAGGCTGCCGAGCCGCTGCAAGTTCAGCCCTTCGCTCGCGGCATCTGTTCCCAGTAAGAGGCGCACCGTGCCCGCCCGCACGGCATCCTTCACGGCTGCACGGGATGCGGGGGTGAATGCGCCCGCTTGGAGGAAGCCCGTGTGGTTGCCGCCGGCATAGACCCCGATGCGCTCCGTCGGCAGCTGGGCGGTGAGGAACTGCGCCAGCGCAGCGATGGTGTCATAGTATTGCGAGAAGATGATACAGCCGCGTTCGAGCCAGCCTTCCTGCACCAGCAAGCGATGGGTCAGGGTGTGCTTGGGGTCGGCTTCAGGGTACTGTTCCAGCACGTGCATGAAGCGTTGCACGGTGTCCAATTCGGATTCAGTCAAGCGGAGTCCGCCCCCAGCGGGATCATGCGGCTCCTCGTCGTCATCATCCTCACTCAGGTCTACCACCCCATCCGCGAGCGCACGGGCCGTCTTCAGCCCAGCCGCGAGCGAGCTCCCCACGCGCCGCAGCAGCAAGGTGCGGATGAAGCCGACCTTGCGCGTGGGTGCGGAGAGCAACGCACAGAACTGCTCCGCGAGTTGATACGCATCGTGCAGATAGGCCGAGAGCGGCAGTGCTTCGTCATACAGCTTGACCTCGATGCGGTTCAGGTAGGGGAGCTTGGTGGCAGGATTGATCCGCTCCTCAAGGGCGGTGCGGGTGCGGCGAATGATGTGGCGGATGAAGGGATTGAAGGTCGCAAAATAGGTCTGGCTGAGCTTCTGCACGCGATGCTGCTCCGATACGCTGAGCCGCATGGCGCCATCGGCGGGGGCCACGGCTTGGTCATCGCCCATATTCAGGGCGGAACGCACCACTTTGATGGTTAGTCCATCCACGTCTTCGGCGGCCAATGGGAGTGGGTTGCGGAGCCATTCCCAGAAAGCGTGCCCGCCTGTCCCCAAAGCAGAAGCTGGGTCGTTCACGACGCGCAGAGCATGCGCGGCATTCCGCCACATGCTGCCCTGATCGCCGAGCACGTGCTCGCTGTTTTCGGCGAGGACGCTGAGCAAATCCCACGCCTCAATCGGGTGGAGCTGCACCGGCGTAGCGGTTGCGAGCAGCATACTGTGCGTGGTGCGGCTGAGCTTGCGGAGAAACGCGAGCAGGTGGTTGTCGTCGGGCGGCTTGCGCTCAGTGCCTTTGCCCAGATTGCGGCGGCGGGCGCGGTGGGCTTCATCCACGATGACGCAGGCGTAGCGCAGCTTGAGGAGCTGCTCGCGCACCTCGACGTTGCGGGTGAGCAAGCCCTGCGAGAGGATGCCAATTTGGCGCGGGCAGTGCAGCAGGGCCTGCGCTCCGGGCGGGTAGCTCTCGCCGCGTTCGTCAATCCACCGCTTGCCATCCCAGTAGGCACTGGGGATGTCGAGCAGATCACGCAGTTCGTTGCACCACTGTTCCAGCAAGGTGCGCGGGGCGATAATCAGCACGGGGGCATCGCTGTGCAGGTTCATCAGCAGGCCCGCCACGGCGAGCTGCACGGTTTTGCCCAAGCCAACCATATCGGCGAGCACGAAGCGGGCCCCACCGGCGCGGCGGTGGGCCGTGTAGGCTTGTTCGATGAAGTATTTCTGATGCTCCCACAGCCCCAATTCGCGCCGAAAGACGGGCGTTTCAATCACGGCGGCGGCTGGCTCTGGGGCGGGGCTGTTGCGCCACTGGGCCACGGAAGGAATCACCACGCGGTGGGCCAGCCGCTGGATGTCTTGGATGATGAAGTCGGGCAAGGGCACGGCCGTCGGGTGGTTCCAGAGGTAGTCGAATTCGGCTTGCACCCACTGTACCGCTTCGGGCGCATCGTCTTCCCACAGCAGCTCGTAGTTGACCTCCCAGCCACGTCGGGTTTCGTTGACGCTGCCCATAAAGGCGATCTGCTGGCCGGCGGCGGTGGTGATGACTCCGGCTTTGCCGTGCTCTAGCCCGAAGCTCTGGTGCGGCAAGACGCGCACATGCAGCTTGCCGGAGTGCAGCAGCTGGTAGAGCTGGGCGAGCTGGGGCCCGCTATCGGTGTAGCGTCGCTCTGGCTGCGAGGCGCACCACTCCTGTCGTAGGGCGTACTGGGCGGCGTGGGCCGTGCGGACATCGGCGGGGTCGAGATCGGAGTTGCAGACGACGCGGATCGGGCCCTGCACGCTGGCGAAGGCTTCGGCGGCGATGCTGAGCAGCGACGAACGAAAGTAGCCCGCAATCCGATCATAGGCGCGGGCATGCTGAAGCCGCTGCGCGAGGAAGTCGCGGGCGAGGTTGTCGCGCCGTGAGGAGTACCGCCGAATCGTCACAGGCGAGCCTTTGCGTTCAATGGTCGTTTACCGCTTTAGCCAACTGATCAGCACCTTCCCCGCTCCAACCAGAGCGAGGGGCAGGACTGCGAATTTGGCGACGACGAGCAATCCTTCAATCAAGGGAGCTGGTGGGACTTCGAGCATGCTGTTCTCC
>CALCJV010000133.1 GCA_937967405.1 uncultured Chloroflexales bacterium | reverse complement strand
AGGGAATAACGATGTCGCCGATCACTGCGTTCCTCACATCACTGGAAGCCGACCTGAAGCGTGGCAATGCCACCGAACATACCTACCGCGCCGCTATCGAACGCCTGTTTGAGCAGGTGCTCGAAGGGATTGAGGCGGTCAATGAGCCGACCCGCGCTGAGTATGGTGCGCCCGATTTTGTGCTCCAAGATGGGCCAACCCCCATCGGCCATGTCGAAGCCAAAGATGTTGACAAGCCGTTGCAGAAGTGGATTAAGGAGAGCGAGGGCGATGCCCCCAAGTCGAGCGAGGGCAAGCAGTTCAAACGCTACCGCGCCGCACTCGGCAATCTGCTCATTACCGATGGGCTGGAGTGGCACTGGTTTGTGGGCGGCGAGGCCCGCACGCCGGAGCCAGTGCGTCTAGCAATGTGGGATACCAAACGCAAACGCCTGCGCCGCGTGCCCGATGCCGAGCCAAAGCTGCTCACCCTGCTTCGTCAATTTCGTGCCCAGCACGTGCCCACGATCACCACCCCCCACGATCTCGCCACCCGCCTTGCCGAGCTTGCGCTCTGGCTGCGCGATACGATTGTGCAGGTGTTTGCGAGCGAGGGTCCACACGGCGATCTGCACAGCCAATATGAGGCCTTTCGGGAGCTGCTGCTGCCCACCTTAAACCATGCCCAGTTTGCCGATATGTATGCCCAGACGCTCGTCTATGGGCTGTTTGCGGCACGGGTGGCCCGGCCGGATGTGGCGCAGTTTGACCGCGACAAGGCCGAGCAGCTGCTCCCCGCCACGAATCCGTTTCTCCGCAATCTGTTCCGTCAGATTAGCGGCACTGACCTTGATGAGCGCATCGCGTGGCTGGTGGATGATTGCGCCCAGCTGCTGGCCCGCACCGATATGAGCGCGGTGCTGCGCGATTTTGGCAAAGCTACCCGCCAAGAAGACCCGGTGGTGCATTTCTACGAGACGTTTCTGGCGGCGTATGATCCGCGCCTGCGCGAGGCTCGCGGCGTTTATTATACGCCCGAACCGGTGGTGAGCTATATTGTGCGCTCGGTGGATGCGCTGCTGCGGCACGACTTTGGGCGGGCGGATGGGCTGGCCGATAAGCAGACGTTGATCCTTGATCCGGCTACCGGCACGGCAACCTTCCTGTATGCGGTGGTGCAGCAGATTTACGCCACGCTCGAGCGGCAGGGCTTGGCAGGGCAGTGGAATAGCTATGTGCCCGAACAGCTGCTGCCGCGCCTGTTTGGGTTTGAGCTGCTGATGGCTCCCTACACCGTGGCCAACCTGAAGCTGGGCTTGCTGTTGCAGGAGCATGGCTATACCTTTGGCAGCAAACAACGCCTTGCCATCTATCTGACCAATACGCTGGGCGATGCGCCACCGCAACCGACGCTGGTCGGCTTTGGCAAGTTTATCGCCGATGAGAGTGCCGCCGCCGAACAGGTCAAGCGGAAAAAGCCGGTGATGGTGGTGCTGGGCAACCCGCCCTATTCGGGGCATAGTGAGAACAAGGGCGCGTGGATTAATGCCCTGCTCCGCGAGTACTTTCAGGTGGATGGGGCATCGCTTGGAGAGCGCAACCCCAAGTGGCTGAATGATGACTACGTGAAGTTTATCCGCTTCGGGCAGTGGCGCATTACCCAGACGGGTGAGGGGATACTGGCGTATATCTCCAACAACGGCTACCTCGACAACCCGACCTTTCGGGGCATGCGCCAGAGCCTACTGCACAGCTTCAGCACGATCTATATCCTCAACTTGCACGGCAACAGCAAGAAGAAAGAGCGGGCCCCCGATGGTTCGCCCGATGCGAATGTGTTCGATATTCAGCAGGGCGTGGCGATTGGGATCTTTGTGCGCGGCACAGAGCCAGACACCACTCCCGCCACCGTCTATTATGCTGACCTGTGGGGCGAACGCGAGGGTAAGTATGCACTGCTCGCTGCGACGGATGTGACCAACACCGAATGGCAAACGCTGACCCCCGACAGCCCATACTATCTGTTTGTGCCGCAGGATACAGATATTCGTGAAGAATACCAGCAAGGGTGGAGCGTGCCAGATTTGTTTCGTGTCAATTCGGTTGGCATTGTCACGGCACGGGATAGCTTGACAATCCACTTTACGAAGCAGGAACTCGTTGGAACGGTAAACACATTTGCCCAATTGCCTGCTGAAGAAGCGCGGCAGACCTACCAACTGGGCAAGGATGTACGTGATTGGCGTGTTGCTGATGCCCAAGCTGATCTGCAACCACACATACCAATTACGGAGAAACAGGCAACCCCAATTCTCTACCGCCCCTTCGATATGCGCTACAGCTTTTATACAGGCACGACAACCGGCTTTATGTGTATGCCGCGTCCTGCTGTCATGCGCCACATGCTTGCGGGGGCGAATGTGGGGTTGATAACGGCACGTCAACAGTCACAGCAAGGGGGTTGGACGCTTAGTGGTGTAACTGAAGGCATCATTGAGTCTTGTGCCATATCGAATAAGACAAGAGAGATCAATTATCTCTTCCCCCTGTACCTCTACCCGACGGAGCAGGAGGTGGAGAGCAAGCTGTATGCGGCGGGCGAGCGACGCGTCAACATGAGCGAGGCGTTTATTGCGGAGGTGGCGCAGCACACGGGCTGGCGGTGGATTGGCGTAGGGGGCGGCGATCTGGCAGCGACCGTGGGCGCAGAGGACGTGTTCCACTACATCTATGCCGTGCTGCACAGCCCCACCTACCGCACGCGCTACGCCGAGTTCCTCAAGATAGACTTTCCCCGCGTGCCGATCACCCGCGATCAGGAACGCTTTCGCCAGCTGGCCAGCTACGGCGCACAATTGGTAGACCTGCACCTGCTGCGCCTGCCCGCTCACAATGCAGTGCGGGTCGGTGGCGCGGGCGGTGCGGCGGTGCTGCAACAGCTCGGCGCGGCGGGGCTACAGGCCCCGGCGGCAGGCAGCAACATGGTGGAGCAGGTGCGCTACGACGAGGCCCAGCAGCGGGTGGCGATCAACGCCGCGCAATGGTTCAGTGGCATCAGCCGCGAAGAGTGGGAGATGCAGATCGGCGGCTACCAACCATTGGAGAAGTGGCTAAAGGATCGCAAGGGGCGCACGCTCAGCTTCGAGGATATGCAGCACTACATGCGGGTGGTGGTTGCGTTGCGCGAGACGCGGCGGATCATGGCCGCGATAGATGCGGTGCTGGTGCTGCCGGTGGAGTGAGGCGGGCGCGGGTGTTAGGTGTCGGGTGTCAGGGAACACATACCACGAAGGGCACGAAGGGCACGAAGGGTGACAGGTGTCAGGGGCGGGTGTCGGGTGTCAGGGAATGCAGAGCACGAAGGGCGGGATGGGGGGGCAGGGGCAAGGAGGCGCATGCAACCTGCGCCCTGATCGTTACGTATAGCTTGGTAACATGAGTATGGGTGCTAAGACTAGTGCGGAGCTAAATCATATGAGTCCCAGTGTGGCAGATCATTTCACTCCTGATGGCGTTTTCGTGCTTAAGCCTGAAAACCGCAATGTAGCCCAAGGCTTCGTGCCGTATCAGCCGAGTGGTATGCAAAACGTATGGTCGTATACCATACCTATATTGTGTACGCTGTTCTTCTGCATCTGTTCCCCAGTATTCAGGTTGGGGCAAGAGTGGCTTGCTTATCTCATGTTCCAGAATCAGTTCGCCACAACGACCGGTCAAATCCTCGATAAGGTCGTGGATCGAGACAGCGATGACGTTGATTATCTGATTACATATACGTTTGAACATCCAGATCGCAATGGCGAACCACAAGCATATACGAATACAGAATCGGTCAATTATGCATATTTTACACAAGTAGAGCAAGGGATGTCGGTCGAGGTATACTTTTCGCCCGATAATCCAACGATCTCGCAGCTCACCCCACCGACCATCGATCAGATGATCCCAACGACCCTAGGGACACTCATTGCAGTGGTAATAGGGTTTGTCCTGTTGAACGGTATGATCCATGCTTTAGTGGTGCAACGCCGCAGTGCATGGCGTGAACGCTACTTGAGCGAGCATGGGCATCTGCTGCGGGGAACCTTAACGCACATTGAAGGTAAGCTAGACGAAGATAACGACTACGTTTTGAACGTCCGTTACGAGTTTCAATCGCCATACGGCATCCGGCAACAGGGCGCGGGCAGCAGCGGATACGTCAATTACTTCAAGGGCCACCCACTCCCGCCGTTGGGTACGCCCATTGCGGTGTGGTATGCGGATGACCAGACGTACACGATGTTGTAGTTGATTGGGTGCTAGGTGTCAGGGGGCGGGTGTCAGGGAACGCAGAGCCCGAAGGGCGGGATGGGGGGCAGGGGCAAGGAATGTGATTGCCCAAAGGCTTCAGTTCGAACCAAGCAGTAATTACGGTACGCGCCTACGCTGAAGCCTTGCCCTTCTGCTAACCTTGCTTGCGGCACGCGCCTACGCCGAAGCCTTGCCCTTCTGCTGTTCGCCGTGCCCATTCGTGTAGCCATTGGCGTGGCTGTTCTGCGGGTAGAGCGGGGTGACATTCAAGGCATTGTGGGCGGTATGGGCATTAGCGGCAGCCCGTTGGCACCCCGGACACGTCCCGTACACGACCAACCCAGAGGCGTGATGAATCCGGTAGCGGGTGTGTTGGCTGATCGCATTGAGCATGCCGGTGAGCATCTCGATATGTACATCCGCGATCAAGCCGCAATGGGTACAGACTAGATTAACGTGAGGTTGCGTATTCAGATCGTAGTGAGTATGTTCGTGATTGGCAATTTCTAACCGATGAATTAAGCCGAGTTCTTCGAGGGTGTCAACCGTATTGTATACTGTGGCTTGGCTAATCATCGGGAAGATGCCCCGCACCCGTTCGTAGATTTCTGCCACGGTAGGATGCCCGCCGTGTTCAATCAAGGCCTGACAGACTGCGTGCCGCTGAGGGGTAGAACGTTTGCCAGACGTTTCAAGCCGCTGAAGAAAATACTGAATTTTTTGAGGTTCTGACATTTTTTGTCTCGATCTTTGAAATTTACAACAACTCCGATATAAGAACAATAACACTTTGTCCACCAATTGTCAAGGTTTTTGTCAAGGTTGCTCAGCGCGGCAAATGCAGCAAAATGTTTTCTAATGCCAGTTGCGGGTTCACGTTCTCCCGAATCTGGTGGGTTGCTTCGCTAATCCGTTGCATCACCGTGTAAACCTGTGCAACATTGTACTGCTGCGCGGCGTGCTCCAGCTCGGCCCGCCGATCCACGTAGGTCACACTTTCAGGGCAATCGGCGGCGATCAGCAGTACGTCGCGCCACCAGTTCTGCCACAGATCGAGCCACTCCAGCAGATCATGCTGCTGCCCATTGCGATACTCTTTGCTCCGCTCCTCTGCCCAGCGAAAGGCAACACTATACGGCTGCTGCTGAAGCTGCACCAGCTGATCAAGGCGTTCTTGGCGTTGCTGCACCTCATCTGGGCAAGCCGCAGCCCGCAAGGCCCAGCCGATACTACCCCCACTCCACGCGGCCAGCAGGCGAGCTTGTGGCTCGTGAATGTCGAACTGCCCAATCAACGCCCGTACAATCGTCTGGCGCGGCAACGGGCGCAGGCGCAATACTTGGCAGCGCGAGACGATGGTGGGCAGCATCGTCGGGCGATTCGCAACAAGGATCAGGGTGGCATAGGCGGGTGGTTCTTCCAGTGTTTTGAGCAGCGCGTTCGCGGCTCCTTCACTAAGTAGTTCGGCATCATGCAAGATGAACACCCGGCGCCGGCCCTCATACGGCTTCAGCGCAATATCACGCTGCCACTCGCGCACGGTGTCAAGCTTGAGTTCTTTCTGCCGCGCAGCTTCATCCGGCTTCAGACTGGCGGCTTGGGTAGCCATGCTCGCAATCCGCAGATCGGCATAGTTGCCATGCTCGATGCGTGTACAGGTGCGGCACTTCAGGCATGGGGCTTGCTCTGGGTGTTCGCAGTTCAGAGCTTGGGCCAACCGTAGCGCAAGGCGGGCCTTGCCCACACCGGGTGGGCCGACAAACAAGTACGCATGCGCGTCGCGCCCACCCACCAAGCTGCGGTGCAGATACTCGATTGCCCATTCATGTCCAATCATGTCCCAGTTCATGGCCTTGCTCCACCGTCGTTTGTTGGAAGGAGAAGCGATTAACTGCGCTGTGCCTGCGTGACACGCCCAAAGATCAGCACAGCATTGACTCCGCCAAAGCCAAACGAGTTGGCAATCACGGTCTGTAATGCTGCTTCACGGGCAGTGTGCGGCACATAATCCAGATCGCAGGCCGAGTCAGGCTGATCAAGGTTGATAGTTGGTGGGATCAGATTGTGCTTCAGAGCCAGCACCGCCGCCACCGCCTCGACGGCTCCCGCTGCACCCGTCAAATGTCCAATCATAGATTTGGGTGCACTGATGGGCACACTTGTGGCATACTCCCCAAACACCTGCTTAATCGCTAAGGTTTCGGCAATATCGCCTTGGGGGGTGCCGGTTGCATGGGCTTTGATATAATCCACTTGCTGGGGGCTTATGTGTGCATTTTGGAGCGCACGACGCATCGCCAGTGCCGCCCCATAACCGTCGGGATCGGGGGCCGTAACGTGGTGGGCATCGCTAGATACGCCATAGCCAAGCACTTCGGCATAGATCGGAGCTTCGCGGGCCCGCGCCGCCGAGAGCCGCTCGAGCACCAAAATGGCAGCCCCTTCGCCGGGCACAAAGCCGTCGCGGTGGAGATCGAAGGGGCGCGAGGCGCGAGTAGGATCATCACTGCGGCGGCTCAGGGCGTGCAGCGCATTGAAGCTGGCTAGCCCAATCTCACTGATTGGGGCTTCAGCTCCACCCGCCAACATCACCTCCGCATCGCCGCGCCGGATCACGGCGGCGGCCTCGCCTATCGCCTGCGCCCCCGCTGCACACGCCGTACTGATCGTGGAGGTGTAGCCGTGCAAGCCAAACTGGATGGCCACCTGCGCCGCCGCCATGTTGGGTAGGGCCATCGGGATGTAGAGCGGGCTAACACGCGCCGCGCCCCGCTCCAGTAACGTCTGGATTGCCTGCTGCGTTTCCGGATAGGATGTGCCACCACATGCCATCAGCACACCGATCTGCTCGGCATCCGCAAGGGGCAAGCTCAGCCGCGCATCAGTCAATGCAAGCTGCGCGGCCACCAGCGCAAACTGGGTTCCGCGTGTCGTGCGGCGTACAATCTTGGGTGACAAGTAGGCCAGCGGATCGAAGTGCGGTACTTCACCTGCTATCTTGCAGGGCGATTCGCTCACATCGCAGAGGGTAATCGGCCGAATGCCACTCTGCCCTGTACGTAAGCCATCCCAGAAGGGCTGCACCCCCACGCCAAAGGGCGACACGACCCCAATCCCAGTAATGACTACGCGCTGATCGGGATCAGCTTCATCGAGCAGCACCGGCTGCGGCACAACGTCAGGAGTCTCCTGTAGCACTTCAGCTAGGAGCGTTTCAATCTGTTCACTGAGCGGCTCATCGGTGAGCACAACGCGGGTGCCAATCAACGCCAGCAGGCGTTGCGTCAGGAGCCGCCGCTGTTCGCTGGTAGGTGCTGTCATCCTGTTGGCGGGCAGTTTCGTTTAGGGTTGCGCTCCGCAAGCCGCGCAACTCGTGTGTCTCTGTATTATAACATTATCCGTAGCAGGTTTCGGGAGAAATTTTGGGCAAGGCTCACAGGAAAACAAAAGAATGCAGATGGTGGGGAACGACCATCTGCTGCGCTGGTGAGGGAACACCACTGATTGCTATACCTCTTATTGTAATTGTGATGACTGAGAACAAGCTGAGAAACAGATCATACCTTAATGAGAATCTTATGTCATGTTATGCAAAGGGTTCAACCATTCGAGCATTCGATTCAGATCAGCCAGCACCCGTTACTCATAGACTACATACAGCGGCGCACCCAGATCCCACGGGCGCACCTGCACCGTCCCATCTACGGCAACGATGCGTTCGCGCAGGCTGCCATCCCAATGCAGCACCCGCGCCGTTCGGCATTCGCAGCCGACTTGCACCACTGGAACGGTATCGCCGACCCGCCACAACACATCTACACGGCGGGTATCGCTCCGATAGCGGTGCATGTACGTACCATGGGCTGTGCCATCGAGCAGCACCTGCGCTAGCTCCAATCCGGCAAGGATTTGCGTGATCGTGCGGTAAGCGATGAAGGCTGGCTTGCGGAGGTCGGGCTGAAGCGGATCAAGCGGGAATGCTCGCCGCAGCAAGCCATAGTGAAATTCGTAGTTGCGGCTATCATAGACGGGCTGTTCGTAGGCGGCGGTGGGCAAGGTATCGTTGCGAAAATCATACCAAAACACCGTCTCAACCGTCGGGTGCGCGAGCATAAGCAGGTATGCCCGCAGCAGAAACAGAGCTTGATCAAGCTCAGATACGCCCGGCGCGATACTGCTTGTGGTATAGCCGAACTCGGTAATCCAGACCGGCTTCGGGCCGTAGCGTTGCATCATGGCTTGCAGCGTATCCAACTCATCCAGCAGCGTGACGCTACGCCCAAAGCGGGTGATGTAGCCTTCGGGTGGGGCGGGGTGATAGGGATGGAGCGCGAGGATGTCTACATAGGCCCAGCCGCCGAGTGCGCCGACTTGCTCCATGTATGCTAGCCAATCGTAGCTGAATTGCTTGTCGGTGTCCGTCTGCCCCGACATTCCCCCCATAATGATACGGGCATTCGGATCGGCGGCACGGGCAGCGGCGTGCCCCACGGCAAGCAGGCGCACAAAATCCTTGACCTCATACAGCCCGCTTTCGTAGCCGGACTCGCGCACATTTGGCTCGTTCCACAGTTCCCAGTGCGTGATCCAGCCGCGCTCAGCTCCGTAGCGGCGCACTGTCGCATAGACATAGGCATACCAATCGTCAATCCATGCTTCGGGCGGCGGGTTCTTGCTCTTAAACCATGCCGGATTGTAGGTCAACAAGCCCAGCACCTTGATGCCTGCGGCAACCTGTGCGCCTATCGCCTGATCGTACTCGTAGAAGCCGGAGCCGTCGCCAGTCCAGACAAATTCCCCACCGGGTTCTTGCTGCACCCGATCCCACAGAATCTCCTCACGCTGCCACTGCACACCGGCTTCTTGCAGCAACTGAATGGCCACGTCGCGCTCATCCGCCCGCACCCGATTAGCAAGCGCGGCAACTAGCCCAAATGGTTGCTGTGCCACAGGGGCTTGAGCGATGGCTACCGGCGCAGGCGGAATCGGCTGGGCGAACGAGCTGAGCAACACGAGGCACAGCACCAGCCACACTGCGGATTGCCGGAGGCGATGGCCTTGATGGGGTGGAACACGGGGCATAGGCAACCTCCTACGGGTCGCTAATCGCTACAAGTTGTTGGCTATCGAGGATTAGCACCCGCCCGCGCTTCAACTCGATCCAGCCTGCGGTGCGAAACTCATTCAGCACCTTCGTAATCGTCTCGCGGTGCGTGCCCACCAGTGCCCCCATCGCTTCATGCGTGAAGGGCACTTCCAACTCAATGTCACCGCCGTCGAGCAGCTTGCGCCGCACCGGACGGGCGTGTTGTAGCAGCACACTCGCAAGGCGTTGGGGGATGCTCTTGAAGGCGAAATCGGACAGCCGCCGTTGGGTCTCAATCAGGCGATTACCGAGCATTTCGGCAATGCGGGCCGCAATGCGCGGATCACTGAGCAGGCTCGCTTTGACATCCTCGCGGCTCATCAAGCAGAGCAGGCACGGGGTCAGGGCTTCGGCATAGCTCTCGTGCAGGCGTTGCCCTAGCATCGCCATCTCGCCAAAAATGGTTCCCGCTTCGAGAATCGCAGTGGTCAGTTCTTTGCCTTCGGGTGAAAGGTGATACAGGCGCACGCGCCCCTCTTTGAGGATGAACAGCACCTCTGCGGTCTGCTCAGAGGAATAGAAGACGGTGCCGGGCCGCACGCGCTGCATCGCGGTACGCTTGCCCACCTGCTCAATCTCTGCTTGGGTCAGATCGGCGAAAATATCTATCGTGCGGAGGTGCGTGATTTTATCTGGCAGAGCTGCGCTCATCAGCGTGTGTCCTCAAGATAGGTGAGGAGTTCATCAACACTCGGATTACCAAAGAAGATAATCTGCTGCTCCCAACAATACATTGGTGTGCCAATGACGTGCTCTGGCACTACTGTACCCGGCAGATCAACATTGACAATCTCGCACACAAAAGCCGGATACCGCCGCCGCACCTGATCGAGCAAGGCATGGGTGTGCGCCGAGCCAAGACATCCTTCAGCTATGTAGATGCGTAACATAGCAGTGTTTCCTTCTTTCATCATACACCATATCTGGTAATGGGGCACGTCCGCCCGATGATACACTAGCATACCAAGGCCCAGCTTAAGCTTACCGTAAGATTCGCTACACAAGCCGGTTGTACGGGTAGGCTGTAGGCGAGGATGCTGGATGAAGCGTGGCCCCTGAGCCAGCAGCAACTAGGCCCAGATGGCTCGCCTTCCGCAAGCTAGTAGATGTCCGCACGGGAAGCCTGCACCTCCAAATCGGGAATTTCTCCATCTTGCACATAGCTCTGCTTGGATGTATGCTATTTAATGTTGTTGCGTAGCGAGTAGGGACCCCAACGCTACAGTTGGGTTCAAAACTAGTCTACAAAACTGTTGCCGAAATTGTGGTACTATAGAGGTCAGGCTTGCCTTTTCAGACCCGTCCTCTTGCATCGCCAAATCCAGAGAGCTAGTTGAAATGTGCGGAGTAGCGATCCATGGCTCAGCGTGAAATAACCCAAGCGGATTCGCAATCGCCGTTGATGGCATGGGCCATGCGCGGCGGCATCGGTTGGGTGTTGAGTATTCTGCCCCTCGCCTTTACCCTCTATTTTGCAAGCCTCTTGCCGACGATTACATCGGGCACAGTGCTGCGTGTTTCGTATGTGTGGGTACCGAGCTTGGGCGTAGATTTCGCCTTCATTGTAGACGGGCTATCGCTAACATTCGCGTTGCTCGTCTTGGGCATTGGCACGCTTGTGGTGTTGTATGCAGGCGGCTACATGGCGGGGGATCGGCAGATTGGGCGGTTCTACCTGTACCTGTTCCTCTTTATGGGCGCGATGCTTGGGTTGGTGTTAGCCGATAATCTAATTACCCTCTTTGTGTTTTGGGAACTCACGAGCATCAGTTCGTATTTACTGATTGGCTACAAACACGCCTACTCCTCCTCACGCTCATCAGCACTGCAAGCCCTGCTAATCACAGGCGCAGGCGGCTTGGCTCTGCTCGCGGGCTTAGTGCTCCTCAGTATTGCCGCCGAGACCCAGACGATCTCGGAGCTAGGCGCACGCCACGAGTTGATCCTGACCTCTGGCTTGTACGCCCCGATCCTGATCCTTATCTTTATCGGAGCTTTCACAAAGTCGGCTCAGTTCCCCTTTCAATTCTGGCTGCCGGGGGCGATGGCTGCACCTACCCCCGTCAGTGCCTATCTCCACTCGGCCACGATGGTCAAGGCGGGCGTATTTTTGCTCGCTCGCCTCAATCCGGCACTCGGTGATACTCCCGCATGGCAAATTACGTTGACCATCTTTGGGGCAATCACGATGGCACTTGGGGCGTATCTTGCCGTCTCGCAGACTGATCTGAAGCGCATCCTTGCCTTCACGACGGTCAGCTCACTGGGGACACTGGTGATGCTGATCGGCATTGGGGGCGAGCATGGGATTGTTGCGATGATGGTCTTCTTGATCGTTCACTCGCTCTACAAGGGCTGTCTGTTTATGGTCGCAGGCAGTATTGATCACGAGACCGGAACCCGCGATATTGCGATCTTGGGCGGGCTTCACCGCGAGATGCCGATCACGTTTGGGGCGGCTGCTCTCGCCGCGCTCTCGATGGCAGGCTTACCGCCATTACTCGGCTTCGTTGGCAAAGAGCTAATCTACGAAAGCACGCTGGATGCCCACTTTGCGGCTACGGCAGCCACAACGGTCGCGGTTGCGAGCAACATCCTGATAATTGTCGCAGCGGGGATGGTTGCCGCGCGGCCGTTTCTGCCCACCGGCACAAGCCGCCACAGCACCCCGCGCAATCCGCACGAGCCACCGATCTCGATGTGGCTCGGACCTGCCCTGCTCGCCGCCTTGAGTGTCGTGTTTGGCTTGTTTGTGGTGCAGGCGATGCAGCCAATTGTCACACAGGGCGTGGCGGCAATTCTGGGCGAGTCTGTCGAAGTCAAGCTGAAGCTCCTCCCTACCAGTATTACTAGCTACTTCCTGCTGAGTGTGTTGACGGTCGCGCTCGGCATCGTGAGCTATCTCTATGCTCGCCCTGCACTCATGCAGGCCGGCAAAGCAACTCGCGGTGCACTTGAAGATGGCTTCGTCAATGGCTTCACCGACTTGGTCAATAACACGCAAGCCTTTGCTCGTTGGCTTACCCGTGCCTTGCAGAGTGGCTACCTGCGTCGCTACGTGTTGATCACGATTGGCACGGTGGTGAGTGTCACGAGTGCGGCACTGTTGACCCGCACCGACCTGAGGGCGATCCGTTTGTTCAACACACCAATCTTTGTTTGGGAAACAGCCACTGCGCTCATCATTCTCGTTGGCATAGGGCTGATGCTTAGGGCAAGCTCGCGCCTGACGGCGGTTGCTGGCTTGGGCACTGTCGGCTTTGGTGTCACGCTTATCTTCTTCTTCTTCGGTGCGCCTGATCTGGTGATGACCCAATTCTCAGTCGAGACGCTCTCGGTGCTCTTGTTCATTCTGATCCTCTATCGTTTGCCGATCTTCACCAACATCTCGCGTCGCTCCTCACGTATCCGTGATGGCCTTGTTGCTGGCCTTGCTGGTCTGCTCATGACCATAATTACGCTGCTCACGATTGCGGGTGAGGAGCTGAAGCCGCTCACGCCATTCTACGCTGAAGCAAGCTACCCAGAGGCCAAAGGGCGCAACGTCGTCAATGTTATTCTGGTTGATTTTCGCGGGATTGACACAATGGGTGAAATCGCCGTCTTGGGTATTGCGGCGGTAGGCATCTATCTCTTGTTGAATTTGCGGCTTGAACCCGCTGATGGGCAACCAGAGGCAGAAGACTCAACAGGGAAGGAACAACTATGAAGGGCTATCCTGTATCAGTTATTCTGGCTACAGGCGCACGCTACATTCTCCCCCTGATGCTGCTGTTCGCGTTCTTCATCCTGCTGCGTGGGCACAATGAGCCGGGCGGGGGCTTCATCGGTGGGCTAGTGGTGGCATGTGGATTTTCGCTGTTTGCGCTGGCCTATAGCGTTGCCGAGGCCCGCCAGATTCTGCGCGTGCAGCCGATCCAGTTGATTGGCTGGGGCTTGTTGATCGCCCTCTTCAGTGGGCTACCAGCCCTGCTACTGGGCATGCCTTTTATGACCGGACTCTGGCCTGATTTCACTATTCCTGCAATTGGCAAAGTTGGCACCCCAACAATCTTTGATATTGGGGTGTTCATGGTGGTGATCGGAGTGATTTTGAGTGTTGTGTTTAGCCTTGCAGAGAACTAAGCCTGCGCCGCTTGCCTAAGCAGAGATGCGTAGCGTGAAAGCGATATATTGATGGAGACGATACTTGCAATCGTGATTGGAGTGCTCTATGCCGCTGGGTTGTATTTGATAATGCGACGCAGTATGGTCAAGCTCGTGCTGGGCTTGGCTCTCATCGGGCACGCCGCAAACTTGTTGATCTTTGTGACGGGGCGGGTGCAACGCGGTAGTTCAGCTGTGATTCCACCGGATCAAACAGCCCTGATCCCGCCCTATCCAGACCCTTTACCCCAAGCCTTAATCCTGACCGCAATTGTGATTGGCTTTGGCACACAGGCATTTACGATTGTACTGCTCAAGCGGGCGTATAAAGTTGTTAAGACTGACGATATGGATTTGATGAACACGACAGACCGCTGAGAAAGCTGCGCGTGTTGAACGAGTTGAATGAAATGAGCAATCAATGAATCTGGTTGTTTTTCTACCACTCTTCGTGCCGTTTCTCACCGGCATCGTGAGCTTGATCCTCTGGAGCAACCCCCAAGCCCAGCGTGTGGTGAGCTTGCTCGGCGGTATCGGGCTGACGCTGGCGGGCGCAAATTTGCTGCTCACGGTCATCCAGCAAGGCATCCAAGTCACCTATATGGGCAACTGGGTGGCTCCGTTTGGGATCACGCTCGTTGCTGATCTGCTCAGTGCCATCATGGTTTTTGTAGCCGGCATCATGACGCTGAGTACTGTCGTTTATGCAATCGTCACGCTCGATGCCCCCCGTGAGCGCAACGGCTTCCACATCCTGCTGCACTTTATGTTGCTCGGCGTAGTCGGGGCCTTCCTCACCGGCGACATCTTCAATATGTTTGTGTGGTATGAGGTGATGCTGATCTCCTCATTTGTCTTACTGGTGATGGGCGGCGAACGAGCCCAACTCGAAGGCGGAATCAAGTATGTCACCCTCAATCTGATCGCCTCTGCGCTGTTCCTCTCAGCAGTCGGCATTCTTTACGGGGTCGTTGGGACGCTTAACATGGCTCACCTCGCCATCCTTGCACCACAAGTGGGGCAACAGGGGCTAATCACCACCCTAGCCATCCTGTTCCTATTTGCGTTCGGGATCAAGGCGGCGTTATTTCCAGTCTTCTTTTGGCTGCCCGCCTCGTATCACACCCCCCCCATTGCCGACACGGTCATCTTCTCGGCCTTGCTCACGAAGGTCGGCATCTATTCACTGATCCGCGTCTTTACGCTGATCTTCACGACTGATACCGAATTCACGCACACAGTGATGCTGATTATCGCTGCACTCACGATGATCGTAGGTGTGTTGGGAGCCGTCGCGCAATTCGAGATGCGTCGCCTGCTCTCGTTCCACATCATCAGCCAGATCGGGTATCTGCTGATGGGCTTGGCCTTGTTCACGCCGCTCTCCCTTGCGGCAACGGTGTTCTTCCTCGTGCATGTCATCTTTGCGAAATCCGCGTTGTTCCTCGTGAGTGGAGTCATCCATTATCTGACAGGCACGTATGACCTCAAGAAGCTCGGCGGCTTCTACCGTGTCTCCCCCGTGCTTTCGGTGCTCTTCTTCATCCCGGCTATGTCACTCGCAGGCATCCCGCCCCTCTCCGGCTTCTGGGCAAAATATGCACTGGTGCGGGCTGGCTTGGAGAATAGCCAACCATGGATCGTTGCGGCAGCACTTGGCGTAAGTATCTTGACGATGTTCTCAATGACCAAAATTTGGGCCGAAGCCTTTCTGAAAGAAAAAGATGACGGGAAGCTGATCGAAAACGTACCCACCTTGCAAAGCATCCCCACCGCTTCGCGCTTGCCGATGCTTGCACCGATCATTGTACTGGCAGTCCTCATGGTCGTGCTCGGTGTCGCGGCCGAGCCATTTTTCGCACTCTCGCTCCAAGCTGCCGAGCAGCTTTTGAGCCGCACGGAGTATATCCAAGCCGTGTTGGGAGTACAGTTATGAGTTTATTCACGATCAACCTTGCCCTTGCCACAATCTGGGTGATCTTAATGGGGCAGTATGCCCCCACACAGCTCGTATCTCAGTTTATCTTGGGCTTTTTGCTGGGGTATGCGCTGATCTGGATGGCCCGTCCGTTTCTGCAAAAGACGCGCTACTTCCGCGCTGCGAGCCGCGAAGAGCTACCTACCACCCTCGCTCAATTGCCGTTGCGCGTGTGGCGGTGGACACGCTTTACGCTGATCTTCCTGCGCGAGCTGATCAAAGCCAATATAGATATTGTGATTGGCGTGCTATCGCCGCTTGAAAAGCAATCGCCGGGCATTTTAGCGATCCCGCTCGATTTGACGACGGATGCCGAGATTACCCTGCTTGCCAATATGATTACGCTAACACCGGGCACCCTCAGCCTTGATCTTTCCAATGACCGCACAGTGCTGTTTGTGTATTTCTTCAAAATCACCGACCCCGAAGCGGAGAAGCAAGCGATCAAAGACGGGTTTGAGCGCATGGTACGGGAGGTATTGCAATGAATGATTACCACGAAGGCCTTCAGCTGTTTATGATTTATGTTATCCTACCGCTGCTAACAATCGGCGTACTTCTGACGTTGTGGCGGCTGGTGCGTGGCCCAACCTTCCCAGATCGGGTGGTTGCCCTCGATAAACTATCGGTGATAGCGATTGGGATTATTTTGGCCTATGCGATTGGGCTTAATCGCCCAGTGTATGTGGATATTGCCTTAATTGTGGCGATGCTCTCGTTTCTAACAACCGTTGGCTTCGGCTATTATATCGAACGAAGGGTGTAGCATGGAACTCCTCCTCTTTGGGCTATCGGCCCTGCTGATGTTGATCAGTACATTCTTTTTTATTGTATCGGGCATTGGTCTCGTCCGCATGCCCGATCTCTACATGCGTATGTCTGCTACCAGCAAAGCGGCCACGCTTGGCGCGGCGTGTGCGTTTTTGGCCGGAGCCTTGTACTTCTACGATAATCTGAGTGTCGCCCTGCGTGTCTTTGCGGGCATCCTCTTTATCTTTGCGACTGCCCCGATTGGAGCGCATATGATTGGGCGAGCTTCGTATGCCCGAGGGGTGGCAGTTTGGGAAGGGGCCGTGATTGATGAGATGGAAGGCTGCTATGATCGCAGCACCCACTCCTTCCACAGTAGCCCCCAGCACAACCAAACGACAGCCACCACACCCGATGAAACCGGTACAGCCCCTCAAGCTCCTGCCGCAACGAGCCAACAGGCAGCACCTTAACCTCAGATAACCCCACAGCTATGCTCCCAAGAGGAGGGCCCCAATGGATCTGTTGACAATTTTTCTGTTTGTGATTGGCATAGGCCTATTGATCTTCGGAGCCGATACGATGGTAGCGGGGGCTTCCAGCCTCGCACTGGCCGTCGGCATCTCGCCGCTCGTGATCGGCTTGACAGTGGTTGCCTTTGGCACAAGCGCACCCGAACTCGCGGTGAGTGTGCAATCGGCATGGCGCGGCGCACCCGACATTGCGCTCGGCAACGTGATTGGCAGCAACATTGCGAACATTCTCCTGATCCTCGGCCTCTCCGCCAGTGTCGCGCCCCTGCTGGTCGCACTGCAAATCTTGCGCTTCGATGTGCCGCTCATGATCGGCATCTCACTCTTGATGTATGTGCTTGCCCTGAATGGCACGCTTGGTTTCTTTGAGGGCTTAGTTCTGTTTCTTGGGCTAGTGGCGTACACGATTTGGCTGATCGTCAAGAGCCTGCGTGATCCGAATGACTCGCTCAATCTCGACGATCTACCCGTCAAACCCCATCCGTGGTACATCAATGT
>CALCJV010000132.1 GCA_937967405.1 uncultured Chloroflexales bacterium | reverse complement strand
AAGGAGATACTCCTGAAGGGAGGGGATGCGCTGATAGTGGGTGAACTTCACGCCGCGGTCACGGGCGGCGGTGCTGGGCGAGAGCACCTCGACGATGAGGCAGGGATTGAGCAGGGTGGCGGTGGTCCACGCGGGGTCGAGCAGGGGTGCACCGGCGACGACGCTCAGGTCGGGGTAGTAGTAGGTTGCGCTAGCGGGCGGGCGCACGCGCATTTCGCTGATGAGCACTTCAAACCCTTTCCCATCGAGTGCAATTGCAAGACGCACCGTGATATTTTTGATAATACGGTTGTGGGTCAATGATCCGCCGGTCATCTCGATGATAACTCCTTCTTCATACTCCCGTTTGGGTGCATCGAGGGCGGCTTCTTCGCTGGCGATGTAGTCGGCAAGGCTGGTTAGGGTGAGGGTAGCGGTCATCGGGCGGCTCCTTGTATGTTCTAGTTAGCTCCGCACAAGCCAATCTCCAGTGGCGACCCATTTGTAGCTGGTTAATTCGCGTAGCCCCATAGGACCTCGCGCTTGCAGCTTCTGGGTGCTTATGGCAATTTCTGCGCCCAACCCAAATTGTCCGCCATCATTGAAGCGGGTAGATGCATTCACGAACACGGCAGAGGCATCCACTTCAGCGATGAAGCGGGCGGCGGCGGCTTCGTCGTTCGTTAGGATCGCCTCGCTGTGGCCTGTGCCGTGCTGGGCAATGTGGGCGAGGGCTTGTTCGAGATCATCTACAACACGGATGGCAAGAATCAGTGCAAGGAATTCAGTATCGTAATCCTCTGCGCTAGCAGGGGTGAGCCGCCACTGGGCTGCATCGGGGTGGGCTTGAAGGATAGCGAGAGCAGTCTCATCGGCGCGGAACTCAACCCCTGCGGCACCTAATGATTGGGCCACCATTGGCAGGAACTGGGCGGCAATCTCGCGCTGCACGAGCAACGTATCGAGCGAGTTGCATACACTCGGACGTTGCACCCGTGCATTGTAGATGATTGGTACAGCTCGCGCCAGATCGGCGGTTGCATCCACGTAGGTGTGGCATACGCCAATTCCGCCGGTAATTACGGGGATCGTGGCGTGCTGGCGGCAGAACTGATGCAAGCTTGCTCCCCCACGTGGGATGATCATATCAATGTACGGATCAAGGCGCAGCATCTGGCGGACGAGATCGCGGTCAGGATCAGTGATGCTCTGGACGGCATCGGTAGGGAGAGCGGCGGCGGCAAGGGCGCGGCTAATCACCGCCGTGAGGGCAACACAGCTGGCGCGAATATCGCTGCCGCCCCGCAACACGACTGCATTGCCACTTTTGATGCAGAGTGCGGCGGCATCTACCGTGACGTTGGGGCGGGCTTCGTAAATCATGCCAATCACACCGAGCGGGGTGCGCTGGCGGTAGCGGGTTAAGCCGCTCGGCAGCACCGCAAAATCATACTGCTCATCAAGCGGGTCGGGCAGCTCGGCAACGGCGCGGGTATCGGCGGCAATCGCGTGGAGTCGCTCAGGGTTGAGCAGCATGCGGTCAAGCAGATTGGCGGGCAAGCCCGCGGCTTCGCCGCGTGCCAGATCCTCGGCATTGGCGGCAAGGATGGTTGCGTGCTGCTGTTCCAGCAGATCGGCAAGCGTATGCAGGGCTGCTACGCGCTGGGCGTGGGTAGCCCGCAGCAAGGCGCGGGCGGCGGTGCGGGCCCGTTTGCCAAGTGCCGTCAGATCGGCTGCGGTGGATGCCATCATCTCGGTGGGGCTAGGCATAGGTGTTCTTTCTTCCTTATCATCACACAGATTGAGCTGGGAGCCAATGCACAGGGTTACTTGCGTTGGCGTTCAGGGTTCAAGAGTTCGCGTACCTGTTCGATCTGAGCCTGCATTTCGCCCTTACGCCACGCCATGCCAAGCAGCACGACACTGCCCGCGAGCAGCAGCACGGCAATGATGCTGCTCGGCAAGAGCAGCGGATTGACATTGATGCCTACGAGCAGCAGGAGATTGAGCAAAACAAAGATGCCCATTCCGCCTGCGGCGAGCGCAAAGGCCCGCTGCCGCAGCGTGCCCGCACCAGCACGGCGGGCTTGCTGGATAAACGCACCAGTGATTGCCACGAGGATGACAGTACGGATGATCGTTTCAGCCATTAGGCGGGCCCTTTCGCTCTAGCGGTACGACGTGGGTGGTCGCTTGCCCTGTATTATACACGGCACGCCGAGTGTGTGTTAGGAGGGATGGATTTGAGGATAGGACGAGGGGCAGCGGTATTAGTTGGGGTATGGAGGCTGCCCCTCGTGCTGGTGCTACTCGTAGGCAAGCACATCACGGACGGTCATGCGGGCGGCGTTCCACGCCGGTAGCAGGCTGGCAATCGTGGCAAGGATCAGCACGCCAAAGAGCCATTGCACGACACCTCGACTGGCAAAGGTGTATAGCAAGGGTGCGCCGGTGAAGAGTACCCCGACTTGGTTGCTGAGAGCTTGACTGATGGGCACGGACAATACTGCCCCAATGGCCCAACTCATTAGCCCGATGATGATGCCTTCGACAATCACTAAGCCCATGATAGCCAGCGTAGATGCACCAATCGCCCGCATCACGCCGATTTCGCGGGTGCGCTCCATCACGTTGATGACCATCGTGCCGGTTAAGCCTAGCCCGCCAACAAGGGCGATCAGCAGGGACATAATCAGCAGCAGCAGCGCAATGATATTAAATTGGCGTTCGCTTAGCTCACGGCGGGTGGTGGCAGTTGTTATATCACTCACGCGAATGCCGCGCTCGCGGAGGGCTTGGTCAATCTGGCGGGCAGCTTCGGCTTGGGCTTCGGGGTTGCCAGTGTTTGCGAGCGTCACGAGCAGCTCGCGGGTTGTGCCCACTTCGCGCACCTCGCGGTCAAAAAACTCGGCATTGGCGTAGGCGAATTGTTGGTTACCCAAGCCCTGAAACGCACCGACGATACGCCATGGCACTTCGCGGTTTTTGTAGCTGAGGATGATCTCATCCCCGACCTTGACATCTTTCTCGTTGGTCAGAAAATTGGCACTGACCACCAGCGCATTCTGGTCTTCGGGCAGCAGCCATCGCCCCTGTACGATGCGCGGCGTGATGCGGGTTTCCGCGAGGCGCAAGCCCTGAAAGTTGATCGCCTCGCTCTCAATATCGTTCGGGCGGATACGCCGCGTCTGGATCGCGGTGATATTCTCGATAGCAGCAACGCCGGGAATCCTCGCTAGCACATCCTCCACACGGCTGACACGGTAGGAACGCTCTAGGGTGACGGAGACATCGTAGCGTACCAGCGTATTGAAGAGATTGTCTAGCGAATTTTGGATCGAAGCCTGCACACTTGCCACGCTGATAAAGATGGCCCCAGCCAGTGTCAGGGTGGTCAGGGTGAGAGCGAGCCGCCCTTTGCGCCGGAAGGTGTTGCGGATCGAGATCATGAGTGGGCGTGGTAGGCCCTTAAGCAGGCTCAAGAGCTGATCAATTATGCCTGTGCCGTAGCTGTTCATGCCCTCGTTGCCTGCTATTGCTTGGCGCACCGTGATCTGGCTGGCCTGCCAGATCGGGAGCAGCGCGGCAAAAACGGGTACGGCAAGGCTGAGGAACAACTGGATGCCTATAACCGGTAGCTGTAGACCCGTCTGGGCCGGGTCGAAGTTCAGGAAGCCGCCGAAGAAGACGGCGAATTGGGCGGCGGCGAACCGAGCGGGCAGGAACGCCACCAGAAATGCGATCACGCCAAGCAACGTGACCATCCATAGGTATAGGCCGGCGACATCGCTACTGCGTGCGCCAATCGCCTTCATGACCCCGATCTGGCGGGTTTGCTGGGTCAGCAATCCAGAGATTGTCGTGGTGACCAGAAAGCCACTCAAGAATGCCATAAGGACTCCAAGGGCAGCCAACAGGAATACCAACGGATCGAGCAGGAAGGTAGCGATGGGGCTTTGCTTGGGGTTGGGCGGGATGAATGAGATAATGATGTCGCGCCCACTGCGCTCGATTTGATTGCGGATCGCAGCGGTGATGCTCGCAATTGCCGCCGGATCATCGAGCAGGTGATCCTCAACGGCATATTGGATCGAGGTGTAGTCGCGGGATTCGCCGAGCCATTCCAGCGTGCTATCGGACATGTAGCCGGTGTAGTTGCCGAATAAGAATGAGGGTGGTGCGGATAAATCATAGGTGATGCCGACTAGCCGCACTGTGCGCGTGCGCTGATCGAGCGTTTCGATCACCAATTCGTCGCCAATCGCTAGTGGGAAATCGTCTTTCAGGGCGGAACGTTCAAGCAGAATTTCGCCTTTGCCGGGAATGCGCCCCTCTTGGATCACGAACTTGCCAATGCGAATGTCGTCCCAATCAAACACCGTCCGCAATGACAGATCGGCAAACTCATTTGGGCCAGTCTTCAAGCGCACGGTGGCATTTGCTCGCCCTTCAGCTTCTTTTACGCCCGGAATGCGCCGCACGGCCTCGACGAGATCATCATCGAAGGCGGACTCGCGGGTCACGCCGATCACACCAGTGAAAGGGCTAATCTGGCGGTAGGCCGTGTTCAGCCCTTCCAGCATCCGGATTCGGGCTTCGGCAATCGTGCCGACGGCAAACGTGCCAATCGCAATGGCGAGAATCACGAGCAGGGAACGCAGACGGTTGCTGGTAATATCGCCAAAGACTTTACGCCAGCGCGGTGCAACCCACAGCGGGCGTGCCCGCGCTGGAGTGGCCATGGCCGTGGCCGGTTGCGTTACGGCAGCTGGGGTCGGCTGTAGGGTATCCATGGCGGCTCTCCCTGAGGGGCTAGATGGGGTTTCAGGATGGAGAGCACGCTTTAGGCGACAGCGTGGGCAGGGAGCTTGTGGGCAAGCACGGCCGCTTGGGTGCGATTGGATACGCCGAGCTTGCGGTAAATATTGCGCGTGTGGGTCTTAACCGTCGCCGTCGAGATAATTAAGCGGTTGGCAATTTCGGCATTCGACAACCCGACCGCTAGGAGGTTCAGCACATCGTATTCGCGGCTCGTCAAGGGTTCCTCCCCGATCATGGGGGGGATGCGGTTGTCTGGGGCAAATTTCAGGTGCAGGGTTTCGGTTTGCATCGTGTATTTCCTTTCTGTTCAAATTCAGTACGCTTTATAAGGGTTGATCTTTATGACACGCATTCATTGATGGCTACCTACAGTTGTGTAGGTAGCATGTGCATGATACCAATATTATAGGGTTTCGTCAAGCCCCTCGCCACCGCTTGTTTGGCTGATAGGGGTTGCTTGTTCAGCAATTGCCCAACCTTTGCACAGATTTCATCTCTATTATACACCAGAAATCTCCGAACGTTCAACCAATTTTCAGCCCTTTGCAGGTTGACATTGGCTTGGAAGCATAGTACGATACTACACAACTATAGTTACCATGCTCAACATAATGTACAAACCCGTAGGCTCAGTAGAAGGTCTCATGCTCGAATTACCGCCTGTATCAAGTGCCGCCCGCGAACGGGCCCTGCATGCCGCCGAAGAGTTGTTCGGCAGTCGTGGCTACAATGCCGTGTCGCTTAAAGATATTGCGAGTGTGTTGGGCATTCGCCATGCCTCGCTGTATACCCACTTTCCGGGTGGGAAAGAAGACTTGTATGTCGAGGTGATGGAGCGGGCGTTGCTGCGCCACCGCGAACAGCTCCTGCATTTGGTGCAGGAGAGTGCGCCCCCGTTGCGGCAGCAGTTGCGGGCAATTATAGATTGGCTGCTCTCGCAGCCGCCCCTGCACATGATGCGGATGATGCAAGCCGATATGCATGTGATCTCACCGGCCAGTGCCAAACGCCTTTCAGACACAGTCTATGCTGCGCTCTTTGTGCCGATTGAGCAGCTGATCGAGGCCGCGTATCAGCGCGGCGAGGTGCGCTTCGTGAATGCGGGCTTGGTCGCGGGCTTGCTCTTCACTGCGCTTGAAGCCTTGCGGAGCATGCGCGAGATGCCCGGCTATGAAGAGAGTGCGGCCTATAAGCCGTGTGCGTTGCAGGTACAAGCGTATGATGTGATTGATGTGTTGCTCGATGGCATTATGCGGCATTGACGTAGAGCAGCCGTTTCAAGGATGAGCCGAATAGGATGAGTACCGTCCACCTGACCCGCCTCACGGGCCACCAGATTAGCCCCTATCTTGCCGACGTAGCGCGGCTGCGGATCAGCGTGTTCCGTGAATTCCCCTATCTCTATGTGGGCACACCGGCCTACGAAGAACGTTACCTTGCTACCTATAGCCGCTCACCGGCGAGCCTGTTTGTGTTGGCGTGGGATCAGGGGCGCATCGTTGGGGCGGCGACGGGTGTGCCGCTTCGCGCCGAGACGGCTGAGATTCAGCAGCCATTTGTGGAGCATGGCTACGCACTTGATCAGGTCTTTTACTTTGGTGAGTCGGTGTTGCTGCCGGAGTATCGCGGGCAGGGCATCGGCGTGCGGTTCTTTGCCGAGCGTGAAGCCTACGCACAGGAGCTAGGCGGCATGCGCTACACGGCATTCTGTGCGGTGCAACGCCCGCCTGATCACCCGCGCCGCCCGCCCCAGTATGTGCCGCTGGATGCCTTCTGGGAGCGACGCGGCTACACGCGCCACCCTGAATTGCACACGCTGATGACGTGGCAGGATGTGGATGAGGCGAGCGAGTCGCCGAAGCGGATGGTGTTCTGGCTGCGTGAGTGGTGAGGTGTCAGGTGGCAGGTGGCAGGTGCTCGGTGGCAGGTGGCAGGTGCTCGGGGTCGGGTGGTAGGTGTTAGGGCGGGAAGGCCCAGCACGAAGAGCGCGAAGGACCCGAAGAACACGAAGGGGGATTAGGGGGTGGCAGGTGCTCGGTGTCGGGTGCTAGGGGTTGGGTGGCAGGTGTTAGGGCAGGAAGGCCCAGCACGAAGAGCGCGAAGGACCCGAAGAACACGAAGGATGATTAGGGGTGGCAGGTGCTCGGTGTCGGGTGTTAGGTGCTCGGTGGCAGGGTGGGAAGGCCCAGCATGTAATCGCAACCGTGATTAGCGCGGCGGGGAATCTGGTTGAAGCTGTCGCTTGATTGCATGCACGCACTTCCCTGCCCGATCAGCGAGATACGCAAAAATCCCCGTCACCAGTAACGCCATAAGTGTGAGGGTGATATGCACCGTAAGGAGAATGGGATTGATTGGCGCAGTGAATAGAGTGACAGTAGCACTGAGAAAAGATGAGGCACAGATTCCGCCAAAGAACGTGGCAAGACTGGTATGAGTATTCGCTTCGCCTTGAAGATCAGCAAACCGAAATGCAAGATTTGCATCTACCATCTTAATTTCTGGTTGAATTGCAGATATAATCGGAGCGATTTCAAGGATCGTCCGGTTTAGGTTAACATTATCTGCACTCGCAAGGGACTCTTCGCGCTGCGTTGTGATCTTAGCACGGATTGGCTCGCGCTCAGCCATGTGCTACTCCGTACTGTGCGGCAGCTGCTCAAGCCCATACGTAATGACTTCGGCCCTGCCGTCCTCAAGATAGCGGAGAAAAGCGAAGGTATCATTGGCAGTGATGTGCTGAGCGATCTGATCAAGCAGCACGTTGACAATCGTTGCGGTGTCCTCCGCAGATAGATGGGGGTATCTGCTTTTCACCGCATAGAATATCTTTTGTGGTGACAGTTCAAGTTCTCGCTTCGTTTGGCTAGATACGTCAAGTTCTTGCATAATACGTACTCCCACCTACATTTACCCATATATTGTAGCATACCACAGGCTTCATCAGTCCACAAAACATAACGCATAGGTAGTGCTTGGACGCAGTCACTCATCCCCTACCGCCTGCGTCAGCGTCGCCGATCACGTGGCTGTCGCCCGCGTTCGCCGTTCAGCTCATCCTGCGATACGCCGAAGAGCGTGTGCGCTAGCTCATCATATGAGGCATCGAAGGGGCAGCCGCCCGTGGCGAGTGGGCACGCACGGCAGTAGGCACCGCCGCTAAACTTCTCCACATTCTGGCGATTGAAGTAGTAGGGCTTGTGGCTGAAGGTGCTTCCGACCCACTGCCACGAAAGGCTATTCGAGGCTGGATCGCCATCCAACAGGTGTTGGTAGAAGAGCGCAGCCCCGTCGCGCCAATCTTCGCCGCGCCAATGTTGCAGGTAGGCGGCAACCCACATGCGGGCGTGATTGTGCATGTAGCCTTCGCGGTACAGCTCGCGCAGGGACTCGTCTATGCACACGAGGCCAGTATTGGCCGTTAAGATGTCGTCCGGCAAGAAGCGGCGTTTTCCATTGCCTTTGCGCCGGAACTTGGGCGGCTCAATATCGTGATGGATCTGCTCGCCCAGATCGGCGTAGACCAGTTGCCAGAAGTGTCGCCACGCCAGTTCATTCACATATTTCGCCACGCTTGGGCCAGTGCCAAAGCGGGTAATCACATAATCGCGGATTTCGGCGAGCGATAGTACGCCGTGCCGAATGTAGGGCGACAAGGCCGATACCCCGCGCTGCGTGGTGTGGTTGCGGGTATCGGCGTAGCGTTGCACATCGAAGGCTTGGAGACGGGCAAGGGCGGCAGTGCGCCCGCCTTCGGTGCTGGCGGCGGTTGGCTCGCCCTGATACAGCCCGCGGAGGGCTTCGGCGAGGTAGGCAATTCGTTCAGCGCGGGTGGTGTGCTGTGTCGCTAACTGCATAGGTGGTTCCGTTCTAGGTGGTTGTTCACGCTTCGCTCCGGCTAGGGTGCATGGCATCGGGTTCGGCAACGACCGCTTGCACCAGTTCGGCGGGTACATCGGCGCGGATCGTGACTGCGCCAATCGTGGTGGGCAGAATCCAGCGCACGCGGCGTTGCTGCACCTTCTTGTCGCGCAGCGTCAGCGCAACTAGCTGCTGCGGATCGATGGTGGTAGGGAAGGCGGTTGGCAGGGCGTAGGCGTGCAGCAAGGCTTGCTGGCGCGTGCGCTCGGCAGGCGTGAATAGCCCCAGCGCGACGGCAATGCCCGCCGCCGCATGCATGCCAATGGCGACGGCCTCACCGTGTAGGAGTGTGCCATAGCCGGTGGCGGCTTCGAGCGCGTGCCCCAGTGTGTGCCCATAGTTGAGGATCATGCGTAGCCCGCGCTCGTGTTCATCTTGGCTCACCACCGCCACCTTGACCGCCGCCGCTTGACGGATAATGCTGCTAGTTAGCGGCTCTGCAAGCTGGGTCAATTCGGTGCCGTGCTGCTCTAGCAGCGCAAATAGCTCGGCATCATAAATGACCCCGTGCTTAATCACCTCAGCCCAACCGGCGGCAAGCTCACGCGGCGGCAGCGAACGGAGCAGGCGGGTGTCGGCAAGCACAAGGCGCGGCTGATGAAACGCGCCGATCAGGTTCTTGCCAAGCGGGTGATTGATGCCCGTTTTGCCGCCGATGGACGCATCCACCATCGCAAGCAGCGTGGTGGGCAGCTGCACAAAAGCGATCCCGCGTAGCACACTGGCGGCCACAAAGCCAGCCAGATCGCCGACCACACCGCCACCGAGTGCTAGGACTACATCGCCGCGTTCAACCCCGTTGGCAATCAGCCACGTGCAGAGTTGCCCATACTGGGCGGTGTTTTTGCTGGCTTCGCCGGCTGGAACGGTGTAGGCTTCGATCTGCCAGCCAGCAGCTTGTAGCTGCTGGATCAACGGTGGGCCGTAGCGTTCGGCGACGTTGCTGTCGCAGATTAGCCAGAGCTTGCCGTGCAAGTTGTGTTCATCAAGCAGAGCAGGCAACAGGTGCAGGGCATCCGGCGCAACCAGCACCGGATAGCGGGCAGTCGAGGTGGTGACATAGAGCGGTTCAGATGAGGGATTCTTCATTAGCGTATTGCTCCGGTCAAGAGGGCGGGTAGCATATCGCCGGGCTGGTAGGGTGTATCGCCGGGCGGCACAAGCAGTAGCCCATTGGCACTGCGAAGCGAAAGTAGGCGGCTACTGAGCTGTGCGCCGGTCGTTTGGGCCACGAGCTGCCCATCGCGCCACGCAATCTGGATGCGCTGGTATTCGGGGCGATCTGGCGAAGGGCGGATCGTTTCGCCTAGCACCACCTGCACCGTCGGGCGTTCGGGGTGCAGGTCGCCTTGCAAGCGGCGCAGGGCGGGGCGCACAAACACCTCGAAGGAGACCAGTGATGAGGCGGGGAAGCCGGGTAGCCCAAACACCAATTTGCCCTGCACGGTGGCAAAGGTGGTCGGTTTGCCGGGCTTGAACAGCACCCGCCCGAAATGTACTGTACCCAATTCGGCCAGTAAGGGCTTGACCAGATCGCGGGTTCCCAGCGAAACCCCGCCACTGGTCAGCACAACATCGGCTTCGGCCAAGCCGCGCAGCAGTAGCTCGCGCTGGGTAGTACGGTCATCGGGGGCAATCCCTAGCGAGATCGCCGCACAGCCCGCCTCGCGTACCGCCGCTAGCAGCGCGTAGCGGTTGCTGTCGCGCACGGCTCCGACGGGGCGTGGGGCATCCGGCTCGACTACCTCATCGCCAGTCGAGATCACGGCCACACGCGGGCGGCGGTAGACCGGTAGGCTGGTGCGCCCGATCATCGCCAGCAAGCCGACTTCGGCTGCACCGAGTACGCTACCCTGCGCGAGGATCAGCTCCCCAACCGCGACATCCTGCCCAATCTGGCGGATGTTGTCACCCACCTGCGGCGCACGCTCGATCTGGAGCAGACCCTCCTGCTCGCGGGCATACTCAAACATCACCACCGCATCGGCTCCGGTGGGCACGGGCGCACCCGTCATAATCCGTGCCGCTGTGCCTTCCGTGAGGGTGCTCGTGGTGCTCCCACCGGCGGTCAGTTCGGCGAGGACTCGCCGCACGGCCATGCCATCGCCCGCCCGCAGCGCATAGCCATCTACCATCGCTTTGGGGATGTCGGGCATGGCTTCGGTGGCGGTAATGTCCTCTGCGACGATGCGCCCTTCCGCCGTGAACGCGGGTACTTGCTCCGCCGGTAGCGGGGTAAGCTGGGTATTGATCAGGCGGTAGGCTTCTTCTACTGAAACCATTGGATAGGACGATTCACGCCGGATTGGATTCATGCTCGTTGCTCCCTTGTGTATGACAGGTGTTAGGTGTCAGGTGGCGAATATCTAGCAGGCCCTGACCCTGATGCCTGCTTTCTTGTGCTTCGTGGCCTGCGTGGGCAGCCTGCCTTTCTCCCCTACTACCCTGCTACCTGACACCTAATACCTGCCACCTAGTACCGTGCGCTGTTAGCCGCGAGTTTGGCGCACACCATCGTAGCCCGTCAGCTCAACGTAGCCGTTGCCGCGCACGGGTTGCCCGGCCCATGTGCCCTCAATGCGGATTGCGCCTTCCCAATACACAATCGAAGTGGTCATCTCCTGATCGCGGGCGTGCGGCGTAAGGGTCAAGTTGATCTGCTCATCCGGAAGCGCAATCTGCCAGCCAGAAGGGTAGACCACGCCGGTATGCGGGCTGCGCCACGTCGCCTGCACATTGATCTGCATCGTGTCGGTGGCGAGGCGGCGCGTGCTGCCATCGGGTGCGATCAACATCGCTTCGTATTGCACAAGGGCCGGATCGGCGTGGCGGATCTGGAAGAGCATTAGCTCGAATTGGTTATCGAGTTGCAGGCTAAACCAATCCCAGCCCTGCGCCCCTGCTTCGAGGGCGCTTGTGCCAAATTCCCGATCCATCCAGCTCGCGCCCGCGACAGTATACTGCACCCCGTCAAGCTGGATCGTGCCCGTCGTTGCCATGCGCGTGAAGGAGTAGTAGTAGGAGGCGTTGCCCACCTCGCGCCCCTTTTGGCTGAAGCCCTGCTCGCCTTGCAAGGCAGGCGGTTTGGTGCTGGCAAGGCGCAGGTTGAGACTCGCATCGCCTTCGCCCGCGACAAGCTGGAGCTGGCTGCCGGTGGCATCTAGGGCTGCTACCGACCAATCATCGAGAAAGACCCGAAAAGGGTTGCTTGTTGCGCCGGCCAAGCCTGCGCCACCACGACTGAAGCGTTCAAAGTGGACAAACTGCTTGCGGGTGACATCGGTGATAGCCATGTGGGCCATGTAGACTTGATTCGTGCCCCACGCCGATTCGCGCTTGGCGAGACCGGGGGTAAGCCCGCGCCGGAAGAAGGTCAGGTGGTAGCCGAAATGATCGCCGTTCGGTGCAGACAGGTTGCCAGTGAAGTACCACCACTCGGTCTGGTATTCCGGCTGTGGGCCGAGATCGTCAGGAAACACAAACGGGCGCGGCTCAGTCACACGAGCAAAGCCGGAAATGGGCGGGCCATTCACCGCATCTATGACACTGGTGCTGTCGAGCGATGCACTGCGTGCACAGGCACTCAGCAGCAGGAGAAGCAGGATGAGCGTTGGGACGATGTGGCGCATGTAAGTTCCAATCTAGGCTCGGCTAGGATGCTCCTATCCATTATACCGACTTTCGCCCCACTGCTGATCGGGGTGATGCTGCTTGCGCTGTGCGGTGTTGCCCGTGTGCGATCAAGATTGCCGCTTGACAATTGCCATATTTTTTACTAAACTACTTCTTACTAAGCCAATCTTGATAAGTTTGGTAAATTTATCAAGATAATGGTGATTGGGTTAGGAGTTGATCAGGATCATCATAAGGAGACACGTTACGATGAAAGGATTACGTTCTGTCGTTGGGACACCCGCCGTCGCCCTGAGCCTTGCACTGGTTCTGCTGCTGGCGGCATGCGGTGGCGCACCTGCTGCGCCGGTGGCTGAGGCTCCGGCTGCGCCGGTGGTTCCGGCTGCGCCGGTGGCTGAGGCTGTGCCGGTGGGAGCAGATGCTGCGCCTATTCTGCCGAGTGGCAATACGGCTCCGCCATTGGATGAGGTCTTGGTTTCGACCGAATGGCTGGCAGAGAATCTGGATAGCCCCAGTGTGCGGGTGATTGAAGTTAGTGTTATTCCGGGTGTGTACGAGCGCGGGCACATTCCAAATGCCGTCAACTTTGTGTGGCATACCGATTTTGTAGATACGGTTAACCGTGACATTGTGCAGCCGGATGTGTTCGAGGAGCTGATCCAGCAGGCTGGTATCAACAGCGATACGACAGTCGTGCTGTATGGTGATAACAACAACTGGTTTGCGGCATGGGGGGGCTGGATTTTCACGCTCTACGGGCATGAAGATGTGCGCCTACTGGATGGCGGGCGCGTGAAGTGGGAGGCCGAAGGGCGCGAACTGACGACTGCCGTGCCAACCTTCCCCATCGGCAATGCGACTGTGGAAGCAGCGAACCCGGCTCTGCGCGTAAGCAAGAACGATGTGTTGAGTGTGGTTGAGGGCAAAGCCGATGCGGTCATCATTGATATTCGCTCGCCGGATGAGTACAATGGAGTGATCTTTGCTCCCGAAGGTTTTCAGGAGCTAGCAATCCGAGCTGGGCATATTCCGGGTGCGGTGAATGTGCCATGGGGCAAAGCCGTGAATAAGGATACGGGTGAGTTCAAGTCGGCGGAGGAGCTACGCGAACTGTATGCGAGCGTGGGTGTAGATGGCAGCAAGCCGGTGATTGTTTACTGCCGCATTGGCGAGCGGGCTAGCCACACATGGTATGCGCTGCACAACATTCTTGGCTACGATGTGGCCCTGTACGATGGATCGTGGACAGAGTGGGGAAATAGCGTCGGTGTGCCGATTGCGAACCCGACGGGGACGATCTGGGGCGCACAATAACCGGAGCGTGACATCACAACAGCCACACGAGCGTAGCCTGCGCCAACGGGCTACGCTTGGGCTTGGGCAGTTGGCGCGGGCTACCACTATCCGCATCGCTGGGGCTGCGCTGGTGGTGGTGGCGGTGGTGGGGCTAAGCCTCTGGTTGCAGCAGGCGGCGGGCTATGGTACGCCTGCGGTACTGTCGCTCTGGTTTGGAGTTGGGCTGGGGGTGGTCTTTGAGCGTGGCCGCTTCTGCTTCTTTTGCATCCTGCGCGAGTGCTTTGAGGAGCGCAACAGCACAGGGATCTATGCGATCCTTGCTGCGCTCGCTGTTGGGGGGCTGGGCTATGTGCTGGTAGCGGGAGCGTTCCTGCCTGATCCAAGTCGTGGACGCTTGCCGCCGGGCGCACACATTGGGCCGATCTCGCCGGTGCTCGTCGCCGGTGGGGTGGCGTTTGGGGTGGGGATGTGCCTTGCGGGGGGCTGCATCAGCGGCTTGCTGTACCGCGTTGGTGAAGGCTACAGCCGCGCCCCAATCGGTTTGCTAGGGGTGTTGCTGGGCTTTGGGCTAGGCTTCTATAGCTGGAACACGCTGTACCTGAGCTTCATTGCCCAAGCCCCAGTGTGGTGGCTTCCGGCGTGGCTCGGCTATGGTGGCGCACTTGCGCTGCATCTGGCGATACTTGGTGGGGTGGCGGTGTGGCTGTTGCCGTTTCTGCCCAACCTGCCCGCTCGCGCGGCCCAGCCGATCAGCTTGAGTAGCATTGGGGCTGCGCTGTTTGGCACGCGCTGGAACCCGCTGCCGACGGGTGCGCTGGTGGGGGTGATTGGCGCGGTGGCGTATTTTCGGGTGGAGCCGCTCGGCGTGACAGCCCAGCTTGGCAGCATCAGCCGCACGGTGCTGCACGATGCTGGCGCATTGCCTGCGCGTCTGTATGGGCTAGATACGTTGGCGGGCTGTGCGACGCAGGTGGGGCAGGCGATCACGACCAATGGCTGGCTGATTGGCGGTTTGGTGGCGGGTTCGTTTGCGGCGGCTTTGCTTGCCAATCGGTTCCAGATCAGCAGCATCACTCCGCGCAATAGTGGCACTGCGCTGCTGGGCGGCATCTTGATGGGCTGGGGCGCGATGGTTTCGCTGGGCTGCACAGTCGGCGTATTGCTGTCGGGCATCTCGGTCTTTGCGCTGTCGGGGTGGGTCTTCACGCTGGCCATGCTGGCGGGGATGTGGCTGGGCTTGCGCTTGCGCCTGCATCATCTGTAGGGGTCAGGGGGTCAGGGGTCAGGTGTTAGGTTTCAGGGAAGGCAGAGCACGAAGCGCACGAAGCGCACGAAGAACGCGAAGGGGTCAGGGGTCAGGGGTCGGGTGACAGGGGTCTCAGGGGGCAGGGTTGGCACTGCGCTGCTCCTCACTGCGCTGGTAGCCAATGTGGTACGAGAGCCGATGGCTATGCCACCATCGAGTGACCCGCCCACAGCGCACTCAGCTTCTACACGAAGACAATGCAGGCTACGCGCATTCCCGACTCCTCACTCAGTATCTATCGCCGCTTAATAGATGCGTAGCCACTGACATGAGGGTAGGTTTCAGGTCTTGAACGCGGCCGATGATCCGTGTCCCTGCACGTACTCGACGGCCGTGATGGAGCCGACAGTTTCAGGTCTCGAACGCGGCCGATGATCCGTGTCCCTACCCATCTCCTAACCCCTCGCACTTGACTCCCGCTCCCTTGTGGGGACTACAGCGTAAGCAGTAGCTTTGTCCGAAACACATGTGATGCACTATCGTGCTCTATGATTCGCTGCGGTTCTGTTGCACGGCTCCTCTTCCCATGCTATAATCGCAGGGCTTGCTCACAACTGCATAGACTCTGGGCGCGGTGCCCGTATCCCGGATGGTCGGGCTGAAATGCGAAGCCGGTGCAAGTCCGGCACTGTCCCGCAACTGTAACGCACTTCCGTGCGAAGTCAGGTCGCCTGCCGTACCCATGTCTTCGTCGCCTCGTGGAATGGGCACTCGAAGCTACCGCGTTTTTGTGTGCGGTTATTCCTCGTTCGCTGCACAGTCGTGCTGTGCCGCCGCGTGTCATTTGCCCATCCACCGACGGATAGCGTTGTGGTGCGGTGGTTGCAGATGATCGCTTGACGTAGAGCGTTGGCGGGCTGGTTCCGTCAAGCTCCCCAAGCACAGTGGATGGACACGAAGGAGGAATGAACGATGGGTGTTGTTGACCGACGCTTACGACGGACTGGGTCTTGGCTGGGGCTGATCTGGTTACTCGTCCTGTTGCTTGTGGCCCGCCCCGTACCCCCTACGACCTACGCCCAAACGGGCGCGAGTGTGGCACAAACCGCCCCGACCCCATTAACGGAAACGTACCCCTACTACGAAACGGATGCTATCGCTAAGGCGGTGGTGTATCTTGCTACCCAGCAAAAAGCTAACGGTGGGATTGATTCGTTTGGCTTTGGAACCGACCCCGGCGGCACAGCGCGGGCAGTCTATGCGCTTGCAGCGGTGGGCTACAACCCAACCGCACTCGTTTCGAGCGAGGGCAAGACGATGCTCGACTTCCTCGAAACGCAGGTACTGACCTATACGTATGCGAATGCCACCCGCGAAGTCGAGAACCTGTTTCCGGGACGGGCAGGGTTGATGCTGTCCGCCGTTGCCGCCAGCGGGGCCGATCCCACCAATTTCGGCGGGGTCAATCTGGTGCAAGACCTGAACGCGACGCTGCGCCCCACCGGAGCCTACAGCACCACCGCCGCACAGGGCTTTGCTAGTGGAGCGGCGAGTGCAATCAATCAGTCGCTGGCGATTATTGGGCTGATTGCGGCGGGACAGCCCATCCCGACCACAGCCACCGATTGGCTCATCGCTGAGCAAGATGAGAGCGGAAGCTGGGCTACCAGCGTGGATGTGACTGGCTATGGCGTGCTGGCTCTGATCGGCAGTGGCAATGTACAGCCAACCGATCAGCCCATCCAGAAGGCTCTTGCCTTTTATCGGGCCCAGCAAACCCCTAGTACCGCCCTGTGGGGCGATCAAGGGCGCGGCGAGCCAGCTAACTCCAGTGGCTGGACGATTACGGGACTGACTACGGCAGGCTTTCTCCCGATCAATGCGAGCTGGGCCACGGGTGGCACCAACCCCCGCGCCGCATTGGTGGGGCTACAAAACGCTGAGGGGATCATCGCCAAACGCTTCTTCAATGCCTACGCTACACTCGAAGCCTTGTATGGTCTTACCACGCAACCGTTGTACTTCACCCCTCGCCTTCGGACTGAGCGCGGGCTGGCCTACCTTGCTGCCACCCAGAACGACGATGGCGGCTTCCCCAACTTTGGCACGGCTTCCAGCTTTGGCGGCACACTGGATACCGTGTTTGCCTTTGCGGCGGCTGGCTACAATCCAGCAAGTATTACCAAAGCAGGCAAATCGCCCGTAGACTACCTGAGCAGCACGGCTGCGGCATCCACCCGCGACGCAGAGGGGCGGGTCTTTCCCGCCCAGACGGGTAAGCTGCTAGTGGGCGTGGTTGCAGTCGGGGGCGACCCAACCAGCTTTGGCGGGCAGAACTTGGTCGCCGACCTCGAAGCAACGCTCCAGCCGACGGGAGCCTACAGCACCACCGCTTCGCAAGGCTTCCTGACCGGCGCGGCGAGTGCCAATACGCAAGCGTTTGCCATCTTGGGGCTAGCGGCGGCAGGGCGCACCATTCCAACGAGTGCGACGGACTTTCTAGTGGCCCAGCAGGGGGAGAATGGCGCGTGGGGCAGTGTGGATGTCACGGGCATTGCCCTGCAAGCCTTGATTGCGGCCGGCCGGCCCGCCACCGATCCAGCGATTACGCGAGCGGTTGCTTATCTACGGAATACCCAAGCAGCCACCGGCGGCTGGGAAGCCTTTGGCGACATTAGCACCAACTCGACGGCGTATGCACTTCAGGGCTTGCTCGCGGCGGGCGTAGACGTGAACGGAGCCGAGTGGCGCAAGCAAGGGCGTACCCCGATCAGCACGCTGGCCAGCTACCAGAAACCTGATGGGCCGTTTGTGGCCCACTGGAATGCAACCGCCATTGAATCCGGTTTCAACCCAACCGCCGACAATCTGCTGGCTACTCAGCAAGCCTTACCCGCCCTGATCGGAGCCACCTATCCCTATAAGCCGACGGGAACTGGAACCCGCACCAATTTCAGCCCGCTTAAGCGTGGCTTCGACTACGATAGCACGCTAGCTGCGCCCGCCATCGGACGGCTTCAGGCCGAGCAACGCCAGATACAGGTGACCATCCCATTTGGGAGTGACTTGAACAATACTGCTACCGTCAGCCTAACGTGGCGAATCGCAGGACAACCGACGTTTACGGCAGTTCCTACGACGCGCACCAAAGGAGCCTTCGTGGCCACGATTGATCTGGCGGGGACGCAGTTCACTGAGCGCGACACGTTCGAATTCCGGACAATCTTCCGCGATGCGGACAGCGTTGTGTTGGGTAGCCGCACGGGAACGGAGCTAGTCGCTGAGAGTACACTCCAGCAGGTTCGGGTCTATTTGCCACTCATTGTGCGTGCTCCGGCGAGCACCCAATAGGGTACGCCAAGTATAGACTCACTGGAGCAATAGCGTGGCGGGTGGCAGATACTGCTACCCGCCATTATTTCCACTGTACGCGCCGTCCTCAGTCTGCGTGGCTGCGGCTCAACAGCCGCCCCAGTAGCCCTAACAAGGCCGCCACCACCCCCAAGATGAGGCTCGCACAGATCAGTGCCAGCACGAGTGGGGGCACACCAGCGTAGGGCGATAGCGATTCGCGGGGAATGGTGTCGCTCACAGGGGCGACGAACAGTGCCGAGCTAGCCGTTTCAGCTACGATAGGGGCGGCTCGATCCAGCAGATTGCGGGGGGGCACAGCGTGGATGCTTTCCGCCCAATCGCCTACGGTTGGAGTGGTTAGGGCTTGGACAAGCGGCGAAGGTTGCGGTGGGAGCGCAACGGGTGCTGCTGGGGATGGTTGCAGCAGCGCGGATGCAGGCGGCCCTGCCAGTTCGGTTGCGAGAATGGCGGCCATCGTGGCGGTCTCATCTGGGGTGGCCGTCGCCGTCGCGGTCGGGGTAGCTGTGGGGGGCGGCTCCGTTGGTGGGGGTGCGGTAGGCGCGAGCGTGGCGGTGGGCGGCGGAGGCGCAGTAGGCGCGAGCGTGGCAGTGGGCGGCGGGGGCGCAGTAGGCGGCAGGGGGGATGGCGCAGGCAGCGGCGTACTCGTTGGCACTGGCAGGGCCATTGCCGTTGGGGGGCGGGTAGGCTCGCGGCGGGGCAACCACGTCGGTGTGGGGGTCGGTGAGGGTGCAGGGGTGGGCGAGATTTCCACCGGCTGCTCGGCCGGGGCTGGGGCTTCGCGTTGCCGATCAGGACCGCTCGTCGGGGCGGACGTACTCGTACCACCTGTAGGATTGGTTAGTGATGCAGTCTGCACTAGGGTTGGCACAGCAGTTGAGCTAGCCGCGAGGGTTGGGGTGAGCGTAGGCGTAGCAGTTGGGGTTGCCGTATCCGATGGAGTGGGCGTAGTAGTTGGGATAACGGCACACAGCTCGGCAAAAACGCCCGGTACACTCAGCGTAGCCTGCTCTGGGCCCCACACCCAGCCCTCAACCATGCCACTTTCGACTTGATAGCGGGTGAAATACTCATTTGGGTTGGGCCAATCTGGCTCCCGCCATTGCCCAGTCGCATCCTGATGATAGTTGTGCCACCGCTCTCCGTCGCAATAACAGACATCAGCTTCGGCGCAGCCTGTACCCGCAATATGGCACACAACCGCCCGCCCTGACGGTTCGTCGAAAAATGTTGCCCCGATACTCGCATCTTTGAGGAGTTCTTCGCCGGTTGAATAAAATGCTTCTCCCTTGTTGCGGAGTGGGACACACTCGCGCAGGATGTCCCCATTGGGCAGCTGCACCACTAGCCCAGCATGATTGGCGCGGGTAAGGATCGGCGTAGCGGTGGGCGTATAGGTAGGGATCGGGGTGGGATCGCTAGATTGGGCCGTGCTGCTACGAGATGATGCGAGCAGCACCGCAAAGATGCTAATCCCAACCAGCACCCAACCTAACCGCGAGCCACTGCACCAGTGCAGGGGTGGAGTGCGTGTCACAGTCCCTTGATGGCTATGCTCTGGGTTGGATAGGTTAGCCACAGTGGTTATCTGCATGCACTTTCTGGGCATAGATAAACAGCCCATCCATGCCCGTGCCGTAGGGCTGGCCAGTCAGTCGGTGCTGGGCGATGCGGGGGATGAAGCCAGTGGCCCAGAGCATGTGCTGAAGCTCAGCCAGATGGTAGTGCCGACGGGTCAAGGTGTAGCGACAGGGCCGCACGGCTGGACGCAGCACGGTTAGCTGATCGGTACAAGTCATGGCGGCTGGGTTAGGAAGCACGGCAATCCGCTCAAGCCCGTCCGCTGTGGCGTGCCAGCGCAGGCTGGCTGCAGGCACGTGCAGCGGCCAGTCATTGATACCAAAGACGAGCCAGCCACCCGGCTGGAGCAAGCCCGCTAGATGGCGCAGGCTGTGCCAATCTTCGGCTTCACTGGGCAGGCCACACACGCTCCGGTCATACAGCGACAGCACCGCTTGAAAGGGGCCATCAGCCACCTCCCGAAAATCTTGGCAACGCAGGCTGCCCACGCTGGCAACGGCACGGGTCAGGTGGGCTGCATACGCCAGTGATTCGCGGTCTATATCAATGCTCACCACGTGGCGCAAGCCGCACTGAGCAAGAGCGAGCCGGTGGCGGCCCCAGCCACAGCCAATCTCCAGCACACGGTCGCTGGGCTGAAGGGCACATCGCGCTAGCACCGCCGCAACATCGCGCTCGGCGGCGGCGCGGTCAGCGGCAAACTGGGCGGGCGACATGGCCGCCAAGCGACGCGGCACGTAGTATTGATACCAAGCATTGTTATCCATTGGGGGTGATGCTCCTCCAGTTAACGCAGTTGTTGATAGTAGTAGAGTTCGTGGTCGGGCAACAGCTCCGGATGCAGAATGGCGATCAGGTCGGCAAGGAGCAGGTGCGGGTTGGTCACGCCACTTTCCCAGTAATCATTGCCGCCGTAGGGATTGAGCCGTTTGTTGTTGTTGTAGACGGCACCGTTCCGGAAGGCGGCAAATTGGGCAAAGCGTTCATCGCTGGCTTGCAATTCGGCGAGCGTTGTGGCCATGCCCGGATGCACCCACACGTCGGCATCGAGGGCTTTGTCGAGCACCGCCTCAAGGCTGAGCATCAGGCTGCCTTGCGTGGGATCATCGGCCCAGAGATAGGTTGCCCCAGCATCGGCAAACAGTTGGGCGGGATAGCTTTTGCCGCCGGGCATGTACCACGTGTCTTGGTAGGGTGCGTTCGCAAACAGCGTAGGCCGTTGCTTAGCCGTGCTAGCAAGGGCCGCCAGCTCTTTGTACTTGCGGTCTATCTCGGCAAAGATTGTCTCTGCGTCGGCTTCGCGGTTGAAAAATGCAGCTGTGAACTTGATCCACTCGGCCCGACCAAGCGGGGAAGTCTCCATATACTCGGCATTTATCGCTACGGGTACGCCTGCCGCGAGCAGCTGCGGATGTGCGTCGCTGTCGGGGTTGCCTGTGCCATAGGTCATCACCAGCGACGGCTCAAGCTCAAGGATGCGCTCGACATCAACAGTTGCACCGCTACCGACAGTTGCGACGTTCCCAGCCGCAATCATGGCGAGCACATCGGGATCGTTGATGTACTGCGGGTTGTCCACCCCCACCAGCCGATCTTCGAGGTCGAGGGCGGCGAGATGGGGCAGGTAGGTGGTAGACATCGTAATCAGAGTGGCAATGGGTACTTCGATGATTTGGGCCGTGTCGAAGCCATCCGGCACGGGCGTACCGCACTGCACCAACACATACTGGAACGTCTCTTCGGCATCTTGCCATGGGGTTAGTACCGAGATGACTTTATAGTGCTTGTGGTAGGAGATCGTCCAGCCCATACTCGCGCTGAGCTGGGCTTTAGCCGGGAAGTAGTCCTGCGTCGGGTCGTAGGTGGTGACGCAACCCTCTGGGCTGAACAGGGTGTCAGTTTGGGGCGGGGTGAGGCTCGTCGCGCATGCACTGAGCAGCAGGATGCAGAGCATCCCGTAGAGCCAGCGTAGCCGTGAGCGGCGGTTCAGGGTAGGTCGGGGCACATAGTTCATTGAAGCATCTCCTCTTGGGTGCTATACAATGCGGCCCGCTGCGTCATCAGCTTGGGGACAAACGCATCGGGATGGGTTCCGATAAATTCATGGGTGACAACCTGTGGCTGCACGGCGGCGATAATCTCAGCGCAACGGGGGCTGGTGAAGGGCTGGTGCAGGTCAAGCTGGGCAACGTGTTCGCGGGCTAGCCGGTACTGTTCCGCAAGGGGCATGTGGTCGAAACCGGTGGGGCGGCCACGCATCACAGCTTGCTGTTGGTACGCTCCCGATAGGCTCGCATTCAAATGGATGCCCTCTATGCGATCCCGCAGATCAGCCGGAAGCTGGGCAAGCATCGCAAGAATGTAGTCAATCCCCTGTGCCTGTGTAGTAAGTGCAGGGTTGGTATTCATCAGGTGGCCCGTGTCGAGCACAAAGCCCCAATTGGTGAAGTGCAGAGCTTCAGCGAGGGCAACTACATGCGCGGGGTCGGTGAAGGTCAAGCCGGGCCACCACAAGTTTTCCAGCCACAGCCGAACCGGTGGCTCACCGTCGGGAAAGGTCGCGGCGGTGGCATTGAGCAGTGCAGCCGTTGCCGCACAGACCTCCGCGCTGGTGTAGGGGTAGGTATAGGTGAAGGTGTGGGCGATTTCGATGTGGCAGACATGAAAGACCATATAGGCGGGCCGCAACAGCGCGGCGTGCTGCCAGTCCTGCCGCAGCTGATTCACGAGATCGGCGGCACACTGCCCCCCGTAGAGGCGTTCAAACAGCCATGCATCGGCGGTGGGCAAGGTTGGTGCGTGCCCCTGCCACGTCGCCAGCCAGCTGATCCAGTAGGGCAGATGCACCCCACCTACAAGGCTGGGCGGGGCGCGGGTGTCCGGCGGCGGGGTGGGCCCGATCAGCAATTCGATCCCCGCTACGCCGTGTGCCTGTACGTAGGCGGCTACTGCATCCCAATCGTTGTTGAAACGCCCAATATCGCCCGGATGGAGCGAAAAATTGATCAGTTCCTGCATGCCCCAGATGCTCCTTGCTTAGCCTTAGCCGTGAAACATGGTCTTTCCTGAACGATCTTTGGGGTCTGGCTCTAGCCCCAGATAACGGCGGCGCAGGTCGTCCCAGAGAGCCAAGCGAGACCAGTCGGGCTGTTTGAGAAACTTCATCTCATCCGATAGGAAGGGGTTGGGTAGGAAAATGGTGATCTGCTGTTCATCGTGCCCATTGAAGGTTCGGAAGCCCCAACTGCCAACTGTCCCATCCGGATTGAGCCGCCGATAAAACTCAGCCCGCGCTGTCCGACGATGCTGGGCAAGGTCGGGTGGACAAGGGTTGCGTTTCGTGCCCTTGTGCTCACCGATGCATAAGTGGAAGTGCCATGTGCCAAAGTCTACGGTGAGATAGCCATCCAGCATGCCGATCTTGTGCGGCGGTGCGTCGGCTTTGATTTCGAATACCGCGCCTTGAATGAGTGGGCCGAAGTGGATTTTATCCCAGTGATCGGTAAACAGCTCGGTGAAGAGCGCGAGCAACACTGCTTCGGTTGGCTCAATCGGAAAGATCTCCAATGTGCCGTTGCCGCGTTCGTCAACCGTGCGCGACGACAAAGGGGTTGAGTTCATGTTGGTTCCTCCGGTTTGGTTATTGATCTCCGCTTATGCCCTTATGCACTGAGCGGCTTGGTAACCGTGTTAGATTAGCCCCTCCGCGCTAGAAGAACGGCCGACTTGGCAATGTACGGCGGCGTAGCTGGGCATAAGTCAGCAGCAGCAAGTGCCGATAGGTAAGTTGTAGCTCCGGCGGAAGATGCGGGTCTGCTAAGGTTGTCGTGAGGGCTTTGAGCAAGCGGGTGGCTGCCTGCTGAAAGGCGACATCATCAAGCAGGATACTCAAGTACTGATACTGGGTGAGCAGGTGGACATAGGTGGCCTCGTGGGCGATGTGGCGCGGATCAGACAGCATGGGGGGCCTCCTCGTGGGCCTGCGGAACAGCGCGGTGCTGTCTGCCCATACGGTTGAAACCAAGTCCCAAGCTGCTCCAGTAGGGGAGATCGCACACGTCCAACAGCTGCTCTCCTTTCGTCCAGATGGCGCGTCTGGAGCTAAAAAAACCAACCCATCATGCGGTTGGGAGCAGGCAGCTGTGTGCAAGATAGACCTAGACACAGGTGGTTCCGGTAGTGTGACCTAACCGGCTGCTGTAGCTCCCAATCGGCGAGGAGCGAGCATCCAAGCTGGGGCGGGCGACCTGACTTCGCTCGCGGGGAGCGTTACAGTTGCGCGACAGTGCCGGACTTACACCGGCTTCGCCTTTCAGCCCTGCCATCCGGGGCATGGGCACCCAAGCTGAGCATCATTATACCCTGACCAGCGGCACATGGGTGCGTGCGGGTCAAGTGCTGGTTCTGCGCCACACGATTATGCGCGGCTACTACGCAGAGTATAGCACTGGATGCGAGCGGAGACAAGCGGCGATTTCACCACGAACGTGAGGTGGGCAGTTGCTAAATCTTCACCCCCTGTTCTGCCTCGCGCCCCCCCGCTTCGTGGTCTGCCTTCTCCGCCCCCTGACCCCTGCCTCCTAATCTCCCCTTCGCGTTCTTCGTGCGCTTCGGGGTCTTCGTGGGATGTCTTCCCTGATCCCTGACCCCACACCCCCTGATCCCTAACCCCCGACCCCTAACACCTGATACCTAATCACCCCTTCGCCTTCTTCGTGCGCTTCGGGGTCTTCGTGGGATGCGTTCCCCGACCCCTAGCACCTGATCCCTAACTCCCGACCCCCAGCACCTAACCCTTGACCCCGCACCCCCTGACCCCTGATACCCGATACCTCACACCTGCCCTCTACCTTGCCGCATCTCTGGTGCTGTGATATACTATGCCAATGTATTGTTCGGGCATTGTACGGGTTATATCTATGTTTGGTGCTGTGCTCCAGCACTCATCCCAACCCAATCTGATGTGGGTAGCCGTGAAGCGGCTTTGGCCGCTTTGTCCACGCATCACTCAGCTCGTGTTGGTGGGCTTACTGGTGGCTCTGCTCGGCGGTAGCTCGGTGCTGTGTATTGTCCATTGCCATCTCATACAGCTGCTGACCCCGCCAACCCTAACCGTGTATGGTGTCACCCTTTCGCTCTGCCATACGCCGCTCGACTCATCCGAGTCAACGCCAGCCCCGCTCGATCTGTCGCTGTTCTATGGGGTGCGGCTGTCTGTGCCACTGCTGCTAATCCACATTGCCCTGCTGCTGGTGGCCGCGCTTCGCCTATCACTACCGCACCTGATCCACACCTGTGTGCTCCCGCCCGATCCACCCCCGCCGCGCTCCGCCTGATACGTTGTAACTTCTTGGCCCACCCGCCCATCTGGCGGGTGAGTGGATGCAGGATGAAGCGTATCAGAACATAAGCAACTATTTGCTGTAGAGTAAGGAGCAATGCGACCATGACGCAAGAATACGGGCGTGCATCCCACGCGCCAATTACCACAACCACACATAACGGCAACCCGACGGTCACAGTTAGTGTGGAGAGCGATGATACCGTGCCGATCACGGAGATTCCGCACAGTCACTTCTACCGTGTGATCTGGCGGTGGCATTTTTACGCAGGCTTATTGGTGATCCCGATTATGGTCATGCTTTCGATTACAGGGATTATTTACCTCTTTAAGCCGCAGCTGGATGCGCTGATGTATCCGCAGTATGTCACTCCAGCGGGCACGTTGCTCAGCTTTGAGCAGCAACTCGATGCGGTGGCAGCAGCTTATCCCGCAGCAACGATCTCACAGATCCGCCCTCCAGCCGCCGCTAATCGCAGCAGCGAGGTATCGCTGACAACGGCACAGGAGCAGAACTTGACGGTGTTCGTAAACCCGTATACGGGGCAGGTGCTGGGCGCACGTGATGACGACAACAACCTCCAGAATTGGGCCGTGACCATGCACGGCTCGATGATGATGGGCTTAACCGGCGACATTCTGATCGAGCTAGCCGCGTGCTGGGGCTTGGTGCTGGTGCTCACTGGGCTGTACCTATGGTGGCCACGCCGTGCCAATGCAATTATGGGCACACTGATCCCGCGCCTTCAGACAAAGAATAGGCGCATCTTCTGGCGCGATCTGCATGCCGTGCCGGGCTTTTGGGGCGCAGTTCTGATCGCCTTTATGATTATCACTGGTTTGCCGTGGGCGGGATTCTGGGGCGATACCTTCGCGCAGGTGTGGAATCGCTATCCAGCCGAAATGTGGGATGACGTGCCAACATCGGAGCTACCGGCGGCGGTGCTGAATGAGCAGGTGAAGACGGTGCCGTGGGCGGTGGAGATTACCCCGCTACCAATCTCGACGCTGCCCCACGCTGGGCACGATCACGGCAGTGGGCACGAGCATGAGCACGAGATTGAACCGATTGGGGTAGATGCGGTGGTGGCCTTTGCGACCCAGCAGCATGCCCCGCCGGGCTACACGATCTCGTTGCCAGAAGGCAGCACGGGCGTATACACGATCTCGGCCTTCCCGCCCGATCCGCGTGATCAACTAACGATTCACCTCGATCAGTATAGTGGGGCAGTGCTGGCTGATATTCGTTGGCAGGATTACAGCCTTGTGCCACAGGCGGTGGAGATGGGCATTGCGCTGCATCAAGGCACGTTTGGCGGGCTAGTCAATCAGCTTGTGATGTTGGCCGTATGCCTATTAATTATCCTGCTCTCAGTAAGCGGCGGGGTGATGTGGTGGTTGCGCCGCCCGCAGGGGCGGCTGGGTGCGCCGGCAATGCCCGCGAACTTTCCACTCTGGCGCGGGGCGGTGCTGATTTTGCTGGTGCTGGCGGTAATCTTCCCATTGGTGGGGGCATCGCTGCTGGTAGCACTAGCCTTTGACTATCTACTGGTGCAGCGTGTGCCCACGTTGCAGCGGGTCCTGAATTAGGCGCGAGCAGCGGGGGTGGGGTAGTGTTACCCCACCCCCCACCCCCCTTCGTGCCCTTCGTGGTCTGCGTGGTCTGCCTTCCCTGACACCCGACACCTGACCCTTGACACCTGAGACCTGACCCCTGACCCCTGATCCCTTGACAACACCCCCAATCATGTCGTATCCTTGTGCTACCAAGCCATGCCGAAAGGATCAGCCGATGGACCAATCAATCTCCACTCCGCCTGATAGCTTCGATGGGCCGTGGAAAGCCATCTTGGCCGCCTACTTCCAGCCCTTCCTGTTCTTCTTCTTCCCCACTGTCGCCGCCGCCATTGATTGGAGCCGCCCGCCCGAACCGCTGCCCACCGAACTCCAGCGCATCACCCCGACCGGTGTGATTGGCAAGCGTTCCGTTGACTGGCTCGTGCGCGTCTGGCTGCGCGATGGCAACGAGTACTGGCTGCTGATCCACATCGAAATCCAGAGCCAGACCGATGTCCTGTTTCCCTATCGCGTCGCCATCTATCAGTTCCGCCTGCGGCTCCAGTACAACCGCTCGGTGGTGACCTTGGCCGTGCTCGGCGATGACGACCCCAACTGGCGACCCGACCGCTACATAGATACGCAGCTGGGCATGCGCGTCGAAGTCCAGTTCCCGATGGTCAAGCTGCTCGATTATCGCGGGCGTGAGGACGAGCTGCGCCACGCCCCGAACCCGATGGCCGTGCTGGTGCGAGCGCATCTCGCCACGCTGGAGACGCGCCACGATGCGCTGGGGCGCAAGGCGGCCAAGCTGGAACTCTTCCGCGACCTGTTGCGGCAGGGGTACACGGCGGATGAGGTGCGCCGCTTGCTGAGCATCGTAGACTGGTT
>CALCJV010000131.1 GCA_937967405.1 uncultured Chloroflexales bacterium | reverse complement strand
GGCACTGACCCCCTGATCTACACGGGGATTGCCTTCTGGGCCATCTTCATTGCCTTTGCAATCAAGCTCGGTGTCTGGCCCCTCCACATCTGGCTGCCCGCCGCCTACAGCGAAGCCCCAACCGCCGCTTCAATCCTGCTCGCCGCCGTGATGAGCAAGATGGGCGCGTATGGGATGCTGCGCCTGCTCCTGCCAATGGTTCCCGATGCCGCGCAACACTTCGCCCCTGTGATGGCCGCACTGGCCCTGATTGGTATTGTGGCTGGTGCAGGCGGCGCACTCGCGCAAGCGGGCGGCGACATCAAACGCCTGATTGGTTACACCTCGATCAACCACATGGGCTATGTGCTGCTGGCGATTGCTGCTGCCGCTGCAAGTGGTGCAGGCACGCAACTGAGTGAAGCCGCCTTGCAAACGAGCCGCACGATTGCCCTGAATGGGGCAATCATGCAAATGGTCGCGCACGGCTTGTCTACGGGAGGACTGTTCCTCTTGGCGGCATGGCTGATGCAGCGCGGGGGCAGCTATCGCCTCGCCGATTATGGCGGGCTACGCGCGGCTGCGCCGGTGTTTGCAGGCGTATTTGGCGCAACAATGTTTGCCAATCTCGGCTTGCCGGGGCTAGCTGGCTTCGTTGGTGAGTTTTTCATCTTTCGAGGGGCGTGGGCAACCCTGCCGCTCTTCACCCTCTGTGCCACTATCGGCTTAGTAGTGACGGCATTAGGCCTGCTGCTTATGCAGCAGCAGATCTTCTTCGGCGAACTCAACCCCAACCTACGCAACACCAGCGACCTTACCCCCAACGAGTTGGGCATCATTGCGCCGTTGCTAGCTCTGCTGCTGGTCTTGGGTGTCTATCCAGCTCCGTTGCTATCGCTCTCGAACACTGTCGCCACGCAGGTGGTGCAGATTTTTGATCGGCTCCTCGCTTAGCCCACGTTGGATGCAGATGGTATCATGACCATGAAAATAGACAACCAGCCAACAACTGAGTCAGTCAGCAGCCCATCTATTCACGCCACGATACGGAGCGAAGCGCGTATGTCGAGCAAACCCACCCCCACCCCACCTGTCACCGAAGTGTTCCGCATGCCCGATCAGGATGAACTGCCGGGCGGAAGTGGCGTTACCGGCGGGACGGCCACGCCCCTGCCTGAGCCGCATACGCCACCAAGCGCACCGCACCGCACGTTGGGGCAACCCTTACCGACTCCGCCGGTCACAGGATTGTTCTACATGCCGACCCAAGATGATCTGCCCGATAGCGATGGTGAAATTGTGGAGAATTTCCAAGAACATCCGCAGGCCATCCTGCTCACCACATCTATTCGACCATGGCTGGAACAACTGCATCCCGACGGCAAGTTTATGATTGGGCAAAATAGCGGCATCTATTGGGACTTGACGACCGCCCGCTCAGATACGCCCGTGCGCGGTGCAATCGCGCCCGATTGGTTCTATGTGCCCAATGTCCCACAGGACTACAACAAACAGCCGCGCCGTTCGTATGTGTTGTGGCATGATCGCACCCTTCCCTTGATTGTCCTCGAATTCATCTCGCGTGGCACGGGGCGCAAAGAGCGAAGTCGCACCCCCTTCAAAGGGAAGCTGTGGATTTATGAAAACATTGGGGTGCGCTACTATGGCATTTTTGATGCCCGCCGTGCGATCCTTGAGGTTTACATCCGCAAAGGCGATGCGTACAGCCTCATGCTCCCCAACGAACAGGGTCGTTACCCAATCCCAGAAATGCAGGTTGAGCTAGGGCTATGGCGCGGCTCGTACCTCAGCAAGGATGTGATGTGGCTGCGCTGGTGGGAGCTGGATGGCGCGATGCTGCCCACCGGAGAAGAGCGCGCCGAGCAGGAAGCCGCCCGCGCCGCTGCTGAACGCGAACGCGCCGAGCAGGAAGCCGCCCGCGCCGCTGCCGAACGCGAACGCGCCGAGCAGGAAGCCGCCCGCGCCGAACGTGAGTATGAACGTGCCGAACGCCTTGCTACGCTGTTGCGCGAAGCGGGCATAGACCCGGACGCATAACCATGAATATGCTGACTCTGCCACCCACCATACCGATCCTGAGCCTGATCTGGTTGAGTATGGTGCTGCCTGTCGCCTTGATTGCCGTTGTGCCCGCGAGCCGGATCACCTTGATCCGCGTGATTGGGACTGGCTTTGCGTTGCTCTCACTCGTGTTGGCGGGGTTAGTTTTTCTGGCCTATGATCAGGGGCAGTCCGGTTTCCAATTTGTCGAACGGCTAGCGTGGATTCCTCAATTGGGGATCAACTATTATCTCGGTGTGGATGGAATCACCGTGCCCATGCTGCTGCTGAATGGGCTGGTGATCTTCACGGGTGCGCTGATGAGTTGGAACATCGAGCAACGTGCCAAAGAATACTGGATTCTGCTGTTGCTGCTTACGGCGGGCGTGTATGGCGTATTTGCCGCGCTTGATCTCTTCCTGCTGTTTGTGTTCTATGAACTTGCGGTACTTCCGATGTACCTGCTCATTGGCGTATGGGGCAGCACCCGCCGCGAATACGGCGCAATGAAGCTGACCCTGTTCCTGATGGCCGGCAGTGCGCTGGCCCTGATCGGCATACTGGCGATCTATTTTGGCAGCGGGCTACGTACCTTCGACATCCCGCGCCTTGCCGCCAACGTCAACTTTGGGCAGCAGTATCAGGTGCTCTTCTTCCTACCACTCTTCGTCGGCTTTGCGGTGTTGGCGGGTATGTTCCCCTTCCACACATGGTCTCCGACCGGCCACGTCGCTGCACCAACGGCCGTCTCCATGCTGCATGCAGGTGTGTTGATGAAGCTCGGTGCGTATGCTTGTTTACGGATTGCGCTGTGGCTAATGCCGCACGGGGCGGCCCAGTGGCTCCCCGCAATTGCGATCCTGACAATCTTTAATGTGGTCTATGGGGCAACAATTGCAATGGTACAGCGCGACGCAAAATTTATGATCGGCTATTCTTCCGTAAGCCATATGGGGCTAGTTATGATGGCTCTCGCGGCCGGCACGCAGATTGCCTTGACTGGCGCGGTGTTGCAGATGTTCGCGCACGGGATCATGACAGCACTATTCTTCTCGGTAGTGGGGCGAATGGTCTACGAGCGCACGCACACCCGCCAGCTTGGTGAGCTAGGCGGCTTGGGGCGGGTGATGCCCTTTGCAGCAGTGATGTTCATCACAGCCGGATTGTCAGGCATGGGCATGCCCGGCTTGGCAGGCTTCTGGGCTGAGTTCACGATCTTCATTGGGGTGTGGGAACGCTACCCGTTGCTGGCCATCATTGCTGTCATCTCGATCCCGGTCACGGCAGCGTATGTGTTGCACGCGATCTACCGCGTCTTCTATGCCAATGTGGATAACCCGCACCTGCACGATCTCCCGCCGCTCACATGGCAAGAGATCACCGGCGCACTGATCCTTGCCACTGTGCTGATTGGCGTAGGCTTCGCGCCCGGTATCTTGACCGATATGATTGCCGCAGGGGTACGCCCCATCGCGCAGCAGTTGCAGGGGGTAGGCTGGTAATGAGCTTTCTTTTAACCAACATTCCACGTATTCTGCCGGAGATTCTGCTGCTTGTATTGGCCCTGCTCATTCTCGGCTCGGATGTCTTCGAGCGTTGGGCCGATGGCGAGCAGGTTGTACTCGAACGCCACCGCGCCTCAGCATCGCTGGCGGCATTGGGGCTAGGCATGATCTTTGCCATCATATTGCTCCAGAGTGGCTACCTCTACACCGTACCGGATACGGCCGATAGCAACTACTTCACCAACCTGCTCCGCAACTTGCAGGCCGGCATTCCGCGTGGGAGCAATGTGCCCCTCCCTGTGATGGATATGTTTGCCACCGATCACCTCACGATTATTGGGCGATTGCTGTTTACTGGGGCGGCATTCCTTGTTGTGCTGCTCACCTATGACCATCCGCCGCTCCGCAATCCCGGCGAGTTCTACAGCCTGCTGGTGCTGTCCACGCTGGGAATGTGCCTGATGGCCGGTGCAACTGAGCTGATCATGCTGTTTCTGGCCATTGAACTGACTTCGATCCCGCTCTATATCTTGGCGGGCTACTTCCGCAATGACCGCCAATCGGTAGAGGCAGGCATGAAGTATTTCTTGTATGGCGCATTCTCATCTGCGATCCTGCTCTATGGTATGAGCCTCGTCTATGGCTATGCCGCATCTACCGCCGGATCTGCTGATCTGACGGCCCTTTCTACGAGTGTGATTACCAGCTTTGATAGCTTACGTGAACTGTTCGCCCAAGCTGGTGAGCCAGCTCCGATCTTGCTCATGGGCATGCTGTTTATGATCGCAGGTATCGGCTACAAAATCGCTATCGTGCCCTTTCACGGCTGGTCACCAGATGTATATCAAGGCGCACCCACCACTATGACCGCCTTCATCTCCACTGCATCGAAGGCAGCGGGCTTCTTCCTGCTGCTGCGTGTGCTCGATACCGTGTTTCCCAATGTGGTTGGCAACCCGATCCCCGTCTTCGATGAGTTTGGTGGCTGGACGGGCATGCTGGCCCTCCTCGCCGCCCTGACGCTGATTATCGCTAATCTTGCCGCACTCCCCCAGACCAACGCTAAACGCCTGCTAGCCTATTCGGGCATTGCCCACGCGGGCTTCTTGCTGATGGGTGTGATCGCCCAAGCTGCCCCATTCAACACAGATCGGCTGAATGGTGTGGTGGCCCTGCTCTACTATCTCGTGGTGTACGCTTTGATGAACATCGGTGCATTCGGGGTTATTGCTATCGTTGCACAGGATACCGGCAGCGATGAGATCACCGCGCTAAATGGCTTGGCGCAGCGCAATCTCGGCTTAGCCGCCCTGTTCACCGTGTTTATCTTTGCGCTGGCGGGCATTCCACCGTTAGCTGGCTTCTTCGCCAAGTTCTACATTATGCTGGCGGTGTGGCAAGCCAATGCAATCTGGTTGGTGGTGATCGCCCTGATCAGCACCATTCCCGCGCTCTACTACTACCTGCGCCTGTTGCGGGCGGTCTTTATCGTGCCCCCTGATAATTCTACGCCGATGCCCACCCCGCGCTGGATGATGGCAAGTCTGGTCGTATCGGCGGTGTTGATCCTCGTGCTTGGGCTATTCCCCGCGCCGCTACTAGATGTGTTGGAACAGGTGCAGGTAGTAGTGATCGCTGGGCGATAGCGGATGGCGCGTGGTAAGAAGTCGGGAAGCCAAACCACGAAGGGCACGAAGAACACGAAGAATACAAAGGAAGGACAAGTGATAGGGGTCATTGGTCTGCCTTCCCTGCCCCCATTTGTGTGCTTGGCGATCTGCCTTCCCTGCCCCCTGACCCCTGCTTCCCTTCGCGTGCTTCGTGGCATACCGGCGGATGCTTCCCCTGCCGTTCCACCCGACCCTTCGTGTTCTTTGTGTTCTTCGCGTGCTTCGTGGTCTGCCTTCCCTGTCACCTGAAACCTGTCACCTGTCACCTACACCACCACTGCCGCCGCGAGGGTTGCCAGCACCACCACCTCGCCGATTTCGCACAACGCGCCGTAGGTATCGCCAGTCAGCCCACCTAGATCGCGGGTCCACCAGTGGGCGAGCCACCACGTCACCAGCCACACTAGCCCGCCTGCCAGCAGCGCAATCCCACCACCAATCAGGAAGGCGCACGCTAGGGTAGCGACGGTGGTGATGATGAAGTGGCGCGGCTGAAGTTCGGCTTGGAAGGTACGCCCTAGCCCCCCCTCGCGGGCGGGCGGAAACCAGTGAATGCCGTAGCTATCTGCCCATCGCCCCCAGAGCGGCGCAAGCAACACCGCCTGCCACCATAGTTCACCTGCTCCAGCAAGCCACACGCATTTGAGCAACAGCACCGCAACTAGTGCGAGCGTGCCCATGGTCCCAATCCGACTATCCTGCATAATCTCCAGCTTGCGCTCACGCGGTCGCCAGCTCCACACGCCATCAAAGGTATCGCTCAGCCCATCAAGGTGCAGCCCGCCCGTCAGCACCGCCCACGCCACCACTAGCACTGCTGCCCGCCCCAAATCGCCCCAGAGCCAGCCCGCCACAACGCCAAGCGGCAACAGCACCGCGCCAATGATTAGCCCAACGATGGGGAACCACACAATTGAGCGTGGGATGCTTTTCTCATCCATCGTGGGCAGCAACGGGATCGGGATGATCGTGAGAAAGCGGATCGCCTCAAACAGGCTGAAGAGATTGTTCACGCGGTGCTTACTCCCGCAGACTCAAAGGTGGCCATCCTGTGCAGGAGGCGTAGCGCATGCTGGATCAGAGGCAGCGCAAGGGCTGCGCCACTGCCTTCGCCAAGCCGCAAGTCAAGCTGCAAAAGCGGGGCGGCGGCATTGTCCGCAGTTAGCCCCAGCTCGGCTAAGGCCAGTGCGTGGCCCGGCTCGGCCGAGCAGTGCGCGGCAATCAGGTGTACGGGCAGCTGCGGAGCCAGCCGCGCTGCAACGAGCGCGGCGGCCGTGGTGATGTAGCCATCCAGCAGGATTGGGATGCGCTGGGCTGCTGCTGCAAGCATTGCTCCCACAAGCACGGCCAGTTCCAGCCCACCTACTTCGGCCAGCAGCACCAGCGCATCGCCGGTCCAGCGTTGCCCATCGCCTAGCCCCACGCGCTGCAATGCCTGCGCCACAAGAGCCTGCTTGTGCACGAGCCGCGCATCATCAATGCCCGTGCCGCGCCCAACAGTTTGGGTGGGGGGTGCGCCAGTGAGCGCACTTGTCAGGGCGGCGGCGGCCGTTGTGTTGCCAATGCCCATCTCGCCCACTAGCAGCATGTCCATGCCATCGGCATGCGCCGCCTGCGCTAGGCTGATCCCAGCGAGCACGGCGACGTGCGCTTCAGCCAGCGTCATGGCTGGTTCAGTGGCAAAGTTGGCTGTGCCCTGCCGAATGTGCAGGCGGTGCAGATCGGGGTGATCGGGTAGATCACCAACAACACCTGCATCCACCACGATCAGGCGGGCATTGGTTGCTTGGGCCAAGACACTGATCGCTGCCCCGCCCGCGAGAAAATTCAGCACCATTTGGGCCGTTACAGCTTGTGGGTAGGCACTCACGCCAGCTACGGCAATGCCGTGATCGGCGGCACACAGCAGAATGACGGGCTGCTGCACTTGCGGCATAGCGTGGGCTGTGCTGCCCGCCAAACGCACAATCAGGCGTTCGAGTTGCCCCAAGCTGCCTTGCGGCTTGGTTAAGTGATCGAGCCGGTGCTGGGCAGCTGTCATTGCGGCAGCATCGGCGGGAGCAATCTGCATGATGCAGTCGCGCACTAAGTCAGGATGTTGGGTCATTTTCATAAACGTGGCACCTCATTTACAACACGGATAATTGGACCACTTGCATATACATCAATCGCGGTGATACTAGCTAAATCTATGCGCCACTGCCAATGCTGGGGAAGCGGCATGCCGGTCAGGCTACACAGCACAATCTGGATCGGTGTGGCATGGGTGACAATCAAGATGCGCTCGCCCGCATGCTCACGTAGTAGGGTGAGCCAGCCCTGCTGCACCCGCGCCGCCACCTCCACCAACGACTCGCCACCGCTGGCGCGTCCATGCAGCGCATCGGCAAACCGTTGGGTGGCTTCGGCAGGGTAGCGTTGCAGCACTTCGCGGTAGGTCAGCCCTTCCCATGCGCCGTGAGCACTCTCGCTCCACGCGGGGTCAACCCGTGTCAGGCCGGGCGATTGGCGATTAGCAAGGATCGCGGCCGCAGTGGCCTGCGTGCGCTCGGTGGCAGTCGTCAGGGTCAGTGTAAACGGGATGCGCCGCAAGCGATGGGCGAGGGCAGCTTGTTGGCGGATGCCATAGGCGGTAATGGGGCTATTGCTGTGGCTCTGGTAGCGTTGCTCGCGGTTGGATTGCGTTTGCACATGGCGCACCAGCCAGATGCTCGTTCGCACAGGGTTTTCTCCTGCTTGTGCTTCCGTCAGTGTACCACCAACGGTAGATAGGCCCAATACAGGCGCGGCACGGGAGCGACGGTAGGTGTAGCAGGTGGCGTAGCAACCGGCGATGCGGTTGCAGTTGGCAACTCCGCACGAGGGCAGATGGCGGTGAAGGCGATCACAGGCGGGGCAACATTCGTATCGCTCCACACCCAGCCATCTACATCACCCGCCCGCAGGGTCCGGTTGCTTGCCCCCACCCCCGAAACTTGCCACTGCTGCGCGGTCGCATTCTTGAGCCAGTAGTGCCAATAGGTAGGTGGGTAAGCACACGCGCAATTATCGGCGGGGCAACCCTCGTCACCGATCTTGCACACAAACTCGCCTAAGCCTGCATCATGCTGCGTTTCGAGGGCCAACTCAGATTGACGCAACAGGTCAATCCCGCTGATCGTCTCAGTTATAAAACTGACACAGCGCGTTGTGACGGTGCCATCGCCGAAGACCACGACTAAGCCTGCTTGCTGTACCGGCTGGCTATGGCTCCGAGATGTTACCCCTAACCCCAGCAGCAGTGGGCCAAGCAGCAGCCAGAGCGGGAGAGACCGGAGCAGCTTGGGCAGCAACATTGGTGCGTGCTTACAGCCCCGAATGGGGATAGCTTGGGCTGGATGCTTCGGACACCGGTGTCACGTCATTTTGGCCAACATTGACGACTTCGATGACTTCAGCATCAGTGGGAGCAGAGCGAAGTTCACGCACAAGCACCACCATCACGGTAATGATTGGCACTGTCAGGAGCGCAGCAAGAAAGCCGCCGATCTGCCCACCGATGAATAACCCTAGTAGCACGAGGGCCGGCTGCACCTTGATCGCCCGTGAAAAAAAGTAGGGCGCAACGAAGTACACGGCCACAGCCCCAACAATCGTTTCAAGGATCACTAGCCAGAGGATGGTTGTCCAGCCCAAGCCGCCACTTAACGCCGCAAGCACCGACAACGCTAGCCCCACGATGCCGCCCAAATAGGGGATGAACTCTAGCACACCACCAATCACAGCAATCGTGAGGGCGAAGGGGATGCCCAATACCAGATTGATAATCCCGTAGCATACGATATAGTAAAAACTGATCGCAACTTGGGCCACGAACCAGCGGGCCAAGCCACCACTCACACTGTCAGTTAGATGGATTAGACGGGGGTGATACTGTATAGGTACGAAGAGGTTGAGCAAGCCGCGACTGACGCTCGGATCAACCACCAGTGCGAACACCAAAACGACCATCACAAACAGCATAAACAGCGTTGCCCCAACTTGCCCAAGTACGCCGCCCACTGCGCCACCAAGATAGGCGAGCGAGTTGGAGAGGATGCTGGTGATCGTGATACTGCCATCACCGGCTATCAGATCGGGCAGGAACGGGGAAAAGAAGGCCTGCATGTTTTCCAGATTATTGTAGAGGGTAATCAAGCTGTTGTACACAATGGGGGCAATGATGAGCAGCATAACCGTGCCTGCTATCGCAACGAACAAGAGCACTCCAGCAACAGTCACGCTGCGCTTGATGCCACGCTTCTCCATCCAATTGGCAAGCGGATTGATCAGCAGAGCCAACAGGGCGGAGAGCAGCAGCAATACCGCCGTGCTGATAATGATCGAGTGGAAGGTATATATTACCCCAAAAGCCAAGCCGAGCGTGAATAGGGCAACCCACGTATTGCGTGAGATTTCGATCCGAGTTGGCATCCGTTCGGGCACTCCTTACTTGGGCAACTACGTTGAGCGAGATCGTAGTTGGCATGAGTCTAACAGGCTTTGCCCAACTGGTCAACATTGCCGAAAGCTATTCCGGCAGGATGGGCGGCACAGGCGCAGCTGACGGGAGCATGTGTTGGAGCCAGCGGATGAGGTAGGGGCTGAGCAGCACGATGCTGATGAAGCGCAGGAGACTGAGCGTGAGGATCAGGGCAACATTGGCCTTACTCTCAAGGGCAATGATTGTCACCACGTTCAAGCCGCCGGGGGTGGTGGCAAGGTAGCCACTCAACAGATCGCCATCGGTACGATAGGCGAGTACGGCTCCTGCTCCCGCCGCCACAGCAATGAGCAGCAGAGTGCTAAGCGTAAATGGGAGCAAGATGCGGCGGGCAGTATGCAGCGCGGGCAGATCGAACTGTAGCCCGATTTGCACTCCGATTAAGGCATACGCTAGCGTGAGGAGCGGCGGTGGTGGGGCGGGATGCGGCAATCCGGCTAGCCCAGCCAGCATGCCCAAAATCGCTGGGCCAACGAGCACCCCGGCGGGCAGGTGCAAGCGCATCCCCAGCCAGCCTCCAATCCCAATGATGGCCGTGCTGATCCCGATGGCGATCCAGCTCCACCCATCTGTTGGGCTAGGTAGCGGCAGCGGGGGTGGCTCAGCGGCGGCAGGCGCAACGAGCAACGTTACCAGCGTGAGTGTCCCCAGCACCAGCATAATCCGAAATGATTGCATCAGCGCAACAAGGCGGCTGTCGGCTCCGAGTGCCTCGCTCAAGGCAACCATGCCGGGTGCGCCGCCCGGCTGTGTACCGAGCACCGCCGTAACAAGATCGAGTTCGGTGGTGCGGGCGAGGAACAATCCGGCGACAACACTCACAAGGTTGAGCAGCAGCAGGATCAGCAGGATCGGGAACCAGCGTTCAAGCAGCACCGTCAAAGCGGCTGGCGTGATCGCAGTGCTCATCGCCCCCCCGACAAGGGCTTGGGCACTGGTGTAAAGCCAGCTCGCTAGGGCCATCTGGCGCGGCTGCCACGCAACCCACAGCCCCACTCCCATCATGGGGCCAAGGAACCATGCGGCGGGCACACCGAGCCATGCGAAGCCAAGTCCACTGGTAGCAGCAATGGCACCCAACCAGAGCCACGTGCGGATGGTAGCCGATGTTTGCACGCTCTCTATTATACCCCGTATTGGCCTACGTCAGGCCTGCGGGTAACTAAGCCTATTCCACGGCACTGCCGTGTTGATCCAGCGGCAAGCTCACTCTACCACAAGGTTCAGGCTTTCTGGTATACTTGCAAATAACGTTCTCGAATTCACGGCTCAATCTTGTCCCCGATGGTGCTACGTCTCCCAGCCAGTGAACGTGTTGACATCCAATGATAGTCCATGATGTGCGTATATAAGAACCATTTCGACACCTTGATGACACCGCACCGGTACGCATCAGGCTGCTCCAACTATCACATTGGCCCATAGAAGGGAAACTGCAATGGGTGCTGAACTACAGGAACTCGATCAGCTGCGGCAGAAAGTGATCCAACTCGAACAGGAGTTAGCTTTATATCAGGCCCTCTTTGCCTGTTCACCAGTTGGGACGTTTGTGTATAAGCTGGAGGATAGCAATGATGATCGGAGCCTGCGCCTAGTTGCCGCCAATCCTGTCGTCGAAGCCCTTGCCAATATTGTGCCAGCCGAGCTTGTTGGCAAAACGCTTGATGAGAATTTTCCGGGCTTACGTGAGCAGGGCATTCCGCAAGCCTATGCACAAGTCATCCGCACGGGCACACCCTTCAGCACCGAGAGTGTTTATGGCGATGAACGGGTGATTACCAGTGCGTTTGATGTGCATGCGGTGCCCCTGCCAGAGCAACACGTTGCAGTGATGTTTGAGAATATCACCGCCCGTAAGCAGGCTGAGCAGTCTCTGTCCCAAATCAATGCGGAGCTAGAGCAACGCATCGCTGAACGTACCGCCGAACTGCGCCACAACCAAATGTTGCTCCGCAGTGTTCTCGACAACTCGCCTGCGGCAATCTATATCAAAGACCTGAACGGCACATTTTTGGCGGTCAATCAAAAGACGGCCGCACTGCTCAATATTACGCCGGAGGAGATGCAAGGCCGACGCGATACCGATCTGTTCCCCGCCGAATTTGTGGCACAGTGGCGGGCGAATGAGCAACAGGCGATTGCAACAGGCACGGCCGTGATCCTAGAGGAGACGGTGAACCAACCCGATGGGATGCATTACTTCCTTTCGGTACGCACGCCACTCTATGATGACGCAGGGCAAATCTATGCGATTAGTGGCGTATCCACTGATATTACCGAGCGCAAACAGCGCGAAGCTGAACTACGGGTGTTCAAAGCCCTTGCCGATAATGCCTTCGATGGCATAGCGATGGCCGATCTCGACGGGACGCTGACCTATATCAATCCGGCGTGCAAGGCCATGTTTCAGCTGCCTGAGATTGAAGCCGGATTGTCTGCACTGAGTCTCTATCCGGCTGAGCTTGGGATGGATACTCTGCTTCAGAGGGAGATTGTGCCGACGATTATGGAGCGGGGAGCATGGATCCAAGAAATTGAGTTGCCTCGTCCCAATGGTAGCCGTTGGATTAGCCAAAACAATGTCTTTGCGGTGCGGGATGAGCAGGGCAAGCCGATCAAGATAGCCAATCTGCTGCGCGATGTCACCGCCCAACGGCGACAGGAAGCCGAGCGCGAAGCCTTGCAGCAGCAGCTGATTACGGCTCAGCGGCACGCCCTGCGCGAACTCTCGACCCCACTGATCCCGATCTCTGAGCGAGTGGTGATTATGCCGCTGATCGGTGCGATTGATAGCGACCGTGCTCGGCAGGTGATGGAGACGTTGCTCGAAGGGGTCGCCAAGCACAGGGCTGAATTGGCTATCCTCGATATTACGGGGGTGCAGGTGGTAGATACGCAGGTGGCCCAAGCGTTCATACAGGCCGCGCAGGCGGTGCGCTTGCTGGGCGCACAAGTGATGATCACCGGCATTCAGCCCCAGATTGCACAGACGCTCGTGCATCTAGGGGTGGATTTGAGCGGCATCCTCACACGCGGCAGCCTGCAAGCGGGCATTGCTGCCGCCCTGCACGGGGCCGAGCACCACCCGACTGGATAAGCCATCGCGCGGCTACCGCCCATAGATCATTGCGTTACGAAACCTTCACCGAAATGCTGGTTTAGCAGGCTTGCAATATTCAAGAAATGGAATATACTAATAGCAGGATCAAGACACGGAGTCAGTGTGACGGAAACGTGTAATGCCAACAACAACTGCTGAAGACCCGACAACCAGCCTGTTTCGCGCCCTGATGCACCCGACACGGGTAGCTATTCTCGACCTGCTGCGCGACGGTGAGCAGTGTGTGTGCCATATCGAAGCCCAGCTAGGCAAGCGACAGGCGTACATCTCGCAGCAGCTGATGGTCTTGCGCGAGGCTGGGCTAGTTGCTGATCAGCGGAGTGGTGCAAATGTGTATTACCGCGTCACCAATCGGCATGTCTTTGCGGTGCTTGATGCTGCCCGCGCCCTCGTTGGCAGCAAAGCCTTTACCGCCACCACTGCAACGTGCAATTGCCCCCAGTGCCAGCCAGAATGGGCAGAATTGGTGTTGCATAGCTAGCAGGGCTTTTCTTTTGGGGATAGTATTCAATTCTTTGAATAATCAAAGGGAACGATGGATGAAACCAGTCTCAGAACCAGTACCAGAACCATCACTCGGCAGTGCCTCGCAAGGAACGTGGCGCACCAGCCTAACGAGCTTGGCCCAGCGTTATCCACTGCCCATTGCCGGCGTGCTACTCGCCGTGTGGATCCTGCTCTACAATACGATAGAGCCACTCTCACGCTGGCTCACCACACAGATGTTGGGCTTGTCGCTCGATACCCATCTCGGCTCAGCCGTGCAGTTCTTCCTCTACGATGTGCCCAAAGTATTGCTGCTGCTCACGCTGATCGTGTTTATAGTAGGCATTATCCGCACGTTCTTCACGCCCGCACGCACACGCCAACTACTGGCCGGCAAAAGCGAAAGCATCGGCAATGTGCTCGCAGCAATGCTGGGCACTGTCACCCCGTTCTGCTCGTGCTCGGCTGTGCCCCTGTTCATCGGCTTTGTCACGGCGGGTATTCCGCTAGGAGTTACGTTTTCCTTTCTCATTGCCGCCCCAATGATTAACGAAGTGGCTCTGGTGTTGCTGTGGGGGCTATTCGGCTGGCAGATTGCCCTGCTCTACCTCGTAACGGGCTTAACGATTGCGATTGTGGCCGGCTGGATCATTGGGCGGCTCAAGCTCGAACGCTATGTCGAAGAATGGGTCTATGCCATACCCGCCACTGGGCACGCTGACCCTGATGCCCCCCTGACATGGCGGGAGCGGGTGCAGGCTGGCTGGGATGCGGTCGGCGAGATTGTTGGCAAAGTCTGGCCCTTCGTCATGATCGGCATCGGCATCGGTGCGCTCATTCACGGCTACGTGCCCGAAGATTTCATGGCATCGTTTATGGGCAAAGATGCGTGGTGGTCGGTGCCACTCGCCGTGCTGATGGGCATTCCGATGTATACCAACGCAGCGGGCATCATCCCCATTGTCGAGGCCTTGATGGGCAAAGGCGCAGCATTGGGCACGGTTCTCGCGTTTATGATGGCCGTGATTGCGCTGTCGTTGCCGGAGATGATCATTCTCCGCAAGGTGCTGAAGCCCCGCCTGATCGCAATCTTTGTTGCGATTGTCGGTACGGGCATCCTGTTTGTAGGCTATCTGTTTAATCTGGTTATCTAGGTATCGTGGATCAAGAAGGAACAACCCAATGAAGACAATTACAGTTTATGGACCCGGCTGTGCACGTTGCAAGCAGACGGAAGAGGTTGTCCGCAAGGCGATTGCGGCGAGCGGCGTAGAAGCTGAAGTGGTCAAGGTAACGGAGTATCAAGAGATTGCGATGGCAGGTGTTATGGCTACACCGGCGATAGCTGTAGATGGGCAGCTCAAGATTGCGGGCAAAGTACCCAGTGTTGCCGATGTGCAGAAGCTCCTGAGCTAGGGCAGCCGGTACCGCAACCACGCTAAACGCAGCGCATCAACACATCCAGACGTAGCATCGTGGCAGGGGCACGGTGCTACTGATGGTTTTCTCAGCCCCGACCACGCCCACCACCGTCCCCCCCATGCTATACTTACCCCTATGAACCGTAACGCCCTGCTGCACATCCTCGCCCTGCTGCTGCTCGCAAGCTGTGCGCTCCAGCCAGCTGCACCACCAGCACCCAGCCCCACCACGCCCGTGCCAACGTTGCCGGTGCAGCCAGCTCTGCCGCTGTCGGAAGCTACCCCCTACCCCACCGAATCGCCGTGGTATCGGGGCACACCCGCACCACTCGTTGCGCCGCTCACCGGCGAATGTTTCGCCCAACAGACCTTCCCGCCCCAGCTCGACAGTGTGCAATATGGCATCAATGCGTTCCTGTTTGCGACGGATCGCACGCGGATACTCGCCCTCACCCGCATCGGCGGCTTTACGTGGGTGCGCCAACAGATCCACTGGCGCGATCTGGAAGGCGAACGCGAACAGTTTGTCTGGCGACCGCTTGACCAGATTGTCAGTGCCGCACGCGCCAACGACACACACCTGCTGCTCAGTATCGTGCGTGCGCCACCGTGGGCAACCGCTACTGGCCATGATGGCTTACCCGATGACCCGCAAGACTTCGCCCGCTTTGCCGGATTGTTAGCCAGCCGCTATCGCGGGCGAGTTGCTGCCTACCAAATTTGGAATGAGCCGAACCTCGCCCACGAAGGTGGCGGCACACCCGCTGATCCGGCCCACTACCTCGCTGTGTTACAGGCGGGCTACCAAGCGATCAAAGCGGCTGACCCGTGTGCGCTCGTGGTGTCGGCCGCACTGGCCGCCACGCACAACCCTGATCCGGCCGTTGCCCGCGAGGATTTGCCCTACTTCGAGCAGCTCTACCAACTCGACCATGGCGCATTCCTCCGCGCTGCCGATATTGTGGGTGTGCATACCGGCGCGGGCAACCACCGCCCCACCGATCTATGGCCGGATGCCGACATGTCGCATACCTACTTCCGCCACATCGAACGCACGCGGGCCATTATGGAACGCTACCGTGACCCGCGTCAGGTCTGGCTGACGGAGTATGGCTGGACCGTCACGACCGCCGCAGGTGCACCACCGCCGGTGAGCGAACAGGAACAGGCGACCTATCTGGTGGATGCGCTGTGGCAGCTGCGCCAACGCTATGCGTGGCTATCGGGCGTGTTTGTGTGGAACTTGAACTTTAGCGTGATCAGCACGCCCGATGATGAGAAGACAACCTACAGCATCCTTGCCCCCGATTGGGGGGTGCGCCCAGCATTCATTGCCCTGCAAAACAACGTGCCCGCCTTGCGCGAAGCCGACCGACCGCTCGTGCTTGGGCCAGATGTGCCCGCTCAACATGAGTGGATATTTCCGGCACGCGGCGCAATCCGCTATCTGACCGATGGAGCTACGGCCACACTCACGCGCACGCTCGCGGTAGTGGCTGCGCCGGGTACGCTGTATCTGCTGCACCCAGCCGGGCAGCTCCAGTACGCCTTCGATGCGCCGGGCACGATCACGGGCGCACCGGCACGCGGCCGCGATGGGAGCTGGTATGTCGGCGATTCGGGCAGCCTGCTCACGGCACTGGATGCGGCGGGCGTGCCCCGTTGGACCGTGCGCCTGCGTAGCCCAGCACTCGGCAACCCGCACTACCACGCCGCCAGCGACGATGTGGCTGTGGTGGATAGCACCGGCGAGGTGCAAGTATACACTAGCACTGGACGCAGGCTGTGGGCGTACTTTCTTCGCAGCGATACCACCCCGCTTGCCCAAGCCCCCGACGGTAGCCTCGTGATTGGGGCGGCATCGGGTAAGCTCTACGCCCTAACCCGCGAACAGGCTGCACCCCGCCGCGTGCGCTGGCAGGTGCAGCTTGATGGCGAACTATGGGCTGCTCCGGTCATTGATGCGGATGGTACGGTATACGTCGCAACAGTTGCCGGAACAATTATTGCGGTAGATCGGCAGGGGCGCATCCAATGGCAGACGCAGCTTGCTACACCGGTTGAACACTCCCCCCTGATCGGGCGTGACAACCGTCTCTACATCGCCGATCAGCGCGGCACACTCACCGCCCTAGCCCAGCAGGATGGGCAGATCGTGTGGCAGTATGCGGCGGGCAGTCGCCTTGCGGCTGCACCGATCCAAGCCCGTGATGGCAC
>CALCJV010000130.1 GCA_937967405.1 uncultured Chloroflexales bacterium | reverse complement strand
AGAAACGGCTGGGCCAAGACGATCATCACGAGCATGCCGACACTGCCCATGCCCACCGCAAACAGCAGCGATTGCTGCAACACATGCTGCATCTGGGCGGTAGCTTTAGCTCCGGCGGCGCGGGCGATCATGGCGGTGCTGCCAATTGCGAGTGACATAAACAGGACATTCACCAGCCAGATCATCTGATTGCCGAGACCGGCGGCCGCCACTGCCTCAACCCGCCCGTAGCCGAGTGTCGCGGCGGCGGTGAGGGCCAGATTGCCGAGCAGAAATACGTCGGCTAGCCCAACGGTGGTATTGAGCAGTTGCTCGCCAACGGCGGGCACGGCTAAGGTGAAGACCTGACGGCGGGTACTAGTGGGTGCGGCGGACACGGGTGGGTGTGGTTGCGATGCATGTGCCATACAGATAGGGCCCACCGCAAGTGGTAGGCGTGGTTACTCCTCGTGTGTTGCAAAGGGTGCGGCTGCTCCGTTGGTAGTGTACCACGCCTTGCATGGTGCGGAGCAGCACGATCAAAGAGTTAACCAAGACTTAACCTCTGCTTAACATTGTTCACGTACAGGCTTAACATCACTCGATATAATTAGGGAGGATAGAAGACACAGCGTATCCAAGCATTGTTCTCACTGTATCCTAAGCACGGAGCAATCAGCAAGATTATTCTATGGCAGTTGTGCCCACCCCCAACCCAAACGGCATGCCCCAGACGGCAGCATGGCGCACGCGCTTCCGCCGCGAGTGGCGCGAGTGGCTGCTGTTTGTGCTGTTCGTCTTCCCCAATCTATTCCTATTCGGGGTCTTCAACTACTGGCCATTAGTCTACAACTTCTACCTCAGCTTTGTAGATTGGAACTTTCTGCGGGCTGATATTCTCTGGGTTGGCTTCCGCAACTACGAGCGCGTCTTTACCTCGAATAAATTCTACGAGATTCTGTGGAATACGGTGGTCTTCTCGGTTAGCTCATTCATCTTCACCCTGATTCTCGGCTTGGCGATTGCGCTGCTGCTCAATCAGCGGCTACAGGGGCGCAACCTCGTGCGGGCGGTCGTCTTCTCGCCCACCATGCTCTCTGGTGCAGCGATTGCCGTGATCTGGACCTACATCTTCGATCCGCGCTATGGGCTACTCAGCGAAATCTTGGGCTTCGTCGGCTTGCCCTCCCCCAATTGGCTCACCAGCACCTTTTGGGCTATGCCCGCCCTGATCATCGTCTACGTCTGGAAGAACATGGGCTACTCAGTCATCATCTTTCTGGCCGGCTTGCAGACGATCTCGAAAGATCTGTATGATGCCGCCCGCGTAGATGGAGCCAATGCATGGGAGCGATTTGTGCATGTCACCCTGCCCGGCTTGCGCCCGATTGTATTTTTCCTCAGCGTCACCACCGTCTTGCAGAGCTTCCAAGCCTTCGACATCATCCGCGTGATGACCGCCGGTGGCCCCGCCAATGCCACCAACACGCTGATCTATCACCTGTACGAGCTGGGCTTCGTTTCCTTTAATGCGGGGCAGGCGGGCGTGATTGCGGTCGTGTTGTTTATCATCATGTTCACGTTAACCGTGATCCAGTTCCGCTTTATGGATCAATCGGATCATGGCGAACGGTAGGAGGAGTAGCGCACTGGTATGGCCCAGAATGATACGTCGGTTGCCGCGTACCCCGCCCGCACCGCCCAAAAAACACGGGCTAAGCGCATAAGCCTGTCGCGCTCCCTAAGCTATGTGGGCATGCTGGTAGTAGTGCTCGTAATTGGCATCCCGCTCTATTGGATGGTGATTGCCTCGTTCAAAACCAATACCGAAATCTACACCATCCCGCCGACGTGGATTCCGCATGAGCCAACCCTTGCCAACTATCCAGCCGCATGGCGGGCGGCTCCCTTTGGGCAATACTACCTGAACAGTATCTTTATCACGGTGGTGGGTACTGCAATCAAAGTCTTCTTCGCCGTGACTTCGGCTTATGCCCTCGTGTTCCTCCGCTTTCCGGGCAAGCAGTACATCTTCCTGATCCTACTGGCCGCCTTGATGATCCCGCCCGAAATCACGATTGTGCCGAACTACATCACGGTGGCTCGGCTCGGCTGGGTCAATACCTATCAAGGCATTCTTGTAGCGGGCATTGCCACCGCATATGGCACGTTCCTGCTGCGCCAATACTTCTCGACCATGCCGCGTGAAATCATCGAGGCGGCGAAGGTAGATGGGGCCAATCACATCCAGATTCTGGTGCTGATCGTGCTGCCAATAGCCCAGCCTGCGCTCGTCACGATGGCTCTGATCACCGTCGTCTACATCTGGAACGACTTCCTCTGGCCCCTGATCGTCACCAACTCGGCTTCAATGCGGACGCTACCGATTGGTATCTTCTGGCTCCTCGATCAAGAAGGTGTCACCAACTGGGGCGTAGTGATGGCGGGCACGGTGTTTGTGATCGCGCCTATCGTCCTCATTTTCATCTGGGCCCAGAAATACATCGTTGAAGGGATTGCCGCAGGCGCAGTGAAGGAGTAGCCGGCGATCTTCTCCTAGCGAATACACACTCGTTCTCCACAGTGTGGTGGATGCTCAAAGCTGACCGTCATCAAGTCAATATGTGGCATGTAGGCAAACGTGCAGAACGTCTGACGTAAGAATGTATACCCAAATGCTAAGGAGAATGCAGAGATGAACAAGCTCTTGACCCGACGTGAATTGCTAAAGGGTGCACTTGCTGGCGGGAGCTTCGCGCTCCTCGCGGCGTGTGGGGCCGCCCCGCAAGCCCCACCTGCGCCAGCGGCTACCCCCGCTCCGGCTGCGCCCGCAACCGAAGCCCCCGCTGTGATTGGGCAGACTGGCTCGACCGTTGAGATTACTTACTGGGGATCGTTTAGTGGCGCACTGGGCGAAGCGGAACAGGCGATGGTCAACAACTTCAACAGTTCCCAGAGCGATGTGAAGTTGAACTATGAGTATCAGGGAAGCTACGAAGAGACCGCGCAGAAGTATGCCGCCGCGCTGCGAGCAGGTACAATCCCGGATGTAGTGCTCCTCTCCGATGTGTGGTGGTTTGGCTTCTACCTCGCCGAAGCGATTAGCCCGCTCGACGATCTGGCTGCAAAAGCCGGGATTGATTTTGCCGATTATGAGCCGGTGCTGCTCAACGAAGGCGTGCGGAAAGGCGTGCATTACTGGATTCCGTTTGCCCGCAGCACGCCCCTGTTTTACTACAACAAGGAGATGTGGGCCGAAGCCGGTTTGCCAGATCGGGCCCCCGCAACGTGGGCTGAGTTTGGTGAGTGGGCCCCCAAGCTGATGGGCGACAACCGCGTGGCCTTCTCGCACCCGAATGGCGCAAGCTACGTGGCGTGGCTGTTCCAAGGGGTAACGTGGCAGCACGGCGGGCGTTACTCCACGCCTGAATTTGAGATGACCATGCTTGATCCAAACACGGTGCGGGCGGGTGAGTTCTACGGCGCAACCACCAACACCTTGAAGTGGGCGAACCTCTCGGCTGATCTCAATCAGGATTTCATCGGGGGGGCAACAGCGAGCATGCTCGCTTCGACGGGTGGCTTGGCGGGCATTACCAAAGCAGCCAAGTTTGAGGTAGGGGTGGGCTTCCTGCCGGAAGAAACCAACTTCGGCTGTCCGACGGGTGGCTCAGGCTTGGCTATTCCATCGGCGGCTCCCGATGAAAAGAAGTTGGCCGCGATGCAGTTCATCAAGTTTGCGACGGACGAAAATGGTTCGTCCACGTGGTCGCGCAGCACGGGCTACATGCCGGTCAACGTGAAGGCGGTACAATCGGCAGATATGCAGGCGTTCTTTGCCGAGAACCCTAACTTCCGCACGGCAGTGGAGCAGCTGCCTAAGACTCGCGCTCAAGATGCGGCGCGGGTGTTTGTGCCCAACGGCGACCAGATCATCGGGCGCGGTTTGGAGCGTATCCTTGTTAATGGCGAACCGGCCGAGCGGGCCTTTGCCGTTGTGAACAAAGAGCTAGAGGATGCTGCCGAGCCAGTGATCCGCGATCTGCAAGCCCGCGAAGGCTAACTTCTCCGCAGCGTTATGAGGCTGATGCAGGGGGGCCAACGGACGGGCCCCCTGCGCCACTACGCCCCTGTGTAGCCTAGCTCGGCAAGACCGGCGCGGGCTTCGGCCACCTCATCCCACGCATGCTTGCCATCGGCGTACTCGATAGAGGTTTCGTGACCCTTGCCCAGGAGCAGCACCACATCCTCTGGCTGGGCATAAGCAAGTGCGGTGCGAATAGCAGTGGGGCGATCTGCAATCAGCAGGCAGTCGCGGCCAATGCGTTTGCCGCGCTGCACCGCCCCCGCTGCAATCTCAGCGAGGATGTGCTGTGATGGCTCACGGCGCGGGTCTTCATCCGTTACGATCAGCAGATCGCAATGCTCGGCGGCAATCGCGCCCTGCATTGGGCGTTTTGCCCGATCCCGCTCACCCGCACTGCCAAACACGGCAATCAGCTTGCCGCGTGTCAGGGGGCGCAGCATCGCAAACACCTGTGTAAACGATTCGGGGTTGTGCGCGTAATCAACAATCACGCTGAAGGGTTGCCCAGCGTTCACGGGCTGCATGCGCCCGCGCACGCCCGACACGGCACTGAGGGCGGCACACGCCTGATCGAGGGTTATGCCTTGCGAGAGGGCTACACTCAATGCGGCAAGGGCATTCTGCACATTGAACAAGCCCGGCAACTGAAGCACCAGTTCAGCATCGCCCCACGGCGTAGCAACACGCATCCGTGAGCCAGATGTCATCAAATCTAGATTGTAGGCGCGGATGTGTGCCGGAGCTTGGATGCCATAGGTCAGCCGCTCTGCGTGGTGCGGAGCCGCCGCAAGAAATGCGGTGTGGTGGCGATCTTCCGCATTGGCGATGGCCCACTTGCGGGCTTTGGCGGGGTGCGGTGGGGTGCTCGTTGGCAGTTGCTCCGTGAGTAGCTCAAACAGGCGTTGCTTGTCGCGCTGATACTGCTCAAAGCTGCCGTGATAGTCGAGATGTTCGTGCCCAAGATTGGTGAACACCGCGACATCGAAGGCACACCGATCCACGCGCCGCCAGTGTGGGGAGAGGGCATGCGAGGTCGCCTCGATCACGGCATAGTCACAATGGGCAGCCACCATCTCATACAGCAAGGCCTGCACCTGCGGGGCTTCGGGCGTACTCTGGCGCGTGGTGTTGGGCCACTCGCGTGCCCCGATCTTAAAATCTACACTGTTGATTAAGCCGGTGCTGAAGCCGCCGCCATCGAGCGTCCGCGCAATCAGGGCGGCGGTCGTTGTTTTGCCCTTTGTGCCAGTAATGCCCACCACGCCGAGGCGTTGCGCGGGATAGTGGTAGAATGCGGCGGCGAGATCGGGCAGCACGGTGCGGCTATCCGGTACGACAATGAGATGCGGGATGGGCAGCTGTTGCGCGGCAAGCGCGGCGAAGATCGCCTGCCGTGCCCAGTAGCGCGAGTCAACGACAATGGCAACGGCCCCGTGCTGCACTGCCTGCACAATATACTCGTGCCCATCGCTGTGGTAGCCTTTGATCGCGATAAACATGCTGCCCGGTTCAACGTGGCGCGAATCATACACAAGGCTGGTGATTGCGTGAGCATCCACCGTGTGGCTACTGTCTACGGTAGCATACGGGACGTGCTGCAACAGATCATACAGATTCATGAGGTGCTTCTTTCTGCACAGGCATGCTTTCGTGTCGGCGTGTTTTCGTTTAGAATAGTATTGTAGCGCAGCTTGCACAGGGGTCAAGTGTGGGCAAGCGGCACACCCTAACGGCATACCCTGATTGATCGGGCATACGAAGGAGAAACGGGTGAAAACCACGCTCTATTTGATCCGGCACGGTGAGACCGATTGGAACGCAAGCCATCGCTGGCAGGGGCACGCCGACATCCCGCTCAACCAGCGCGGCCTGCGCCAAGCCCAACTCGTCGCCCAGCAGCTTCAGGCGGAGGGGGTTCAGTTTGATGCAATCTACAGCAGCGACTTGGCGCGAGCTTACCAGACGGCGTGGCAAATTGGTGCGCTGCTGCATCTTCCAGTGCAGATGTTGCCGCCCCTGCGCGAGATTGATGTGGGGGCGTGGAGTGGGCTAACCCGAAGCGAGATCGAAGTTCGCTTTCCAGAGGAGATGCGCTTGCTTGCGGCTGGGCATGATGTCTCACGCGGTGGTGGCGAAACCTCAGCGGCTTTCTTCCAGCGTGTCATCGCGGTGATGGAAGCGATGCTCGCCCAGCATTTGGGGCATACGCTGGCCTTCGTCACGCACGGCGGTGTCGTGCGAGCCATCACCAACTACATCCAAGCTGCATCTGATCAGCCGCCGCTCCCGCGTGATCATATCGGCAACACGTCAATCAGCGTGATCGAGATCAGCGCGAGTCAACGGCGCGTGGTGCGCTTCAATGATGTGCAGCATCTCGCCGTGCAGGATGTAACCGGCACGCTCGTTTCAGCCTATCCTGACGATGCCGAGCTAGAGGAGTCGGCGTGACGCTTGACCATCGCTACACGGTAGATACGCCAGAGAACATCACCTTCGATTATGAGCTGGCTGGCATTGGCACGCGCTTTCTCGCGGCAACGCTGGATAGCACTTTGATTATCCTGCTGCAAGGGCTGCTGTGGCTTGGCTTGGGGCTATTGGCGGGGCTGCTGGAGGGCATCGTTAGTGTGTCAGCTAGTATCATTGTGGCGATTGGCAGCATATTGGGCTTTGCGTTGCTGTGGGGCTACTACCTCTACTTCGAGCTGGTGTGGAATGGCCAATCGCCGGGCAAGCGGCTGCTGCGCCTGCGGGTGGTGCAGGGCGGTGGTCGCCCGCTGACCTTCAACGCGGCGGCGATCCGCAACCTCGTGCGGGTGATTGATTTCCTGCCGCTCTTTTACGGCGTGGGCGTACTCACAATGTTTGTGGATGGGCAAGCCCGCCGCTTGGGTGATCTGGTGGCGGGGACACTGGTTGTCAAAGAAGCTCAGCCAATCTCACTTCAGATGCTGTTGCAGCCCCCAACGCCTGCGCCGCTCCCCGCCCCGCCACCAATCCCGCCGCAGTTCGCCCATGTTCCCCTGTTGGCCCAGATACAGGTGGTGCAGCCGGAAGACTACGCCCTCGTGCAAACCTTTCTCCACCGCCGCCGCCAGCTCAGCCAACTCAGCCGCACCGAGTTGGCGGCCCAACTGGCAACCACGCTCAGTGCACGCTTACAGCTTACGGTACAGCCGCAACACTACGAAAAGTTCCTTGAGCGGGTCGAGCTAGACTATCGGCGAAAACACATGCAGCATGAGGCATGAAGGGGTACGTGTGTGGGCACAGGCGGGCAATCGCTTGGCTGTGTTGGGAGCCGGACAGGATGGGTGTCCGCCAGATTGAGTTCGTGGCTGGGGGCAGACCGGCCGGCGGTTCTGTGCACCAGCACGGGGAGTGCAGAAGCTGGGCCCCCTGCGACGGCTTACCACCGCACGCAGTTGAAAAAAAGTGATAGGTATGCTAAGGTATGACCGTTTGCGCCAAGCGCACGATCTAGCCTACCCCATGCCTGTGAAGCGTATGGGTGATGTACTTATGCCGCTTACCAAGCCGAGCTAGCCAAGAAAATTGATGCAACCAGTAGCACCACCAGAATCAACATCGCCTGCCGTGTCGGTCGGCACAGCAACTTTTACCGAAGCAGCCCTGCCAATCAATGGGGTGCAGTTTCACTATATCATTGGGCAGCCCGCGCAGCCCGATCCGGCATTGCCCCCACGTCGCGCTCTGCTGTTGCACGGCTGGGGGGGCAGCATCGAGTCGTGGCGACCAGTCACGGCTGCTCTGCTCGAACGCGGCTTTCAGGTCTTGGTGGTAGATTTCCCCGGCTTTGGGCGCAGCAGCCCACCGCCCAGTGCATGGGGCGTGCCCGACTATACCGAAACCCTGATCGCCCTGATCGAGAGCCTTGCGTTTGCTCCTAGCAACATCATCGCCCACTCCTTTGGGGGGCGTGTTGCGCTGATCCTCGCCGCCACCCGCCCTGATCTCGTCAAGCGACTGGTGCTGGTCAGTGCCGCTGGCATCCGCACCGATTCGCCCTCGCTGCTGCGTCGCACGGCTACCAAGCTCGGCAAAGCCATCTTCCGCTTGCCCGGCTTGGCGGGCATTGGTGATCAGATACGCGCACGGGTGGCATCCAAAGACTACCTCGAAGCGGGCATCTTGCGCGAGACATTTGTCAAGGTGATCGAGCAGGACTTGCGCGAGTATGCCGCCCAGATCACCCACCCAACGCTGCTGGTGTGGGGTGATCAGGATACCGAAACCCCACTCAAGCAAGCCCGCATCCTCGAAAGCCTGATCGCCGATAGCGGGCTGGTGATCCTGTATGGCTCCGGTCACTTTGCCTACCTTGAACAGCTCCCCCGTTTCACGCGCATCCTCGCTGAGTTCCTGAAGGACTAACCGATGCTGCTCTTGCTGCTGGTGATCGGCGTGTGGGGCGCACTTGCGCTGGAGCTTGACCGCCGCCTGATGCAGTTCTTCCAGATCGAGGAGTACGACAACCGCCGCTTCTTGCGCTGGGCCCGGCAGCAAGCGGGCTTCTTTCTGCGCCTGCCCATCCTGCTCACCCTCGCCCTGTGGCTGCTCAGTTTCGTCCTTGACTCGCTCACGGCCGGCACGGCGATGGGGAGCCTGCTGTTGGGGGGGCTGTGGCTCATGGCGGGGGCGGTTTTGCTAGGGCTGACGCGCCGCCGCAAAACCCAGATCAAAAAGCCGCTCGTCTACACCGACCGTGTCAAACGCATCCTTGCCGTGACACTGGCGGTGCAACTGCTGCTGCCGTCGCTCTACCTGCTGTGGTATCTCGCGCAGGGTGGGGCATGGCTCGTGCCTGCGCCGCTCCCCACCAGCCAGCGCAGCATCGCAGACAATCTCGGTATGACGGTGTCGTTGGGGGTGCTGCTCACGCCGCTGGCACTGGTGCTAGCCAATCTCCTGCTAGCACCATTCGAGGCAGCGATGCGGGCCAAGTATGCTCGTATGGCGCGAGCCGTGCTCGATCAGCGCAAAGCCGTGGCACTGGCGATTACGGGTAGCTATGGCAAAACGAGCACCAAAGACATCCTCGCCGCGATGCTGGCGATGCGCTACAACGTGGTCAAATCACCGCAGAGCTACAATACCCTGATGGGTATCTGCAAGATCATCAATCGTGGCGATGTACAGCCCCAGCACGACTACTTTGTGGTTGAAGCAGGCGCATACACCACCGGTGAGATTGCCAGTATTGTGCAGCTGGTGCGCCCGCAGGTTGGCGTGATTACGGCGATAGGGCCCCAGCACCTCGAACGTTTCGGGACGGTCGAGCATGTTGCGAGAGCCAAATACGAGATTATGAGTACCTTGCCCGCTGATGGACTGGCCGTCTTTAATGCGGATGACGAACGAGCCTACGCCCTTGCCCAGCAGACGACGCATGTGCCGGTTGCCCTGTATGGCTTTCGCCAGCACCACAATGAACTGACCACCCATGCTGATGAGGTGCACGTTTCGGCGCAGGGCACACGCTTCACCCTAACCTACGCCCCGACGGGCGAGTGCGTGGCGGTGCAGACGCGCCTCTTGGGGCTGCACACCGTCTCCAACATCTTGGCAGCCGCAACCGTTGCGCTGCACTGTGGCGTGCCGCTCGCCGACGTAGCGCGGGCGATCAGCCGCCTTGAGCCAACCCCGCACCGGCTAGAGCTAAAGCGGGGCACAGGCGGCACCATTATCCTTGATGATGCCTACAACTCCAATCCGGTAGGCGCACGCAACGCTCTTGATGTTCTGCGTATGTTTACGCAGGGGCAACGCATTCTGGTGACCCCCGGCTTCATTGAGCTGGGTGCTATCGAGGCTGAGGAGAACCGCAAATTGGGCATGGCGGCGGCAACGGCGTGTGATTACGCGATCCTTGTGGGCGCAGCCACGCGCACCGATCCCATGCGCGATGGGCTAGTGCAGGCCGGCTTTGCGCCGGAGCGGATTCTCCAAGTTGATTCATTGCAGGCGGGCATTGCCCATCTGCATCGCATCACCCACGCGGGCGATGCAATTCTCCTGTTGAATGACCTGCCCGACACCTATGAACTGGTGGCGGCATAAGCAGTATATGGAAGCGAGGCAAGGCCCAATGGCAGCAACCCAACAGCGTGTCGCAGTGATCTATGGCAGTCGCTCGGTGGAGCATGATGTCTCGATCATCACGGCCCATCAAGTGATGGCGGCACTGGACAAACGCCGCTATGAGGTAATCCCGATCTACATTACCCGCAATGGCGCGTGGTATACCAATATGCAACTGTTCACGGGCAATGCCACCGCCGATCTTGCTTTCCATCGCCGCTTGATCGAAGCTGGTACGCACGAAAGCCGGATTGCGCTCCCGCCCGATGCGAACATCGCCGGACTGCTCAACCCGCCGGTGAGTGGGTGGTTCTCACGCACCGAAATTATTCCGGTGGATGTGGCGATTCCAGTTGTACACGGCACATATGGTGAGGATGGAACCCTGCAAGGCGTACTCGAAATGGCGGGTATTCCGTATGTCGGCTCCGGCGTAGTGGGTGCGGCGGTGGGGATGGACAAGATTATGACCAAAGCCGTGCTGAAGGCGCATGCCATCCCGACGGTCGCCTACGTTTGGTGTACGCGGCGCGAGTGGGAACGCCAGCCTGAGCAGGTGCTGGAGCGGGTGCAGGCTACGCTAGGGCTGCCCGTATTCGTCAAGCCGGCCAATCTCGGTTCGAGCATCGGCATTAGCAAAGCTACCACGCCCGCCCAGCTGCGCGAGGCGATGGAGGTGGCCCAAGCCTACGATAGTCGCATTCTGGTGGAGCAGGCCGTGGCACAGGCGATGGAGATCAACTGCGCGATTATGGGCAACGATGAGCCAATCGCCTCGGTGTGTGAGCAGCCCGTCTCGTGGAATGAATTTCTCAACTTCGACGACAAATATCTCCGTGCGGGCGGTGGCTTGATCGGCACGAAGAGTGCTGACCGACGCATCCCCGCGCCCATCTCCGACGAACTCACCCACCACATCCAACAGCTGGGGATTACCGCCTTCCGGGCGATGAACTGTCGCGGCTTGGCGCGGGTAGATTTCTTGGTTGATCCGCAGACCAACACCGTTTACCTGAATGAGTTCAACACCATCCCCGGCTCCTTCTCGTTCTACCTTTGGTCAGCCAGTGGGCTGACCCCAACACAGGTGCTGGATCGCTTGATCGAACTCGCCTTTGAAGTGCATGCTGAAAAGCGCAAAACAACCTTCAGCTTTCAGAGCAGCGTACTGAGTGGCACGACCCTGACGCTGGCTGGCAAAGGTGGCGTGAAGAAGTAGTGGGTGACGTGACGACTGCCCCACGTCCGGCAGAGAGCGGATGACCGGCGTTGGGCAGGTGCGTATGGTATCATATACCTATGACTGACCATGTCTACACCACCCTAACCCAGATTGACCGCGCATGCACCGCACAGGCTCTACCGGTGTGGTTGGTGGGTGGAGCTGCCCGCGATTTGGCTCGCGGCGCACTGCCCGCCGATCTTGATCTGGCCGTACCGACCGATGGCGTGCGGCTAGCCCGTGAATGGGCAGATCTGCTCGGCGGCGCATTCGTCCTGCTCGATGCCGAGCGTGGTGTCGGGCGGGTCGTGTTGCCCCCCGCATCCGCCCAGCCCGCGCTCACCATAGATGTTGTGCAGTTGCGAGCGGCTAAGCTTGAAGCTGACCTGTGCCTGCGCGACTTCACGATCAATGCGCTGGCCCTGCCGCTCGCACGGGTGCTTGCGCCGTTGCCGCTCACTCCCGCCGATTTCATTGACCCGTGCGGCGGTCTCGCTGATCTTGCCGCTCGCACCCTGCGCCTGTGTTATCCCGCGAGCCTCAGCGATGACCCGCTCCGCATGCTGCGTGCATTTCGGCTGGCGGCATGGCTGGAGCTGGACATCGCTGAGTCCACGCAGCACGCCATCCAGATGACGGCCCCGCAGATTAGCACCGTGGCCGCCGAGCGGGTGCGCGACGAATTGCTGCGCCTGCTGGAGTATCCGGCCTGTGCCCCGCACCTGATTGCTATGGATCAGCTGGGCTTGCTCACCCACATCTTCCCCGAACTGGAGCCATCGCGCCACTGCGAGCAGCCGATCATTCACTTCCTGCCCGTCTTGGCCCACACACTGGAGGCAGTGGTCAGCCTTGAGTGGCTGCTCGCCGGACTCACCGAGCCGCCCTTAAGCCTGCCGCAGCTACCAGTTGCGGTGCAGCACTACCCCGATCTGCCCCGCCACTTTGAGCTGGCCGCACCGTTGCAGCAGCACTTCGCCGCACCGGTGCAAGGTGTCGCCCGAATGGCACTCGTGAAGCTGGCGGTGCTGCTGCACGATAATGCCAAGCCGCAAACCAAGCAGCCCAAGCCCGGTGGCGGCGTAACCTTCTATGGGCATCAGGGCATTGGCGCAGAGGTTGCGGCCCAGATTGCCCGTCGCCTGAAACTGAGCCGGAGTGCCACTGCCCTTGTGGTCGGCATCGTGCGCGAACACATGCGCCCCGGCCAATTGCGCGATGCGGAGAGTGTCTCGGCCCGAGCCTATGCACGCTTCTACCGCGATGTCGGCGAAGCCACGCCAGATATATTGCTGCACGCGCTCGCCGACCATATGGCCGTGCGGGGGCCGATGCTTAGCCCGCCCGATTGGGCGTATCATATGGCATGGACGAATACCCGCCTGCGCGAATATCTGCTGCCGCCGCCCGAACGTACCCAGCCGATCATCACGGGGCGCATCCTGATGCGCGAGCTAGGGCTAGCGCAGGGAGTCCTAATAGGCGAGCTAATCCGTGAGCTGCACGAGGCCCAAGCCGTCGGTGAGATCAGCACTACTGCCGAAGCCCTTGCTCTCGCTCGTACTCGCTTGCACGAACGTGGGCCCTAAGCAGCAACTACGGCACAGCGGCTGGATCGCAGGAGCACACGCCGGACGGTCTGCACGGTCTGCATCGTCTGCATCGTCTGCACCGCCTGCCACTGTTGCCGATGGGCACTCACATTTGACGTATCCAAGCCAGTTGGGTACTATAGGAAGAAGCAGGGCAAGCCCCACTCGTTTCCGCATCGTGATCGGCATCTGAATGAAGAAAGGAAAGCCATGCTCCCTGAAATCGGACAGCAGCGAGTGATTATTGAAGGTGTGTCGCCAGAAATAAATGCTGGTCGCTATCCCATCAAGCGGGTCATTGGCGAGCCAGTGATCGTCGAAGCCGACATTTTTGCGGATGGGCACGATGCGCTAACATGCACGTTGCTGTATCAGCGCAGTGGCGACAAAACGTGGCAAACAACGGAGATGGAACCGCTTGGCAATGATCGCTGGCGCGGCACGTTTCACCCCAGTGCAATGGGCACGATGCTGTACACCATTCAGGCCCGAGTGGATCATTTCCGCACATGGCAGCGTGATCTGCACAAGCGGGTTGCCGCCGAACAGGATGTAGCCGTAGACCTGCTGATCGGTGCTGATTTGGTTGAGCAGGCGTTGCAGCGTGCCACTGATGCAGGCGCGAAGGGCGATGCCCGCCGCTTGAGTAGTGTGGTGCGCCAGCTGCGCGATGCCCGCAGCCAAGCCAAAGCGGTGCAAGCCGCGCTCAACCCCGACCTACTGGCACTCGTCAATCGGTTCCCCGATCTGCGTTATGCGGTTACCTATGCCAAAGAGCTGCCCGTGACGGTAGACCGTGAGCGGGCGCGGTTTAGTGCGTGGTACGAACTGTTCCCGCGCTCGACAGCGACTACCCCCAATACGCATGGCACGTTTGCCGATCTCGAAGCCCGCTTGCCCTACATTGCCAGCATGGGCTTTGATATTGTCTATTTGCCGCCGATCCACCCAATTGGGGTGCAGTTCCGCAAGGGCAAAAACAACCGCGTCCAAGCTGAGCCGGATGATGTCGGTAGCCCATGGGCTATCGGGAGTGCCGCAGGTGGGCATACTGCAATTCACCCCCAGCTGGGCACGCTGGATGACTTCCGGCGGGTGGTGCAACGCGCCAAAGAGCTGAATATGGAGATTGCCCTCGATATTGCCTTTCAGTGCTCACCCGATCACCCGTGGGTCAAGAAGCACCCAGACTGGTTCCGCCAACGCCCCGATGGGACGATCCAGTATGCCGAGAATCCTCCCAAGAAGTATCAGGATATTTACCCGATCAACTTCGAGACAGATGATTGGGAGAACCTGTGGAAAGAGCTACGGGATGTCATGCTCTACTGGATCAAGCAGGGCGTGAAGGTGTTCCGCGTAGACAACCCACACACCAAGTCGTTCCGCTTCTGGGAGTGGGCGATTGCCGAAATCCGTGCCAAACACCCCGACGTGATCTTTCTCTCCGAAGCCTTCAGCCGTCCGCGCATTATGTACAATCTGGCCAAGCTCGGCTTCACCCAATCCTATACCTACTTTACGTGGCGCAACAGCAAGTATGAACTGACGGAGTACCTGACGGAACTGACCCAAACTGAAGTCAAAGAGTATTTTCGCCCCAACTTCTGGCCCAACACCCCCGATATTCTGCATGCCTTCTTGCAGCACGGCGGCATTCCTGCCTGCAAGATCCGCCTGATCCTTGCCGCGATGATGACGGCCAACTATGGGATGTACGGGCCAGTCTTTGAACTAGGCATTGTCACCCCACGCGAGCCGGGCAGTGAGGAATATCTTGACTCAGAGAAGTACCAGTTGCGGTATTGGGAGCTTGACCAGCCGCACAGTCTCCGCGATCTGATTGCCCGCGTAAATCAGATTCGGCGCACCAACGTGGCATTGCAAAGCAATCATAATGTGCTCTTTCACCCTACTGATAACGAGCAGATTATCTGCTTTAGCAAGCACACCGACGATCACAGCAACCGCATTGTGGTCGTCGTCAGCCTTGATCCCCACAACGTCCAGTCGGGGTGGGTTGGGCTGAATCTGGCTGCGTTAGGCATTGACGCGCACCCGTATCATGTTCACGATCTGCTCGCCGATGCGACCTACCTGTGGAATGCAGATAGCTGGAACTATGTGGAGCTGAACCCGCAGCACCTACCAGCCCATGTTTTCCGCATCTGAGCTGGACGGCCCACCCTGCCCCTGCTCAGAGCTAGGCTTAAGCAGGGGGGCAGTGAGCCTAGAGAGGAATGTGCCCAATGAGTATGCCCCAATCTGAACTGGTGAGTGGGCCGAATGTCAATGAAGAGCCAGATTGGTATAAAGATGCCATTATTTATGAAGTGCACGTGCGGGCGTTCAGCGATAGCAACGCCGATGGGATCGGCGACTTTCGCGGGTTGACGAGCCGCCTCGATTACCTGCGTGATCTGGGGATTACCGCGATCTGGCTGCTGCCCTTCTCGCCTTCGCCTCTGCGTGACGACGGCTACGATATTGCCAACTACACCGACATCAACCCGATGTATGGCACCCTCGATGATTTCAAGGCCTTCGTTGCGGCGGCGCATGCACGCGGGCTGAAGGTGATTACCGAACTGGTGATTAACCACACCTCCGATCAGCATCCATGGTTTCAACGCGCCCGCCACGCCCCGCCGGATAGCCCCGAACGCAACTTCTACGTGTGGAGTGATACACCGGATCGCTACAGCGATGCGCGGATCATCTTTACCGATACCGAACGCTCCAACTGGACGTGGGACCCTGTGGCCAATGCCTACTACTGGCACCGCTTCTTCGCCCACCAGCCCGACCTAAACTTTGATAATCCGCAGGTGCAGGCAGCAGTGCTAGAGCTGCTTGAGTTCTGGTTTGATCTGGGCGTGGATGGGCTACGCCTCGATGCTGTGCCCTACCTGTATGAGCGCGAAGGGACGAACTGCGAGAACTTGCCGGAAACGCATGCCTTTCTCAAACGGCTACGGGCCCACATTGATGCGCGGTATGAAAACCGGATGCTGCTCGCCGAAGCCAACCAATGGCCCGAAGATGCTGTCGCCTACTTTGGCGACGGTGATGAGTGCCATATGGCGTTTCACTTCCCGCTCATGCCACGCCTGTTCATGTCGGTGCATATGGAAGATAGCTTCCCAATCATTGACATTCTGCGCCAAACTCCGCCCATCCCTGATGGCTGCCAGTGGGCGTTGTTTCTCCGCAACCACGATGAACTCACGCTCGAAATGGTGACGGATGAAGACCGCGACTATATGTACCGGATGTACGCCCAAGACCCGCAAGCTCGCATTAATGTCGGCATCCGGCGACGGCTTGCCCCCCTGCTCGGCAACAATCGGCGGCGGATCGAGTTGCTCAATGGGCTGCTGTTCTCTATGCCCGGCTCGCCGGTTCTCTACTACGGCGATGAGATCGGCATGGGCGATAACTTCTACCTCGCGGATCGCAATGCAGTCCGCACGCCCATGCAGTGGAGTTCTGACCGCAACGCGGGCTTCTCGCAAGCCAACCCGCAGAAGCTCTACCTGCCGATCATTATTGACCCCGAATATCATTACGAGACCGTCAATGTGGAAGCACAGCAGAACAACCCCTACTCGCTGCTGTGGTGGATGAAGCGCATGATCCGCATGCGGAAGCGTCACCGTGCGTTTGGGCGGGGCCGGATCAGCTTTCTCAATCCCGACAACCGCAAGGTGCTCGCCTTCCTGCGCGAGTACGAGGATGAGCTTATTCTGGTGGTTGCCAACTTGTCGCGCTTTACGCAAGCCGTTGAGCTTGACCTGAGCGACTACAAGAACCTGACCCCGATTGAGATGTTTGGGCACACGCCCTTTCCCGCCATCGGCGATCTGCCTTACTTCCTCACGCTTGGGCCGCACTCATTCTACTGGTTCATGCTCCAGCCGCGCCGTACCGAGCGTGACCCTGATGCTCCTGAAGGGGGCACCCTGCCCCTGATCACGGTGGCGGGAAGCTGGGAACAGGTGTTGCACGATAAGCCGCGAGCCATGCTCGAAGCCGCGCTACCCGCCTACCTCCAGTCGCGTCGCTGGTTTGGCGGCAAAGCCCGCACGATCCAGCATGTCGAATTGACGGACACGATTCGGATGAGCCACGATAATATGACCAGCTACCTGCTGCTGGTACGGGTGGCCTACACCAGTGGCGATCCGCAGACGTATGCTCTGCCGATGACCTATGCCAGTGGCGGGGCCGCTGAGCGGGTGCTGTCCGATCTGCCGGATGTCGTGATTGCTCGCGTGCACGTCAATGGGAATGGCCCAGCGGGCACAGCGGCGATGGCTACAGCGGGTGTGCTGTATGATGCCCTCTACGAGCGGAGCTTCTCGTTGCTCCCGCTCACAGCCATCGCCACGCGGCGCGTGTTTCCGGCGCAGAGTGGCAGCGTCGTCGCTGAGCCGGGCACCCAGTTTAAGCTCCTGCTTGGAAGCGATACAACCAGTAGCCTCAGCCCGTCGCTGCTTGGTGTCGAGCAGAGCAATACCTCGATTGTGTACGGGGATCGGTTTGTGCTGAAGTTGCTACGCCGCGTTGAAGAAGGTCTCAACCCTGAAGTGGAGATGGGCCGCTTCCTGACTGAACGCCAACACTTTGCCCATACGCCCCAGCTAGCCGGAACCATCGAGTATCGCCCGCAGCGCGGTGTGCCAGCGGTGCTGGCTGTCTTGCAGCAGTTTGTGCCCAATCAGGGCGATGCGTGGCGGTATACATTGGATGAACTCAGCACGTATTTTGACCGGGTGCTTACGCTGCCACCGGGCACGCCTATTCCAGCGGTGCCCGCCACCCTCCGCGCAACGGTACGGGCCCACGCGGCCGCAGCCACTGATACGCCTGACTACACGCCCGATGTGGCCACAGCCGAGCAAGTCTACATTGGGCACTACCTAGAGATGGCCCGCCTGCTGGGGCAGCGCACCGGTGAATTGCACCTTGCGCTCGCCGCAGATCGGCACGATCCGGCTTTTGCCCCAGAGCCGCATACCCCTCAGACCCAACGTTCGCTGTATCAGAGTATGCGGACCCAGATCACGCTCGTGATGCAAATGCTCCGCAAATCAATCCCGCACTTGAGTAGCGAGCTACAGGCCGAAGCGCACTGGCTGCTGCAACACGAAGATCAACTGCTCGATTACCTGCAAGGTATCTTGCAGACGCGCATCACCGTGCCACGCATTCGCTGCCACGGCGATTACCACTTGGGGCAAGTCCTCTTCACGGGCAACGATTTCTTGATCATAGATTTCGAAGGCGAACCGTCCCGCAGCCTCGCAGATCGCCGCCGCAAACGCCTCGCCATGCAAGATGTCGCCGGTATGTTGCGCTCCTTCCACTACGCGGCCTATACGGCCCTCAACGAAGCCGTAGATCGCGGCGCACTGCCCGATGATCAATTTGCAACGCATGCGCCGTGGGCCGACTTCTGGTATCGCCACGTTGCGGCCGTGTTCCTGCAAGCCTATCTCGATGTCTGTGGCGATGCACCATTTGTGCCTCGTCGTGAGGCTGAACAGGATTTGCTCTTAACCACCTTTGTCCTCGACAAAGCGATCTACGAAGTCGGCTATGAACTCAATAATCGCCCGCACTGGCTGTACCTGCCGATGCTGGCTGTCCGCCACATTTTGACCAGTCAGGAATACTCGGCTCCTGATGCGCCTGCTGCTGCCCCTGCCCAAGCCGATGCACAATCCCCACAATCACATGGAGGCATATGATGACGACGAAATTGACCAAAACTGGAAATGTATCCGAACCGATCCCGGTAACTTTAGCGCAATCGCCTGAAATTGTTGTCAGCAGAGTTAGCCGCCTTTCTGAAGATGACCTGTATTTATTCAACGGAGGCAAGCACCAGCGCATGTATGATAAGCTCGGCGCACACCCCATGACAGTTGAGGGAGTGACCGGCACGTACTTTGCGGTGTGGGCCCCGAATGCCGAGCGCGTCTCCGTGATTGGTGACTTCAACCACTGGGCCCCCGGCACGCACACCTTACAGCCGCGTGGCTCATCAGGCATTTGGGAAGGGTTCGTGCCCGATGTCGGGCATGGCACGCTCTACAAATATCACATCGCCTCGCGCTACAATGGCTATGCTTCTGAACGCGCTGACCCGTATGGCTTCTTCCATGAAACCCCGCCGCGCACTGCGTCGGTGGTGTGGCAAATGGATTACACATGGAACGATCAGGAGTGGATGCAGAATCGCCACCGCTACAATAGCCAGAGTGCCCCGATGGCAGTCTACGAAGTGCATATCGGTTCATGGATGCGCGTGCCCGAAGAAAACAACCGCGCCCTGACCTACCGCGAGCTGGCCGTGCGCCTCGCTGAATATGTCAACCGGATGAACTTCACCCACGTCGAGTTCTTGCCGATTATGGAACACCCCTTCTATGGCTCGTGGGGCTACCAAACAACGGGCTACTTTGCCCCCACCAGTCGCTTCGGCACGCCGCAAGATTTTATGTATCTCGTCGATTATCTGCACCAGCACGGGATTGGCGTGATCCTTGATTGGGTTCCATCGCACTTCCCCAGCGATGGGCATAGCTTGGGCTACTTCGATGGCACCCACCTCTACGAGCACGCCTACCGCGAAAAGGGCTGGCATCCTGATTGGAATAGCTACATCTTCAACTATGGGCGGCATGAAGTGCGGAGCTTCTTGATTAGCAGTGCCATGTTCTGGCTGGATAAGTACCACATTGATGGACTGCGCGTCGATGCCGTTGCTTCGATGCTCTACCTCGACTACTCGCGCCAGCCGGGTGAGTGGATGCCGAATGAATATGGTGGCAACGAGAATCTCGAAGCCATCAGCTTCCTGCGCGAATTCAACGAAGCCGTGTACAAGAATTTCCCCGATACCCAGACGATTGCCGAAGAATCAACCGCATGGGGCATGGTGTCGCGTCCAACCTATCTGGGTGGGCTAGGCTTTGGCTTCAAGTGGGATATGGGCTGGATGCATGACACGCTCAGCTACATGAGCCGCGATCCAATCTACCGTCGCTATCACCACAATGAACTGACCTTCCGCATGCTGTATGCCTATCACGAGAACTTTATGCTGCCGCTCTCGCACGATGAAGTGGTGCATGGCAAAGGCTCGCTGCTGGGCAAAATGCCCGGCGATCTGTGGCAGAAGTTTGCCAACCTTCGCCTCTTGTTTGCGTATATGTATGCCCAGACGGGTAAGAAGCTGTTCTTTATGGGCGGCGAGATTGCCCAGTGGAACGAATGGTATCACGAGGTGTCGCTTGATTGGAACCTGCTCGATTTTCCCTTGCATCGTGGCGTACAGCTCTGGGTTGAAGACTTGAACCGCTTCTACAAGTATGAGCCAGCCATGCACGAGCTAGACAACGATCCTCAGAGCTTTGAATGGATTGACTGCAACGATGCTGATAGCAGCACAATCACCCTGCTGCGGCGCGGTAAAACTACCAACACGATTGTTGTTGGTGCATTCAACTTCACGCCTGTGCCGCGTGAGGGGTATCTAGTCGGCGTGCCGTGTGGGGGCTACTGGCGTGAGGTGCTGAACAGCGACGGCGGCGAGTATGGCGGCAGTGGGATGGGTAATGCCGGCGGCACAACCGCCGAACACATTGAACATCACGGGCGGCCCTTCCGGCTCAACATTGTGCTCCCGCCGCTTGCAGGGGTGTTCTTCGTGAATGGGTGCTAACCCAGCGGCTGTGACGGGTGTAAGGCGATGAGCAGGCAGGGCGAGCGGGGCGACAAACCCCGCTCCCTCAAATGCCGTAGCCCTGCTGCGCCTTGTGCCCAGAGTGTCGTTTGCTTGCGCTGCTACCTTCCATCTGAGACCTCCCCATAAGGAAACAATATGCCATTTCATCATCCTGATTATCACCAACTGGCTGAAGCCATCTTGGCGCGGCGGCAGATTCCGCGTGCCACCTACCGCCTACAATTGCACGCTGGCTTCACCCTAAAAGATGCTCTTCAGGTGGTTCCCTACCTTGACCGGCTGGGTGTGAGCCATGTGTATGCTTCACCGCTGCTGATGCCGCGCAAAGGCAGCCCGCACGGCTATGATGTAGCCGATCATCGGCAGCTCAACCCTGATCTCGGCACGGATGCCGATTTTGCTGCGTTCACTACCGCCTTGAGCAAACGGGGCATGAGTCTGATCCTTGACATTGTGCCCAACCATATGGGCATCTTCGATACCCGCAACCAGTGGTGGATGGATGTGTTAGAGAATGGGCAAGCATCGTTCTACGCCCACTATTTCGACATTGACTGGCTGCCCCAGAAACCCGAACTGCACAACCGCGTGCTGTTGCCCGTGCTTGGCGATCTGTATGGCAATGTGCTCGAGCGCGGTGAGTTGCGCCTGCACTATGCCGCTGGAGCCTTTGCGATCAAGTACTACGACTACACCTTTCCGCTTGAGCCGCGCACCTACGAGCTGATCTTGCGGCTCGTGCTCGATCAGCTCATGGCCGCGTGTGGCCAAGATGACCCACATGTGCAGGAGTTGCTGAGCATCCTCACCGCGATCAGCTATCTACCGGAAGCAACCGCTTTGCCGCCCGATAAGATGACCGAACGGAGCCGCGAGAAAGAAGTGATCAAACGTCGCCTTGATCTGCTCTGCCAAGATAGTCCCACCGTACACGCGACGCTTGCACAGGTGCTCGTGCGTTTGAATGGTGAAGCCGATGGTCTAGGGCTAGAACGCTTTGACCTACTTGATGCACTGATTGCTGCCCAACCCTACCGCTTAGCATTTTGGCGCGTGGCGGCGGAGGAGATCAACTACCGCCGTTTCTTCGACATCAACGATCTTGCGGCGATCCGCGTGGAGAATCCGCAGGTCTTCACGGCCACGCACGATCTTACCTTCGCGTGGCTGAGTACCTATCAGGCCAGCGGGTTACGCATTGATCACCCAGACGGCTTGTGGAACCCGCCGCACTACTTTCGGCAGTTGCAGATCACCTACCTCACCCGCCACATCCTCGCCCTGCTGGCCAGCCAGCACAGCGAACTGCCCGATGATCTGGAGCAAACTGTGCAAGCCGCCATGAGTGAGTGGCTCACCCAGCACCTCGACCACTATGGCACCCACGCCCGCCTACCGCTGTATGTTGTTGCCGAGAAAATCCTCTCCGAAAACGAACCGCTCCCACAGGATTGGACGGTACACGGCACGACTGGCTACGATTTCCTCAATGAAGTCCTCGGCATCTTGATTGATCAGCAGAACGAACGCGCCTTTGATCGGCTCTACCAGCAATTTACTGAACAGCAGCACAATTTTGCCAATCTTGTGAACCGCACCAAGAAGCAGATCATGAATGTCGCACTGGCGAGCGAAATCTACGAACTGAGTTACCAGCTCGAACGGATCGCCGAAACGCACCGCCGCTACCGCGACTTCACGCTGAATACGCTCACCCTTGCCCTGCGCGAGGTGATTGCCTGCTTACCCGTCTATCGCACTTATGTTACTGAAGACGGGGTGATGCAAGCCCGCGATAAAGCCTTCGTGCAGGAGGCCGTGCAAGAAGCACGGCGGCGCAACCCGATTATTGCCGATGCGCTGTTTGATTTCTTGGAACAGGCTCTGACGCTCCAAAACCTGCGCGAGTTCCGCCCCGATGTGCAGCCCCGCCTCATTCATCTAGTGATGAAGTTCCAGCAGATCACCAGCCCAGTTATGGCCAAAGGGCTAGAGGATACGGCCTTCTACCTGTACAACCGCTTGGTGGCCCTAAACGAAGTCGGGGGCCATCCCGAACACTTCGGGACGGCGGTGGCTACCTTCCATCGGCGCAATACCACCCGGGCCGAGCATTGGCGGCACTCGATGCTAACGCTCTCGACGCACGATACCAAACGTAGCGAGGATGTCCGGGCGCGGCTCGCGGTGTTGTCGGAGCTACCCGAACAATGGCGCACCGTGATCAACCGTTGGGCCCGCATGAACGTTGTGCACAAACAGCACCGGCACGGGCAAGCCCTGCCGGATCGCAACGACGAGTACCTGCTCTATCAGACGTTGGTGGGCACATGGGATACGGAACAGCCGGGTACGCCCGCCTTTGCCGAGTATCGTACCCGCATCACCAACTATATGGAGAAAGCCACCCGTGAAGCCAAGCTGCATACCAGCTGGGTCAATCCGAATGTGGCCTACGATACAGCGATGCGCCAGTTTGTTGAGGCGATCCTTGATGACCGCCAGCGCAATCGGTTTCTCCTTGATCTGGATCGCTTTCGGCAGAAGGTGGCCTTCTACGGCAAACTGAATGCCTTGACCCAGAAGTTGCTTCTGCTCACCGTGCCGGGCGTGCCGGACATCTATCAGGGCACGGAGTTGTGGGACTTCAGCCTTGTTGATCCCGACAACCGCCGCCCAGTGGATTTTGTGCGGCGCGAGGTGCTTCTTGCCCAGCTGGCCGCTTACGCTGAGCAGGCAGGGGAACAGCTGCTGCCGCTGGCCCGCGAAGTATTGGATGACTGGCAGGATGGGCGCGTAAAGTTATTTCTGGTCGCCAAGCTGTTGCAGCTCCGCCAAGCTCAGCCGAATCTGTTCCGCTATGGGGGCTATACCCCGCTCTATGCCGAAGGCTCCCACGCGGCCCATGTCGTTGCCTTCCAACGCCACCATCTGGCGACCCACATCACCGTAATTGCACCGCGCCTGATCGTCACCTTGACCGATGCGCCGGAGCATCCCGTATTGCCCTTGGGCGAGCGGGTGTGGGGCGATACGCTGCTGCGCCTGCCGCATGCACACGCTGCTCCCCTGACGAACCTATTCACGGGTGAACAGATCACCCCAAACGTGGACGGTGAATTGCTCCTTGCGCGAGTGCTGCGCCATTTTCCGGTGGCCGTGTTGGTCATGGGCGCGGCCGCCAATGATGGATAGAGCTGGATCACTGGCATGGTCGGCTCCGCTTGCTGCGGTATGGGAAGGCATGGCTTCCGTGCTTAGGGCCATCGGCTGGCAGGTAAGGGTGTGGGTAAAGCAAAGCAAAAGCCGTGTCACCGACACGGCTCTACAAGTATGCTGGGGGCTTAGGCTGCGTCCGAGCTATGGCTATTCCGCACGCGATCTTTCAGCGTACTACTGGCACTAAAGCCGGGCGTGCGCGTCGCTGGAATCGTGATCTTCTCACTCGTCTGCGGGTTCACACCTTCGCGCTGCTGCCGTTGGCGGACCTCAAACGTGCCAAAGCCAGTTAGTGTGACCCGATGACCTTGCGCCAGTGCATCAGCGATCACATCCAATGCTGCATCAACGATCTGCTTCGCATCCTTCTGCGAAACCGCTGCCTTTGCTGCAACCGCCTTGATAAAGTCGGTCTTCTGCATTGCGGGCACTTTCTCTGTCGTCACGGAGCCTCCTTATCCATGTCTCTTCATACGATAGCTTTGCCGATGGGTTTAGAATGCAGTATACCGCATCTGTCAAGTCGAATCAATGCTCCCTGTGCGCTAGAGGCGCATTGAACTACGACCCTGTGTCGGCACGCACGAGAAATTCGTGCATGAATGGCTGCTGCTCGGTGGCATCTACCAGAAACGCATCGTGCCCCGCAGACGAGTGCAGCTCAATGTGGGTCACATCCCGCCCTAAGCGGCGCAAGGCGGTTGCAATGCGTTCCGACTCGGCAGTGGGATAGAGCCAATCGCTGTCGAAGGAGATCAGCAGGAAGCGGGCCGTGCTGTGCTGTAGGGCATGGTCGAGCGTGCCATACCGCCCCGGTAAATCCCAGTAATCCATCGCTTTGGTTATGTAGAGATACGAATTAGCATCAAAGCGTTCGTTAAATTTCTGCCCCTGATAGGTCAAATAGCTTTCAACAGCAAATTCCTGCGCCAGTGTGAAGCGCGGCGCGGAATCGGCTTGGAGCCGCCGCCCAAACTTCTGCTCCAGCGACTCCTCGCTCAGGTAGGTGATGTGCCCAATCTGGCGAGCAATCGCTAGCCCATCGGTGGGCGGCTCGCTGCCGTAGTAGTTGCCCGCGCACCAGCGCGGGTCGCTCATAATTGCCCGCCGCCCGATACTATTCCACGCAATCGTTTGCGGCGAAGAGCGGGCGGCAGTTGCTAATAGGATTACATTGCGGACTCGTTCGGGGTAGCTCACGGCCCATTCGAGGGCTTGGAAGCCACCCATCGAGCCGCCCGCCACCGTATGGAGGGTGGCAATCCCGAGCTGATCGAGCAAGCGCACCTGTGCCCGCACCATATCGCCAATCGTTAGCACGGGAAAGTCGAGCGCATAGGGCTTGCCGGTGCGGGGATTCAGGCTGCTGGGGCCAGTGCTGCCTTGGCAGCCGCCCAGCACGTTGGAGCAGAGCACGTAGTAGCGGGTTGTATCGAAGGGCTTGCCGGGCCCGATCATTGCATCCCACCAGCCCAGCTTGGGATCATGCGGGTTGAGGTAGCCGGCCGCGTGGGCATCGCCAGAGAGTGCGTGCAGCAACAGAATGGCATTGTCGCGGCGGGCATTGAGCTGGCCATAGGCTTGATAGGCGAGCGTAATCGGCGCAAGCACCGCTCCACTTTCGAGCGGCAGCGGGGTGTCCCATGTGGCATAGTGGGTCTGGACCAGCCCCACCCCCTGCGGGGCAACGGGGGGCAAGTGCAGAAGCGTGCCCCTGCTCGAAGCGTCTGGCTCTGGGAGCGTGGTTGCTCCCGATGGGTAGCTTGGTTGGGTGCGGAACAATGCCATTGTGAGGCCTCTTTTCAATGCAAACCGACGGCGTTAGCTGCGTGCTAGAGCTTGATCCAAATCCGCCAAAATATCATCAATCGTTTCGATGCCTACCGACAGGCGGATGTAATCATCGGTGACACCAGTGAGTTGCTGCTCTTCGGGCGTGAGTTGGCTATGCGTGGTACTCGCGGGGTGGATCGCCAAGCTCTTGGCATCGCCGATGTTGGCAAGGTGCGAGAACAGGCGCAAGCTCTCGATGAACTGCTTGCCAGCCGCTCGCCCGCCCTTGATGCCAAAGCCAACGAGCGCACTTTGGCCCTTCGGCAGGTACTTCTGCGCCAGTTCATAGGTGGGATGATCAGGGAGACCGGGATAGTTGACCCACGCCACTTTGGGGTGTTCCTTCAGATGGCGGGCCACTGTGAGGGCATTCTGGCTGTGGCGTTCCATCCGCAGCGGGAGCGTTTCTAGCCCCTGTAGGAACAGGAAGCTATTGAATGGGCTGAGGGCGGGCCCCAGATCACGCAGCAACTGCACGCGCAGCTTGAGGATGTAGGCCAGATGGCCAAAGGCGGTGGTGTAGACTAAGCCATGATACGATGGATCGGGGCTGGTAAATTCGGGGAAGCGGCCATTGGCCCAATCAAATTTGCCACTATCTACAATCACGCCGCCGATGCTAGTGCCGTGCCCACCGATGAACTTGGTGGCCGAGTGCATCACAATATCTGCGCCCCACTCAATCGGGCGGCACAGGTAGGGCGTAGCGGTGGTGGCATCTACAATCACGGGCACGCCCTGCGCGTGGGCAATCTCTGCGATGCGCTCTAGATCGAGGACATCGAGGCGCGGGTTGCCGATCAGTTCCAGAAAGACGGCGCGGGTGCGGGCATCAATCGCCGTGCGAAAGCCATCGAAGTCGCGGGCATCTACAAAACGGGTGGTAATGCCGGACTTGGGCAGCGTGTGGCGGAACAGATTGTACGTGCCGCCGTACAAGTCCGTTGAGGAGATGATATTGTCGCCGGTTTGGGCAATGTTCATAATCGCCAGCGTGGCGGCGGCTTGCCCCGAAGCCACTGCAAGCGCGGCGACTCCGCCTTCGAGAGCGGCAATGCGCTGCTCAAACACGTCGGTGGTCGGGTTCATAATGCGGGTGTAGATGTTGCCAAACTCTTGCAGCCCGAACAGGCGGGCAGCGTGATCGGTATCTTGGAATTGGTAGGAGGTGGTGGCATAGATCGGCACAGCACGTGCGCCAGTTGCCGGATCGGGTTGCTGCCCAGCATGGAGGGCGCGGGTCTCAAAGCCGTTGAACGTTACTTCATTTGACATGGGTTAGTGCTACTCCTTTAGATTCAGGATACAAAAAAAGCTCTCATCGGTAGGATGAGAGCCGTGTATTTGCAGAGTAACTCCAGAGGTTTCCTGTCAGCCGGAATGGTGCTGCACTTCGCCACGCCTCTCATCTTCCAGATGTGATCTGTCGAAATTGGCACCTTCCGGCGATACGCTCCCGTATCTGCGGGGTTGCCGAGGTTTCATTGGGTCGGTCCCTCCACCTCTCTGGATAAGAGCTGCGCTATTCACTTGTATTCTTGACGTATCATACCACGCTCTTCCGAATTGTCAAGAGGTTGTTTTGTTGAGTCAGGAATATTCGTTGGGTGAGGTGGGGTGTAGTTGAAGGGTGAGCCATGCTCCAACCAGCTGGAGCGTGCGCGGATCAACCATCGTCGAGAGGTGTGTGCCGCGCTTCAGGCGATACAGCACCGCCCATGCAGGCTTGGCGGCCTCTACCTGATCTACAGCAGCGGGCGGCACGAGGGCATCATGTGTGCCGTAGATCAGCAGCAGGGGCAGGCGCGTAGGGCTATGCCCCAGCTGGCGCAGGCTGCCACACAGATCAAGGCGGGCGATCAAGTCTTCGGTAGCGATCAGGGTGCGTTGCTTGGGAGTCGTTGTCCATGCCCGCACCAAGTGCATGATGCTGCCGTAGCGCAGCTGGCGCAGGATTGCATAACGCAGCAAGCCGCGGGCCTCGCGCCGCACTTGGGCGCGGGTAAGCTGCAATGCGGGCGGCGAGCCAATCACGACCAGTGCATCCAGTGATGCGCCATGGGCGGCGGCGTGGGTGGCAATGCAGCCACCAAGACTCTTGCCGATCACCCCGACTCGGGCATAGCGGCTGCGGAGCCACCGCAGCACATCGCTGAAGCTCTCGCTAGTATCTGGGTAGGCCTGCGGGCGATCACTTGCGCCATGCCCATCGAGGTCAATCAACAATACCGCAAAGCCGCGGGCCAATAGCAGCGCACTCATTTCCCATGTGTAGAAGTATTTATCGCTGCCAGAGCCATGCGCCACACACACCACGGCCTGTGCCCCGTGTGGTGGCACGAGATGCAGCGCAGGGGTAGTGCCGTGCCGCACGGGGATGGCTACCCGGGTGAGGGTGCGAGTTGCCGTGGTCCCTTCGGCGAGCAGGTCACGCGGATTCAGGTGGCGGTTGCGGAGCGTCGCCAGCCCAAGCTGAAGCACGAGGGCCAGCGGGAAGATGAGGAGCAAAGACCCTAGCCCTGCTCCCCCCGCCTGCGCTAGCTGTATCGCTGCCCAGAGGCCTATGACCCTACCGATGCCGCGCAGCTGAGCCGGAAGCCAGCGTGCGCCGCGCCAGTCGTGCAGCAGATCGAACAGGGCAAACCAAACGAGTAGGGCCGTTCCGATGCGCTGGAGCATACGTGGTTGTTCTCCCATTATGCTGGCTCAGGGTTGAGTGAGACTTCTCGCAGGCATTATACCGCGTGTCCGAGCCAGTGTGCTGCGCGAGCGGGTGGGCCGAGCTTCGCATCGAATGCCCCCGCTTGCCGCCTAGGCCCAAGTTCTAACACAAATCTAACACCATTCTTGCAGCATACTAGTACCCTTTTGGTACACTACTTACAGTGTTATGTGCAAGCCACTCGTACCTACTGCGTTGGTGCGCGTTCATGCTTGCCGCAATTACGGTGAAAAGGAGAGCAGATTCCTATGGGTAAAATTGTTGGGATTGACTTAGGGACAACCAACTCAGTTGTCGCAGTGATGGAAGGTGGCGATCCAGTGGTGATTCCCAATGCCGAAGGTAACCGCACCACGCCTTCGATTGTCGCCTTTGCCAAGAATGGCGAGCGGCTGGTGGGCCAGACGGCCAAACGCCAAGCGACAATCAATCCAGAAAATACTTTCTTCTCAGTGAAGCGATTTATTGGGCGCAACTACGACGATACGGTGAGTGAGCGTGAGATGGTGCCGTTTGCGGTGCGGAAAGGCCCCCAGACCGATGTGCGGCTCTATTCACCGCAGACGGGCAAGGAGTATGCCCCGCAAGAGATCAGTGCGATGGTGCTGCAAAAGCTCAAGGCTGATGCCGAAGCCTATCTCGGTGAGCCGGTGACCCAAGCGGTGATTACCGTGCCGGCCTACTTCAATGATAGCCAGCGTCAGGCAACCAAAGACGCGGGGCGCATTGCAGGCCTAGAGGTGCTGCGGATCATCAATGAGCCGACGGCCGCCGCGCTTGCTTATGGCTTGGACAAGCGCAATGAAGAGACAATCCTTGTCTTCGACTTGGGCGGTGGTACGTTCGACGTGTCGATCCTTGAAGTAGGTGACGGTGTGGTGCAAGTCAAAGCGACCAATGGCGATACCCATCTGGGTGGCGATGACTATGACCAGCGCATCGTTGAGTGGTTGATTGATGAGTTCCGCAAGGATCAGGGTGTGGATTTGGGTAAGGATCGCCAAGCTCTGCAACGCTTGAAGGAAGCGGCCGAAAAAGCCAAGATCGAGCTATCGGGGCTTGCTGAAACCGAAATTAACCTGCCCTTTATTACAGCCGATGTGAGCGGTCCCAAGCACCTGCAACTGCGCCTGAGCCGCTCCAAGTTTGAACAGCTTACGGCGGACTTGACCGAGCGGCTCAAGGGTCCGGTGCAGAATGCCCTGCGTGATGCCGATATAAAGCCGAGCCAGCTGGATGAGGTGGTGCTGGTGGGTGGCTCGACGCGCATGCCAGTGGTGCAGGAGATGATCCGCAAACTGACGGGCAAGGAGCCAAACAAGAGCGTCAACCCAGATGAAGTGGTAGCGATTGGGGCTGCCATTCAAGCGGGTGTGTTGGGTGGTGAAGTGAAGGATGTGGTGTTGCTAGACGTAACTCCGCTCTCGCTTGGCGTAGAGACGCTGGGTGGGGTGATGACCAAGCTGATCGAGCGCAACACAACGATCCCGACCAAGAAGAGCGAGATCTTTTCGACTGCCGCCGATAACCAAACTGCCGTGGACATCCACATCTTGCAAGGCGAGCGCGAGATGGCCAACGACAACATGACGCTAGGCAAGTTCCGGTTGGAGGGCATTCCACCTGCGCCACGTGGCATACCCCAGATTGAAGTGACCTTCGACATTGATGCGAATGGCATTCTGAATGTCTCGGCGCAGGACAAAGCGACCGGCAAAGCCCAGAAGATCACGATTACGGCGAGCACCAATCTCACGAAGGATGAGGTTGAGCGGATGGTGCGTGATGCCGAAGCGCATGCCGCCGAAGACCGCGCCCGCCGCGAAATGGTGGAGCTACGCAATCAGAGCGATAGCCTTGCCTATAGTGCCGAGCGTACCTTGAGCGATCTGGGTGATAAGGTGGATAGTGTGTTGCGCGGGCGGATCGAGACGCTGATTAAAGATTTGCGTGAAGCCATCGCACAGGAGAACGCCTCGCGGATGCGGAGCTTGTCAGAAGAGTTGCAGGCCGAGATTTACAAGGTCTCGCAGGCGGCCTACGAATCGGGCGCACCCGCCGGCGCAACGGGCAATCCAGCAGGCGCGAAGGGTGGCAAAGACGGGGTTGTCGAGGGTGAATATACCGTCGAGTAATTGCGTAGATGTAGCAGCGCATAGACGATATACCGAATAGGAACGGACAGCACGACGCGAGGTACACACCTCGCGTGTGTGTTTGTGTTGATCGGATGCTGGCGAGCTGGCGAGCTGGCAGGATCGGGCGGCTGGATCACTGCACCGCAACGGCGGGCAGGGTGGCACGGGTTAGGTGGTGGGGGCTGGGATTGATCAGCGTCTCTGGCACGACCTGCACCACCACAATCGCAATATCGTCGCTTTGGGGGGCGGTTCCCGTCCATTCTGCCACAACCGCCAAAAGATGATCGAGCATGTGCTGGGCCGTTTGGCCGTTGGTTGCCGCGTAGGCCTGCCCAATCGCTGCCGTGAGCCGCTCGAAGCCAAGTAGCTCGCGCTGCTGGTTATGCGCCTCAACGAGGCCATCGGTGTAGAAGATGATCGTATCGCCGACCTGAAGCGGAATGCGTTGGCTTTGGTAAACGGGATTGTAGATAATGCCCAGCGGCAAGTGGCTGCCACTCCCTGCTAGCTCTTGCACCGCCCCCTCGCGGAGCAGCAACGGTGCGGGTTGGGCGGCATTGATCAGATGCAGGGCAAGCTCATCCCGATCAAACAGGGCATACGTCGCGGCAACAAAACTGCCGCGCGGCAACTCCCCCACCAGTGTCGCATTCGAGAGTTCCATCACGCCTTCGATGTAGTGCGGCATCGCACGGGCGGCCGAACGGATGGCGGTACGCGCCATCGCCATCAGCAGGGCGGCGGGCAAGCTCTTGCCGGAGACATCGCCCAAGACAACCACCATTTCGCTTGGGCCAAGATCAAGCGTGGCATACGCCGATAGCGCACCGTTTTGGGCAATCACATTGCCATTCTTGTAAGGATCCACATTGCTGATAAATTCATAGAAATCGCCCGTGGTTTCGCGGGCGGGGCGGAAATAGGCGGCAACTTGCAAGCCGCTAATCTGGGGCGGCTGCGGAAAGAGGTGCTGCTGAATCTGCTCGGCTTGGCGCAGTTCCCGCTCCACGCGCTGCACCGAATCCTCGTACAGGCGGGCGTGAGCTAGCATCACGGCCACGTGTGAGGCCAGCGCAGTGAGCAGGTTGGCGTGTTCGTGGGTATAGAAGTTGGCTTCTTGTTTCAGCAGGGCCAGCACCCCAATCGCTTTATCCTGCACAACCAATGGCGCACCCAACCAACTCAAGGCATAATCGCCGGTATCCCGCCAGAGTGGTTCGAGGCGCGTATCGCGCACGATTATCGGGGTTTTGTTCTCAAGCACCAGCACGTTAAGCGGGTATCTGTCTACGGGAATGCGGGTTGCACGTGGCTGCTGCTCAACAAGATCGGCGGCCGCAAAGAAATCCAATGCTGTACCGGTGCTATCGAGCAACAGGATCACCGCTGAATCATACTCAACGAGGCGCTCAATCTGTTGCAGCAATGTCTGCATCACATCGGCTTGGCGCAGCGAAGCCCCACTCAGGCGGGCAATATCCAGCACGGTATGCAGCTCGGCGGTGCGCTCCTCGACGCGGTGTTCGAGCTGCTCATTCCATTGCAACAGGTCTTCTTGGGCTGTGCGTAGGCTGCTGACCATGCGATCAAATGATGTTGCGAGCGTACCAATCTCAGTCGCACCCCCGTGCGCGGCAATCTCACGGGTGCGGGCTAGCGACTCATCACTCAGGTCGCCGCTGGAGGCAATCCGCGAGGAGATTGCACTCAGCTCCTCGACTGGGCGCAGGCTGTTCTGCACGAGGCTTGAGACAATTGCAGCCACACATAGCGCACTCAAGATGGTGGCCGTAATGGCAACGAGGGCGGTTGTTCGCACTGGCGCGAAGGCAACGCTACTGCGCTGCTCAACCAGTACGGCCCAATCCACCACGCTGCTGATGGGGGAGAAGGCCACAATGTACTCCTCGCCATCGCGTTCGTAGGTAGTGCTACCCTCAAAGCCTTGAAACACGGGACTGATGTTGGTGGTATCAATCTGCATACCCACTCGCTGTCGGTCTGGGTGGGCAAGGATAATCCCACGTGAGTCTATGATAAAGGCTTGGCTACCCTCAATATCAAGGCTATCTACGCGGCTCCAGAAGGTCCGCAGATCAATCTCCGAGACCAATGCGCCGCCGGTGCGGGCCAGCGGTGTAGCAAGCGGCAACGTGACGGTGATGTAGGGCCAGTTGGTGATGGGGCGGAAATCAGCTTGCGATACGGTAATCCGATTCGACTCGAGCCCGCGCAAGATGCTCTCATCCAACGGGATTGGGCGGGGCGGATCGTAGCGATCTACGTCAAACGTCTGGCGTGGCTCATTGCTGTCTTGCATCGAAAGCATCAGATTGCCGTCGCGGTCCAGCAGGCGCAGCTTGGTGTAGGTGCCGGGGAAGACGCGCCGCAGGGCTTGCATGGCTCGCACCTGTTCGGCGGGCTTGGTTTGGTCAAGGAGCTGGGTTTCTTGCAGGCGGGTGATGTCCAACGTAATCTGGAAGAAGCGGCTCACATCACCAGCAATCAAGCGTGCCACTTCGAGGTTGCGGATATTGACCTGTTCTTCAATCGTGTTCTGCCCGACACGAAAGGCGACGAAGCCCATGATCGCCAGAAACACCATCGTGGTAAAGGCGGTCGGGAGGATAATCTGCCGACTGAGGCGTTGCTGCCACCAGTCGAAAATGTAGTAGCGCGGTTTCACGGCTTGTGGGCAGACAGTTCTTCAACGATAATAGTCCCGTCTTGCAGCTGCTGACGGAGCAGATCGATCTGCTGGATAATCTCAGCCGATACCAGCGGCTCGCCGAGCGGGGCTAGCCCAATCCCATTTGTTTTGATATCGAGCACCCGTGTGCCTGGCTGCAAGGTGCCTTCGCGTAGTTCCTTTAGGATCGTGTACATGGCAACATCCATGTTCTTGGTGCGGCTCGTGGCAACCACATCGGGATTGAGGTAGCGTTGGTCGGAGCCAGTCGTAATCACGATCTTGCCATTCAGGTTGGCTGCTTCGATTGCGCCGAGAGCAGTGCGCCCGGCCGCTGCATAAATGACATCTGCGCCCTGCTGGTACATGCGGTTGCTGAGTTCTAGCCCTAGCTCCGGCTTAGCAAAGGCACTGAAGTCATCTTCATCACCGGCGTATTCGCGCAAGATGCGTGCATTGGGATTGATGTAGCGCACGCCTTGCCGCCAGCCGTGTTCAATGCGCCGAACTGGAGTGATGCTGGCTCCACCCAAGAAGCCGACTGTGCCCGTCTCGCTCAGCAATGCGCTGAGTGCGCCTGCGAGGAAATCCCCCTCTAATTCGCGGAAGGTGATGGAGGTGACGTTGGGCGCATCCACTTCAGCATCAAGGATTGCAAAGCGTTGCTTGGGGAACTCGTGCGCGATGGTTGCGAGTGGCTGAACATATTCTTGCCCTAATGCGATAATCAAGTCGTGCCCCTCGCCGGCGAGGGTGCGGAGATTGGCTTCTTGCTGATCACGTTCGAGTTCGATCAGCCGTGAGCGAAGATTAAACTCGCGCTGAGCTTTGATCAAGCCTTCATTGGCACTATCGTTAAACGAACGATCCCCCAAGCCGCCGCGCCCAATCGCTACGCCAACTGAGATTACTTGGAGCTGGGCTGGCGGAGTACGACTGCTCACCTGCAAGCCCACCAATATGATCAACCCCACACTAAGCAGGGTGACTAGTATGGCAAACCAACCATGCTGAGTAAGCTGTTGCATAGGTATCTGTTGCCTCTGCAAATACG
>CALCJV010000129.1 GCA_937967405.1 uncultured Chloroflexales bacterium | reverse complement strand
GTGCTAGGGGTCAGGGGTCAGGGGTCAGGGGTCAGGGGTCAGGGGTCAGGGGTCAGGGGTCAGGGGTCAGGGGTCAGGGGTCAGGGGTCAGGGGGCGGGGTCAGGGGTCAGGGGTCAGGGGATGAGGGCAGGAAGGTGAGTTTTGGGCGGTGGGTAACGGTTTGGAGTAGTTGCGGGGAGGGTGATGGCGTACACGGATGAAGCAATCTGGGCGCAGCAGGAAGGTGAAGGGAGTCAAGCGTATGCAGCATTTAGTATGTATTGCGAATTGGGAGCGCGGCGTTCGCTGAAGCGGGTGGCGGCGCAGTGTGGCATCCGTGAGGCAGTGGTGCGGCGGTGGTCGCGGGTGCATGCGTGGCGGCAGCGGGTGCAGGCGTATGACCACGATCAGGAGCGGCAGACGGCGGCGGCGGATGTTCCGCGCTGGCGGGAGCGGATGGCGGCAGAGGTGGAGAACGAATGGCTGGCGGCCGAAGCGATGATGGCGCGGGGCAATGAGATGTTGGCGAATTCGGTGGATGCGACGCGCTGGACGTGGCGGGATGCGATTCTGCTGATTGACCATGCAGCGAAGGTGGCGCGGCTCGCGTTGGCGGCGGGCTTGGATAGCACTGCTCCCGCCGATGTAACGGTGAGGGTGGAGTATGTCAACGAGGCCGACGGTGCGGCGGATGGGGCATCGCCGGATGCCGAGCGGTGAGGTTCGGGTGGTGTTGCCCGCGTTGCATCCGGCACAGCAGCATGTGCGGGCGACGGCGCGGCGGTTCAATGTCGTGTGTTGTGGGCGACGCTGGGGCAAAACGACGCTAGGGATTGAGCGGCTGCTGGTGGCGGCCTTGGCGGGGCAGCCGGTGGCGTGGCTTGCGCCGACTTACCGCATGCTGGGTGAGGTGTGGCGGCAGCTTGTCGAGCGGGTTGAACCAATTACACTGCGGCGCAATCAGCAGGCGTATCGGCTAGAGTTGCTGACCGGCGGGGTGATTGAGCTGTGGAGTATGGAGCATCCCGACCGGCTGCGGGGGCGGTGGTATGCGCGGGTGGTGCTGGATGAGGCGGCGATGCTGCGCGATGCGGCGCAGGTGTGGCAGCAGGTGGTGCGCCCAACATTGACAGATCGGGGCGGGGATGCGTGGCTGCTCTCGACCCCGCGTGGGCACAACTTCTTTTGGCAGTGTTATCAGCGAGGACAGCAGCATGATGGCGAATGGCAAAGCTGGCAGATGCCTACAAGCAGCAACCCCTACATTGCGGCGGCGGAGTTGGCGGCGGCGCAGCGCGAGTTGCCCGCAGACAGCTATGCACAGGAGTATGCGGCCCAGTTTGTGGAGACTGGACGCGGGGTGTTTCGGGGCGTATTGGCGGCGGTAGGGGCTACGCCGGAAACAGCGGCGACGGCTGGGCATGCGTATGTGATTGGGGTGGATTGGGGCCGGCAGCAGGATGCCACCTGCTTTGCGGTGATTGATAGCACGCGGCGGTGTTTGGTGGCTTTGGAACGTTGGCCACAGCGCGATTATGGCGAGCAACTGGAGCGGCTCCGCGATCTGGCCCGACGCTTTGCACCGGATGTGATTCTGGCTGAGCAGAACGGGGTTGGCTTGCCCTTGATCGAGCAGCTGCAACGAGCGGGCGAGCTGCCGATCCAGCCCTTTACCACGAGCAATGCGAGTAAGGCGGGGCTGATCGAGCGGCTGGCATTGGCACTGGAGCAGGGGCAGCTGCGGTTGCTGGATGATGCGGTGCTGCTGGATGAGTTGCAGCAGTTCAGCGCGGAGCGGTTGCCGTCGGGGGTGGTGCGCTATACTGCGCCGCCGGGCCATCACGATGATTGTGTGATGGCGGTGGCATTGGCGTGGCACGCGGCTGGTGCAGCGTCGGATTTGGTGCTGTGGGAGTAGGTGCTAGGTTTCAGGGGGCAGGTGTCAGGGGGAGAGGTCAGACATTAGGTGTCCGGTGTTAAGCGTAGGTAGCGTGGATCGGGTGCTGGGGACTAACTGTCACCTGTATTTTGTAACCCCTGATACCTAACACCTAGCACCTGTCACCTCATAGGAGCAGAAGATGTACACCATGTTTGATGGCGCATCGCGCAGTATGGCTGATTTGGTGCGCGATGAGAGTGCGCCACTGACGGCGGTGCAGGCATATAGCTGTGTGCCCTACCTGTATCGTGCAGTGGATTTGCGGGCGAAGGCAGTGGCGGGGATGCCCTTTTGCTTGACGCGCCTACACGACGGGGCCGAGCTAGGAGACACCCCGCAAGGGCGGCGGGTGCTAGCCCAGATGCGTACACGCCTGTATCAGACTGAAGCCGATCTGTGTTTGCACGGGGCGGCCTTCTGGCTGAAGCAGGTGAGCCGTGCGGGTGCGCCGCTTGCGCCACGTCGGGTGTTGCCGAGCAGTATGCTGCCGCGCTACGATGCCGTGCAGGGGATTGTGGGCTATGAGCGGAGCACGGCGGCGGGTACACACGGCTACCTGCCGGATGAGGTGATCGCGTTTGGGCAGCCGAGCGTGGTGGGCGAATTGGGAGCGGGCACATCGCCCGCGCAGGTGGCACTGGCGGCGGCAGCGGTGCTATACCAACTGGATCGCTTTAGTGAGGGTTTCTTCCGGCGCGGGGCGATTCGGGCAACGCTGTTGACGGTGGACGGCAATCCGAGCCGCGCTGATCTGGAGCGGCTGGAGATTTGGTGGCGGCGGCTGGTGACCGGCGTGCGGCGGGCGTGGGAGAGTGTGGCGATCCGCAGTAGCGTGCGTCCGGTGGTGATTGGTGAGGGGCTAGAAGCTCTCGCCAATCAGCAGCTTACGGCGCAGCTGCGGCAGGATGTGGGCGCGGCGTTGGGCGTGCCCGAAACGTTGCTCACGGCGAATGCGGCGAACTATGCCACGAGCCTTGCAGATCGGCTGAACTTCTACGATATGACGATTGTGCCGCAGACGTTGCTGATTGCGGAGACGCTCAATACGCAATGGTTCGCGGGCTTGGGCATGCAGTTTGCGTTTGTGCCGCAGCAGCTTGAGCTGTATCAGGCGGCGGAAGTGCAGAAGGCCCAGCAGATCGCCACGCTGGTGGGTGCGCCCGTTCTCACCGTGAACGAGGGGCGGGCGTTGCTGGGCTATGCCCCGCTGGAGCGGCCGGTGGGGGTTGGGTGATGGGCAAGGGGTCAGGTGTGAGGTGTCAGGGGGAAGCGGGTGATCGAGCGCAGGTGGTTCGCCGGTTTTCATCTGACACCTGAAATCTAACCCCTGTGATCCAGAAGAAAGGAGGGGGCGGCATGCTCCAAATCCACAATCGTTCGCCGGATGGGGTGGGCAGTGTGCGCGTGGCGGGCTACGGGATCATCTTTGGTGGGCGTGATCTGCACGGCGATCAGTTTACACCGGCAACCGATTTTGGGCTGCTGCGCGAGGTGCGTGGCATGGGTGTGTACTACGATCACGGACAACGCTCGCCGCGCCAGCCGATTGGCACGGTGCGCCACGTCCACGCCGATACTGTCGGCCTATGGTTCGAGGTGGAGCTGGATCGCCACTGCGCCTACCTCGATGCGTTGCTGAAGCTGATCGAGCGCGGCGCGTTGGGCTTCTCGACGGGTGCGTTGGCGCACCTGATTGAGCGACAGCAGCAGACGATCACACGCTGGATTATTGGCGAAATCTCACTCACGCCTGCCCCTGCCGAGCCGCGTTGCTTGGGGGTGCAGGTGGCTGATCCAACGCATGGACATGATAGCGGACGTATACATCAGAAAGGATTAGTCCCGATGCAGACGAATGAAATCAATGCGACAGGCGGCGAGCCGATCAGTACCGCACTGACTCAGATCAACGACCAACTCGAAGCTGTTGCCGCACGGATTGAGCGGGTGGAGCAGGTGCTGGATGGGCCTGTATCGAGTGGTGCGTACCTGTTGCCGAGCCAGAGCAATGCCACCAGTGATGCCGCGTTGAAGTCGTTCACGCGCTATCTCCGCAGTGGTGTGAAGGCGGCCCTGCAAGAGGATACACTGGGTGAGGGTGGCTACCTTGTGCCGCCCGCCTACAGCCGCGAATTGGTGCAGGCGCTGGGCACGATGAGCGTGCTACGCCAAGCGGGGGCGCGGGTGCTCCGGATTGCGGGCACGAACAGCCTGAAAGTGCCGGTGATGCATGCGAGTAGTGCGGCGGTGCTGACGCTCGAAGAAGGCACATTCAACGAAGCCGAGCCGACCTTTGAGCAAGTTGAGTTTAAGCCCTACAAGTACACGCGGCTGGCGAAGGTGAGTGATGAACTGCTCGCGGATAGTGGCGTAGATATTGTGGGCGGGGTGCTGTTGCCCGATTTCGCGCAGGCTTTCGCCCAAGCCGAGAATACCGCCTTTGCGACGGGCACGGGCACCAACCAGCCGCAGGGCGTGGTGACGGGCGCAACGGTGGTGGATACGGCAACGGCGGCGACGTTTGCGGTGGATGACATTTTGCGCGTGTATCATGCCCTGCCACAGATCTACCATCAGCAGGCGGTGTGGCTGATGAACGATGCGGTGGCGCAGGTGATCCGCAGCTTCAAGGATAGCACGGGCAACTATCTGTGGCAGCCGGGCTTGGCTGATGGTACCCCGGATCGTTTGCTGGGACGGCCGGTGTACCGCCTGAATACGATGAGCAATCAGCTCACAGCGACTCAGAAGATCATCGTGTTTGGTGATCTGAGCTACTACTGGATTGTAGATTTCGGGCAGGAGACGCTCAAGCGGCTTGAAGAACTCTATGCTGCGACGGGGCAGGTTGGGTTCCGGGCCTACCGCCGCGTGGATGCGCGGGTGGTGCTAGCAGATGCGTTGCGGGTGCTGCGTGTGAAGGCGTAGGTGGTAGGGGCTAGGGGGCAGGGGTCAGGTGCTAGGTTGTAGGTGGTAGTTCTGCGCCTCTAGCAAATGAAAACAAATCACGAAGGGCGCGAAGGACACGAAGAACACGAAGCGCAGGACGGTGAGTGACCACCGGTAATGGCCGTCCTGCTTCACGGTAACGGCTCTGTGGAGACGCTCAGCTTGCGCTTTCTCAGATGTAACTAGCTAGCTTTACTTGTTGTTCGTGTCCTTCGTGGTAACCCTGCACGCTACAGCGAATGGACAGAAAAGGAGCAAAGGTTGTGTATCTCAGTGTTGCGGATGTGAAAGCCTATCTCGGCCTTGCGCCTACGCATACGAGCGACGATGCCTTGCTGACGGTGTTGATTGAAGCGGCGACCAGTGCCATTGAGCAGGCGTGTGATCGGCAGTTTGCAGCGGCACAGGCAACTACGCGCAGCTTCGCGGCGGCGCAGCACGCAAGCCGCACCCTGCTCTATCTTGAGGCTGAGCTAGCTCAACTCGACAGCATCATCAATGGTGATGGGCAACCGATAGAGCTGCACCATGTCCTGCGGCTGCCGGATGAGCCGCCTGCGCTGGCCTTGCTGTTGCGCCCTGAGGCGGGCTTGGCGTGGCGCGGCACGGTGCAGGTGCGCGGGTATTGGGGCTATAGCCTCAGCCCGCCGGTGGCGATTGTGCAAGCCACCCGCGAGTATGTCGCTTACCTTTATCGCGGCTACGATCAGCAGGTGCAGCAGCCCGAACGGGGCGACCTGCATCGCCTCCCCGCGCATATCCGCGAGCTACTCGCGGGCTATCGGAGGTTGCGCTAATGTGGAGCATTATCAGTCCTGATGGGCAAGCGGTGAGCCTTGCCGCGCTGAGTGTGCAGCTCGAACACAGCACGGCCCGTGCCGCTGTGCCCCCCGCAATGCCCGAACTGGGCGAGTTGCCGCCTGCGCCAGTGCTGACGCTGCACCTGCACAGCCGCACGCGCCACAGCGATCTGCCTGCGCTGCGCCGTCACCTGCTTGCGCTGCTCAATCCGGCGCAGGCTAGCGATACGCCAGCGCGGGTGCAGTATGGGCTAGGCGATACGGCGGTAGAGCTAGCCGTGCGGTATGCGGGCGGCTTGGATGATCTGCCGCCCGATCATACCCTGACGATCCAGCTTGTGCCAGATGCCCAAGCATGGCACAGCACCGCCAACACCACGCAGAGTATCGTGTGTGCCAGCAGGATTGCCAGTGCGGCCTACCTCTTTGAGCAAACGCCGGATGGGGTGTGGCAGAGCAGCAGCAGCTTGAACGGGGCGGTTAATGCGCTGCTCGTGTTGCCAGATGGCACACACTTGATCGGTGGTGAGTTTAGCGGCTACGTGCGCCAGCGTAGCCATGCGGCGGGCGCGTGGCAGACGCTGGCTGGGCTGAATGGCGCGGTAACGTGTTTGGCGGCACTCGGCGATGGGCGCATTGTGGCGGGTGGTTCTTTCACCGCACCGGCGAGTGCGCTGGCCGTGTGGGACGGGAGCGCGTGGCAGTCGCTGGGCATGCCGCCATTTGTACCGTTGGCACTGGCGGTCAGCTATAGCGGCACACTGTATGTTGGCGGGCTTGATCTGGGGGTGGGCAGTAGCGTGCTGGCGTGGGATGGCAGCGTGTGGCAACCGCTCGGTGCAGGGTTGGGTGGCGCGGTGCATGCGCTGCTGCTTGATCAGAACGATACGCTCTATGCGGGCGGCAACTTTGTGGGCGGGGTCGCCTATTGGCAACTTGGGGCGTGGGCGACGCTAGGCGGGGGGGTGGCCCGCATGCCCGCTAGCGCACCCCCGACGGTCTACGCGCTAGCGGGTGGGCCGGATGGCAGCATCTACGCGGGCGGCGATTTTGCGCTGGCAGGCGGTGGTGCTGCGCCCAACCTTGCGCGTTGGACTGGCTATAGCTGGGAGCCGCTCGGCTTGGGGGTCAGCGGCACGGTGCGTTGCCTTGCCGTCGCTGCGGCCCTGAAAGGGAACGGCGTGCTGCTCTGGGCGGGGGGAGCCTTCACGGCGGCGGGTGGGCGCACGCTGCCTGCTCGGCTGGCGAGCTGGAATGGCGCAGAGTGGCTTCCCGTCCCAATTCGGTTGCACCCTAGTGTTGACCCGCAGGTATTGGCACTGGCGCAGCTACCGGATGGCACGCGGCTGGTGGGCTATGGCGGCAGTGGCCTCGCCCACGTCCCCATGATCAGCATCATCACCAATCATGGCACTGCGCCCGCCTATCCAGTGCTCACCCTTGCTGGGGCGGGGCAGGTGCAGCAGCTTGCCAATCTTCGCACAGGGGCAACAATCACCTTCGCTAATCTGGGTCTGCATGCGAATGAGCAGCTCACGCTGGATTTGCGCCCCGCCACACGCGGTCTGCGTAGCTCGCTGCGTGGGGTGCTGTCCGGCGCACTAGTGCCCGGCTCCGATCTGGGGGCGTGGTGCTTGCTGCCGGGCGAGAACCGCATTGCCCTGTTTGCCGATCAGCCCAGTGCCACGCTGGCGTGGCAATCACGCTACTGGAGCTATGCCGATGTCGAGTAACTACACCCTATGGCTGTATAGTGCGTGGGGCACGGTGCGGGGCGTGTTGCCGGAGGTGTTGCACCTGCGCTATCGGCGGGTGGTCAACCAAACTGGCCACTACCGCGCTGATAATGTCGCCAATCGCTTGCCGTGCCGTATTCTGGTGCGCTACTGTGCCGCACTGCTGCGGCTGCTCGAAGCCGATAGCCGGATCGAGATTTGGCGCGATGGGCGGCTCGAAATGGAGACGTGTTGGCTGGTGCAACGGGTGCGCGTGCTGCATCAGGCGGGCAGCCCCGCTATGATCGAGATTGGGGCCGTGCCTGCCCTGAGCTTGCTGGCACGGCGCATTGTGGCCTATGCCGTGGGTAGCCCGCAGGCTGAGCGCATTGCCCCTGCCGATGTGCTGCTCAAGGCACTGGTGCGTGAGAATTGGGGCAGTGCGGCCAGCGATCCCGCCCGCAACCAGAGCGATTGGCTGCGGGTCGCACCGGATGCCACCGGTACGGGGGCAGCTGTGCCGGTCATTGCGCTGGCGGTGGCGCGGCAGGTGCTCTTGGATGTGGCCCAGCAAGCGAGTGCTGCGGCCCATGCCGCAGGCACGTTGCTGTGGTTTGATATAGTGCGCCTTACACCGAGCATACTCGAATTTCGTACCTACAGCGGCGCACGCGGCACGGATCGCACCCATTCGGCGCGGCAGCTGGTGCTTACGCCGGATACACCGGGCGTGCAACAGATCAGCTTCAGCGACGATCACGAGGATGCTGTTGCGCTGGTGTATGCAGCGGGGCAAGGAGCCGAACGCACGCGCCAGATCGTGACGTTGGGCGACCCCGCCCGCATTGCGCGGAGTCCGTTTGCGCGGCGCGAACAGCTGCTTGATGCGCGTACCGCCCGCGATGACGATCAACTGGCGACAGCCGCGCAGCGTGCGCTGGCTCAGGGGCAGCCGCGCCAGACAGTGCAGGTGCAGCTTCGCAGTGTGGCCGGCTTTGCCTATGGGCGCGAATGGGCATGGGGGGATCGGGTCTTGGTAGCGGTGGCGGGGCAGGTAATCCCCGCGACAATCACGACCGTTGAGGTGCAGGTGACGTACACAGGAGCGGGGGTGGATGAGCAGATCATTGCGCTGCTGCATGCGGATGCGCTTCCGCTTGAACCAGCTCGCCCTATCACTCCCGCCACCGATGAAACCGAAATCACCTTTCAGCAGATTCAGCGCGGAGCCGTGCCATCTGCTAGCCAGATCACAATCCCTGCCCACGCGCACTTGCTTGTCTACGGCCGCTATCTGGTGGCGGGGCGGCTGGAGCTAGAGGCGGCGGCGCAGTTGGTGGTGCTGAATTAGGTGGCAGGGGGGCAGGTGTCAGGGGTTAGGGATCAGGTGACAGGGGGCAGGTGCTAGGACGAGCCAAGCCAATCACGAAGAACACGAAGGGCACGCAGAACATGAAGGCTAACATGGAATGGGTTAACTTCAG
>CALCJV010000128.1 GCA_937967405.1 uncultured Chloroflexales bacterium | reverse complement strand
ATACACTGATCTCCTGTGGCTTACAGTGGCTCCAGACAAGCTCGTGGCGGAGGAGTTTCCCTGAGCGGTATATTTGTATTGTACCATGATTAGGGTGGCGCAACCGGTACAGCTCCAGCGCGTTGACCAGCCGCGCCCCGCTATGGTATAATACTGCTTAGTACATAAACAATTAAGGCATGCAGAGCATATCCTCTGTATGCGGCGATGAGAAGGACATGCAGGCGGATTTGCCCTGCCCCAGAGAGGATGCGTCGTGGCTGGAAGCGCATCCGGTAGTGACCGACCCTGTACCACCTTTGAGCCGTTGCCGAAGCGATGCGCCGCCGCGCCCGCCGAAGGCAACCGGGTGCGCCCGTTATCGCGCCCCTAAGCGGAGTTTGCCCGCCGCCCGTGATCGTGCCAGATCGGGCTAGGTAGGTGCGGCTCAACACAGGTGGAACCACGTAGCCTTTGCTTCGTCCTGTATAGGGACGGAGTTTTTTTGTGTGCCGATTCTGGGCTGAATTGGGCCGAAAGGAGTGCGCCTATGAGTGGCTATCGCCCGCTTCCCCCACCCCACCCCGCACCAGTGGCCAGCCGTCGCCGCCCGCGCCGCGCCCGCTGGCGAGGCTGCCTGCCCCTCCTGTTAGTGCCACTGGCCATGCTCACGGGCTGCATGCTCGGCTACCTGCTGGCCATGCGGGTGCCCCTCAGCCGTGCTGTCGGCGAGCGTGTGAGTACCCAACTTGGGGCCACCACTGGGCCGGTTGGGATTGTACTGCCGCCAGACGTGCAGCAGCAAGGCGAGCGCATCCTCCCGACGGTGATTGCCGCCGCGCCCGATGGGGTATTGGTGATTGATGAGGCCCAAGCCAATGCCTACCTCACCGCCAATCGGAGCCGCTTTGCGCCCGCCGAGTCGCTCACCGTGCAGTTTGTGCCGGACACCATCCGGGTCACGGTGCGGGTCGCTGGCACAGACGTGCAGGGCAGTGCCGACTTGCGGGCTGAGAATGGGCTACCCGTGTTGGACAACCCGCGCCTCGCGGGGCTAGCTGGCACGCTGCTCGCCCCCGACGCATTGCTCGCCCCGATCCAGCAACTGCTGCATGATGAACTCGTGCAGCAAGGGCGGCGCGTCGCCGTAGCCCGTGTCGAACAGGGCCAGATCGTGCTGGAACTCCAGCGTTAGCTAAATACAATAATGTATCACCGCCCAACCTAAACCGAAACGAGCCTGCATAGAATAGAAAGGAGCACCTGATGCCTGTTACACCTGAGAGCGACCCCAACTATCGTTTGCGCCATTCACTTGCCCACGTTATGGCCCAAGCCGTGCTCGAGCTATTCCCCGATGCGCTGCTTGCCATTGGCCCCCCGATTGACAATGGCTTTTACTACGATTTCGATCTGCCCCGCTCGCTCACCCCAGATGACCTGAGCGAGATCGAAACGCGCATGCGCCGCATTATCCGCGAGGATCACCCCTTCATCTACCGCGAGGTCAGTGCCGATGAAGCCCGCGCCCTGTTTGCCGATCAGCCCTACAAGCTCGAACTGATTGAGGGGCTGGCCGCCGGACAGGACGAATATGGCGAACACGCCAACGGGGGTGGCACAGTGATCTCGACTTATCGCCAAGCCACCTTCGAAGACCTGTGCCGTGGCCCGCACCTTGAGCGCACGGGCCAGATCAACCCCGATGCGTTTAAGCTGACCAGCATCGCGGGGGCATATTGGCGCGGCGATGAGCACCGCCCCATGTTGCAGCGCATCTACGGCACGGCATGGCCCACCGCCGATGAGCTAGCGCAATACCTCTGGCGGCTCGAAGAAGCCGCCCGCCGCGATCACCGCAAGCTCGGCAAAGAACTCGACCTGTTCAGCATCTCCGATGACGTTGGCCCCGGCTTGATCCTGTGGCATCCCAAAGGCGCACGTATCCGCGCCATTGCCGAAGACTTCGTCCGCCAAGCACACTTCCGAAACGGCTACGAATGGGTCTATTCGCCCCATATTGGACGGGCCCAGCTGTGGGAAACCTCCGGACATCTTGGCTTCTACAAGGAGAATATGTACGCTCCGATGGATATTGACGGCGAAGCCTACTTTGCTAAGCCGATGAACTGCCCATTCCATATCCAAATCTACAAAAACCACATCCGCTCCTACCGCGACTTGCCGCAACGCTACGCCGAATACGGCACGGTCTACCGCTACGAGCGCAGTGGCACACTGCACGGCCTCACCCGCGTGCGCGGGTTCACGCAGGATGACGCGCACATCTTCTGCCGCCCCGATCAAGTCGAAGTCGAGATCAACCGTGCGCTGGATTTCTCGCTCTACATCCTGCGCTCGTTCGGCTTGACCGACTTCACTGCCTACCTCTCGACGATGCCCGCCAAGTACGTCGGCGATCCCGCCAATTGGGAGCTAGCCACCGCCGCCCTCCGCAAAGCCATCGAGGGGCACGATCTGCCCTACAGCGTGGATGCTGGCGGCGGCGCATTCTACGGCCCCAAGATTGACCTGAAGGTGACGGATGCGCTGGGGCGCGAGTGGCAGCTCAGTACGATCCAGTTTGACTTCAACCTGCCCGAACGCTTCGAGATGGAGTACATCGGTGAGGATGGACAACCACACCGCCCCTATATGGTGCATCGGGCCCTGCTCGGCAGCATGGAGCGGTTCTTCGGGGTGCTGATCGAACATTACGCCGGCGCATTCCCGCTCTGGCTGGCCCCCGTGCAAGCGGTGCTGATCCCCATTACCGACAACCACCTCGCCTATGCCGAACAGGTGCAAGCCCGCCTTGCCGCCGCCGATCTGCGCGTTGAGGTGAATGCTAGCCGTGACCGCATGCAAGCCAAGATTCGCGCCGCACAGTTGCAAAAAGTTCCCTATATGCTTATAATCGGCAATAAGGAGATGGAGCAAGCGACCGTTGCCGTGCGCACGCGCACCGGTGAGGATCTCGGCGCAATGCCGGTAGATGCATTTCTGGAGCGGGCCTTAGCCGAGATCAACGAGCACCGCTAGTCTCCACTTGGCTGTCTGGCGGGTTCGACACATTGTTCGTATGGAAGCAGAGGAGTGCCGCATGGGACGCTTAGTTATCGGCGTATTGATCGGAGCGGGTATAAGTGCCGCCGCCGTGATGCTGCTCAGTCGGCGTTCCGGCAAGGAGCATCGGGAGAGCTTACAGGAGCGGCTCAAGCTCGCGCTGGCCGAAGGCAAAGCCGCCGCCGAGCAGCACGAGCAGCAGCTGTGGACGGAGTATCGCAAGAAGCTGAGTAGCCCGCCAGTGAAGCCTGCATCCAGCTTTTCCACTACCAACTACCCACCCTACTACTAGGCGGCAAGTACGTGTCAGCCAACCATCTGTCGAGTAGCAACCAAGCGAGCGCGGGGTTCTGCCCCGCGTTCTATCCATCAGGCGAGGCTTCCATGAGGCAAGATAAGGATACCCACCTATAATGGATGCAGAGATTCTGGCGATTGGCAGTGAGCTGCTGCTCGGCACTACTATAGATACAAATACCGCCTACCTGAGCAGCCAGCTTGCCAGCATCGGCGTGAATGTCTACCGCACCGGCATCGTTGGCGACAATACCGAGCGCATTGCGGCGTGCGTGCGTGAGAGCCTCAGCCGCGCCGATCTGCTGATCTGCACCGGCGGCATGGGCCCGACCGTAGATGATGTCACCCGCGATGGCGTGGCATTAGCGTTTGGTCGCCCGCTTGAATTTCACCAAGAGCTGTACGATCAGGTTGCCGCCCGCTTTGCATCGCTGCGCCGCCCGATGAGTGCGAGCAATCGGCGGCAGGCCTACATTCCGCAGGGCGCACGCCCGATCCCCAATCCGGTAGGCACGGCTCCTTGCTTTATGATCGAGGATGAACACGGCACGGTGATTGTGCTGCCCGGCGTGCCCGCCGAGATGCGCTATCTGTTCGAGCATGTGGTGCAGCCCTACCTGCGCGACGAGCGTGGCGTGCGCGAGGTGATCTTGGTGCGGGTGCTGCATGCCGTCGGGCTAGGCGAAAGTGTGATCGGCGAGCGCATTGCCGATCTGATGGAGCAAGCCAACCCGACGGTGGGCATCTCGGCCAAGCAAGCCCGCTACGAGCTACGCATTGGCGCGAAAGCGGATAGCCCCGCCGCCGCCCAAGCCATGCTCGATAGCGTCACCACCGAGCTAGAAGCGCGGCTCGGTACGGTGCTGATCGGTAGCGAGACGCTTGATCAGCAGGTGGTGCGCTTACTGATCGAGCGCGACCTCACGTTGGCCCTGTATGAAGGGCACGTCGCCGCGCCGGTCTACACCGCCCTGCGGCAAGCGATTCTCCCGACCGACCGGCTGCGTGGGGTGACGATCCACCCGCTCGATAGCCCCGTACCGGAAGGCGTAACTGCCCGCGCTCACACCGGCGCAATCAATGCCCGCGACCACTGGCGCAGTACGCTGGGGCTAGGTGTGGAACTTGCTGCTACCCCCGACGAACGCGGCTACCACATGGTGGTGGTGGTGCTGGTCACGCCCGAAGGCACGCTGACCCAAGAACAGTATTACGATCTGCGCCAACGCGAAGGCCTCAACTTCATCGGCACGCTGGGCTTGGGCATGGTGCGCCGCTATCTGTTGGGCGAAACCACAACGTGACCGCAACCAACCATGCAACCCTACCGCAAGCTAAACCGTATGATAGACACAACTCTACTCGGCCTCAAGCATAAGGAGTATGCAACGTGAATAATCCGGTACACATTGACATTGGCGAAGCATTTGGCTTTGCCTTCAAGGACGACAAGTGGATCACCAAGATTCTGGTAGGAGGCCTGCTGTTGATCGTGCCGATCATTGGCACGTTGGTGGCTTTTGGCTACACCG
>CALCJV010000127.1 GCA_937967405.1 uncultured Chloroflexales bacterium | reverse complement strand
GAGATGGTGATGCCGGGCGATAATGTGAAGATGACGGTTGAGCTGATTGTGCCGGTGGCGATTGAAGAGGGCTTGCGCTTCGCCATCCGCGAAGGCGGGCGCACCGTCGGCGCAGGGGTCGTGACCAAGATTATCAAGTAGGACTACAGCCTGCGAATTGGGCGGCGCACGTAGCACCTGTGCGCCGCCCGCATGTGGAATGAGGAAGCAAGGAATGGCAAAGCAGAGAGTGCGGATTCGGCTTAAGGCGTATGATCACAAAATTCTCGATCAGTCTGCCCGTCAAATTGTTGAGGCAGCCGAACGAACCGGCGCACAGGTCTCCGGCCCCGTGCCCCTACCAACTCGCATTGAACGGTTCAGCGTGATCCGTTCGTCGTTTATCGATAAGGACTCGCAAGAGCAGTTTGAGATTCGGACGCACAAGCGTTTGATTGATGTGATTGACCCAAGTCAGCCAACAATCAATGCGTTGATGAAGCTCAATCTACCGGCGGGGGTAGATATTGAGATTAAGCTCTGATGGTTCTGCATCGGGCAGATACCGCTCAGCCGTGACAAGATAAGACACACAGTCTGATCGGTCAAGCTGCACCGATCTCTGTGGAGGAAGAATCATGGTAAAAGGTTTGATAGGGCGCAAAGTCGGCATGACCCAAATCTTTAGCGAGAATGGCACGGTCATTCCCGTGACCATCATCCAAGCGGGGCCGTGTGTCGTGACCTACATTCGCACGAAGGCCAAAGATGGCTACGACGCGATCCAGCTCGGCTATGAAGAAGTGCCTCAGCGCAAGCTCACCAAGCCGCAGCAAGGGCATCTCAAGCCAGCGAACGTGCTCGTGCGCTATCTGCGTGAATTCAATGCGGATGACGTGAGTGCCCACAACGTCGGTGATATTGTGCGTGTGGATATGTTCCAGCGTGGGCAGCGTGTGGATGTCTCCGGCACGACGAAAGGGCGCGGGTTCGCAGGGGTAGTGCGGCGGCACGGTTTTCGGGGTGGGCCCCGCACGCACGGGCAGAGTGACCGTCTGCGTGCACCCGGCTCGATTGGTGGTGGCAACAGCCCGGGCCGCGTGTGGAAAGGGCAGCGTATGGCTGGACGCATGGGTGGCAAGCGGCGCACGATCCAGAACCTTGAAGTGGTAGATGTCCTGCCTGACAAGAACATTCTGCTGATCCGCGGGGCGGTGCCGGGCCCCCGCACGGGGCTGCTTCAAATTCGGAAAGCGGTCAAGGGATAAGCCAACCAGCGGCGTGCCGATCAGAGCCGCCCGCGTGAAACCGGATGCGTGGCCGTCGCGGAGCAACCGCTTCGCGGAGACGCAACGCTGAGGATAAAGAAGACATGGAAGCAAAGCTTTACAATCAAGATGGTGATCAAATTGGTGTGATTACGCTCAATGATGCTATTTTCGGGATCGAGCCAAACGTGCCGGTAATGCATCAAGCGTATGTCCGCCAAATGGCGAATGCCCGCGCTGGCACGCACAATACTCGTGGGCGGGGTGAAGTGGCTGGGAGTACGCGCAAGCTCTATCGCCAAAAGGGGACTGGGCGGGCGCGGCAAGGCTCGGTGCGGGCCTCGCACCGCCGTCACGGGGGTGTCGCGCACGGGCCACACCCGCGCTCCTACGAGAAGCAGATGCCGCGCAAGATGCGCCGCCTCGCCGTGCGTTCTGCACTTTCGGCTAAATTCGAGCAAATTCGTTTCGTAGATGCGCTGCACTTCGATGCACCACGCACACGGGCCATGCTGGAGTTGCTGGAAGATCAGCAGCTTGAAGGCAAAACCTTGATCGTGATTGACCACAAGCAGGGGCATGAGAACCTTGAACGTTCCGCGAGCAACTTGGGCTACGTGAAGACGTTGCTAGCGCACTATCTGAATGTGATTGATCTGCTGACGCACGACAACGTGCTGATGTTGGTAGATGCGGTACGAGTAGTGGATCGCTATCTCGGTGATGGAACCGAGTCGCAGATCACGCTCGTGCGTAACGGAGCCGGTGCTGCACCAGCCGCTGCTCCCGATGCGGCAACGACGGAAGCGGAGGCGACCAGCGATGAATGATTATCAAGTGATTATTCGCCCGCTCATTACCGAGAAGAATACCAATTTGATGGAAGTCAATAAGTATTCCTTTGAAGTGGCCCGTGCGGCAGATAAAGCTCAAATTAAGCGGGCGATTGAAAATATCTTTCAGGTGAATGTGACCAACGTTCACACAATGAATGTGCGCGGCAAAATGCGCCGACGTGGGCGTGCTATCGGCTATCAGCGCAACTGGAAAAAGGCGATAGTGACGCTGGCAGCCGGAGATCGAATAGATGTGTTTGAGGGCTAGAGCCGCGCAGAGCCATAGCTCCACGTCGGGCGTACACCGTCAGACGTGGCTGTGAAATGAGGAAAGCATGGGTATTCGACGCTATAAACCAACATCGGCTGGTCGCCGCAATATGTCCGTTTCGACATTTGAGGAGATCACCAAAGATCGCCCGGAGCCACGTCTGGTTGAGCCGCTGCGGAAGCAGGCGGGGCGCAATAATCAGGGGCGGATTACAACCCGCCATCGCGGTGGTGGGCACAAGCGCAAGTATCGTATCATAGATTTCAAGCGCAATAAGACAGGCGTTCCGGCACGGGTTGCGGCGATTGAATATGATCCCAACCGCTCAGCGCGGATTGCCCTGCTCCATTATGCAGATGGCGAAAAACGCTACATCCTTGCTCCGATTGGCTTGTCGGTCGGGGATACGGTGATGAGTGGGCCCGATGCCGAGATTCGGCCCGGCAATGCCCTGCCCCTGTGGGCGGTGCCGCTCGGCTCCGATGTCCACAATGTTGAATTGCAAATCGGGCGCGGCGGCGTGCTGGTTCGCAGTGCTGGGGTATCGGCGCAGCTCATGGCCCGCGAGGGCAACTATGCCACGCTCCGAATGCCATCAGGTGAGACGCGCCAAGTGCACATTAACTGTATGGCAACGATTGGTACAGTCGGCAATGTTGATCACCAAAACGTGCGGATCGGCAAAGCTGGACGCACCCGCTGGAAAGGCCGTCGGCCAGTGGTACGTGGCACCGTGATGAACCCGCGTGACCACCCTCACGGCGGTGGTGAGGGGCGTGCACCACGCGGTATGCCGCCCAAGACGAAGTGGGGCAAGCCCGCTTTGGGCAAGAAAACGCGCCACAACCCGCGCACGGATCGGTTCATTGTCCGCCGACGCAAGAAGTAACTGGAGTAGGATATGTCGCGTTCTTCAAAAAAAGGCCCGTATGTAGACCTGAAGCTGCTTGGTCGAATTGAGGACATGAATCGAGCTGGCGATAAGCGTGTGCTACGGACATGGTCGCGGGACTCAACGATCTTCCCGCAGATGATCGGGCACACGATTGCCGTCCACAATGGGAAGCAGCATGTGCCGGTCTACATCAGTGAAAATATGGTTGGGCATAAGCTCGGCGAATTTGCGCCGACCCGCACCTTTCGTGGGCATGGCGGCAAGAAAGCTGACAAGCGCGGGAAGATGAAGTAGCCCAGATCGGCACGGAAAGGATACGCAGCTGATGCAAGCACGAGCGGTAACAAAATATATTCGGATTTCGCCGTATAAAACCCGGCGCGTAATAGACGTGGTGCGCGGCAAGCCGGTTGATGAAGCCCTAGCGATCTTGCGCTATATGCCGCAGAAAGCAGCCAAAGAAGTTGCCCGCACGATCAAGTCGGCGGCGGCCAATGCTGAAAACAACTTCGACATGGATCGCGCCGATCTGATCGTCAAGACGATTTATGCCGATCAAGGCCCCACGCTGAAGCGGTTTATGCCGCGTGCTCGCGGGCGCATTGACCAGATTCGGAAGCCAACAACCCACATTACGGTGATTGTGGATGATGGACACGAAGATTATGCCTAAGATAAGCGTAGGGTTGGGTGGGCATGCATTCTCCTGCGGAGCAGGCAGGGCCAACCGGCACAGAGGAGAGGATTTGTAATGGGACGTAAGGTACATCCGACTGGCTTCCGTTTGGGCTATATCAAAGATTGGCAGTCGAAGTGGTATGCTGATGCACACTACACTGATCAACTGCACGAAGACATTGCCCTACGCGCCATGATTCATAAAGAACTCCAGAATGCCGGAGTCTCACGGATCGAGATCGAACGGTCATCCAATAAGATTGAAGTGACCGTCTATACGGCCAAACCGGGCATTGTGATTGGCAAGCGGGGCACGAATGTTGATCAGCTTAAGGCAACGCTTGAGAAAAAGACCGGCAAGAAAGTAAAGTTGAATATCCAAGAGATTCATCAGCCTGAACTCGATGCTCAGCTGGTGGCCGAGAGTATTGCCGAGCAGATCAACAAGCGGGTTTCGTACAAGCGGGCCATGAAGCAAGCGGTGCAGCGGGCCATGCGGCTCGGTGCCCAAGGTATCCGCGTCAAGACTTCCGGGCGTTTGGGCGGAGCCGACATGGCTCGCATCGCCACCGAGAGTGAAGGTCGTGTGCCGCGCCACACCCTGCGGGCCGATATTGACTACGCGCAGGTGCATGCCGCATCCACCGTTGGGCGCATCGGGGTGAAAGTCTGGATTTATAAGGGGGAAGTCTTCCCCGATCAACTGGCGAAAGCCCAAGTTGAGCAGCAGATCGGTCAGATTGCTGGCAGCAGCCAGCGCACCCGATCGTAAGGAGAGATGACCGATGTTGATGCCGAAACGAATGAAATATCGCAAGATGCAGCGCGGGCGCAATCGCGGCTTGGCTCATCGTGGGAGCAGCGTGGCGTTTGGCGAATACGGCTTGATGGCACTGGATCGCACATGGATCACCAGCCGCCAGATCGAAGCCGCCCGCCGTACTGTTACTGGGTACGTCAAGCGTGGTGGCAAAGTCTGGATCCGCATCTTCCCCGATAAGCCGATTACCTCGAAGCCAGCTGAGACCCGCATGGGTGGTGGCAAAGGCTCAGTAGATAAGTATGTCGCGGTGATCAAGCCGGGGCGCATTATGTTTGAGCTAGCGGGGGTGCGCGAGGAAGTCGCACTGGAAGCTCTGCGCCGCGCGGCCCAAAAGTTGCCAACGCGCTGCAAGGTAGTGCGCCGCGAAGAAATGATTGTAGATTTGGCACTGGTAGGAGAGGATCATGAAAGCACAGGAACTGCGGAGCTTGAAAGATAGCGAGCTGCGCGAGCGACTGATGGAGTGTTATCAAGAGTTGTTTAACCTGCGCTTTCAAAAAGTGTCGGGACGACTCGCCAATACGGCTCGCCCGCGCCAAGTGCGGCGCGACATTGCTCGCATTAAGACGATCCAACGCGAGCGGGAACTGATCAATGAGGCGTTGAAGCAACAAGCCTAAGTGCGGCGGGTGCTGCCTAACGTTGAGGGAGAACTGGACGTGACAACACAAACCGAAACCGCACCAGCGCGTGTACGTCGTGTGACGAAGGTGGGGCGGGTCGTAAGTAATAAGATGGATAAGACGGTGGTGGTGGCTGTAGATTATCTGAAGCCGCACCCACTGTATCGCAAGATTATCCGCAAGACGCACAAGTTTCACGCACACGATGCGGACAATGCGTGCCAGATCGGAGACCTCGTGCGGATCGAGGAAACCCGCCCACTGAGCAAGACTAAACGCTGGCTCGTCGTCGAAATTGTTGAGCGTGGCGAGGAGGTATAACGTATGATTCAGCCACAGACACGGTTGAAAGTTGCGGATAATTCAGGCGCACGTGAGATCATGTGCATTCGTGTTCTCGGCGGTTCGAAAGTCCGCTACGGGCGGGTGGGTGATATTATCGTTGCATCCGTCAAGGTGGCCGTGCCCAACAGCAATGTGAAGAAGGGCGAAGTGGTACGCGCCGTGATTGTGCGGACGGCTAAAGAGTATGGGCGGCCCGATGGCTCGCACATTCGCTTTGATGATAACGCCGCCGTGCTGATCGGGCGCGAAAACCAGCCACGTGGCACACGTATCTTTGGGCCGGTAGCGCGTGAGCTGCGCGAGAAGCAATTTATGCGGATTGTATCGCTGGCTCCGGAGGTGCTGTGATGCATGTCAAGAGCGGTGATGAAGTGCTGGTGATTACCGGCAAAGATAAAGGCAAGCGGGGCAAGATTCTGCGGGCTATTCCTAAAGAAGGGCGTGTCGTGGTGGAAGGCTTGAACATTGTGAAGCGGCACACCAAACCGCGCGGCATGGGCAAGCCGGGTGGGATCATTGAGAAGGAAGCCCCGTTGGACATCTCGAATGTGATGCTGATCTGCCCAGCCTGCGGGCGGGCTTCGCGCACAGGCAAACGCTTCCTTGAGGAGCTGGATCATAAAGGGCGACCGCGCAAAGTACGCTTCTGCAAAGCGTGCGATGCCACCATTGATTGAGTACAAGGCACAGATATACACGGATCGGGGACAGCTATCACACAGTGCGTCATAGCTCCCCCCCCCAATCACGAGGAGTAGGTAAGGATGGCTGCACGGCTAAAAGAGATTTATCTGAATAAGATTGCGCCCGCCCTGATGCAGGAGTTCCAGTACCAATCGGTGATGGAAGTGCCGCGGATCACCAAGACCGTGATCAATATCGGCGTGGGCGAGGCAGTTCAAAATGCGAAAGCCCTCGAATCTGCTGTTAACGATCTGACGGCACTGGCGGGGCAGAAACCCGTCATTACCCGCGCCCGTAAATCTATCGCGGGCTTCAAGCTGCGCGAAGGTATGCCGATTGGGGTGATGGTGACGCTGCGTGGAGATCGCATGTACGATTTTCTGGATCGGTTGATCAACCTTGCGCTGCCCCGCATCCGCGACTTTCGCGGCGTTAGTCGGCGATCCTTCGATGGGCGCGGCAACTATAGCTTGGGCTTGCGTGAGCAGATTCTGTTCCCTGAAATTGACTACGACAAAGTAGATAAGATTCGCGGGCTGGAAGTGGTGATTGTGACCACGGCACGCAACGATGAGCAGGGCTATGCGTTGCTCAAGAAGTTTGGCATGCCCTTTACCGAGAACTGATAGGAGAAGCGACGTGGCAAAGAAAGCCTTAATTGTTAAAGCCCAACGCCCGCAAAAATATGCGGTCCGTGAATACAATCGTTGCCGTGTGTGTGGGCGTTCGCGGGGCTACATTCGCAAATTTGGCATGTGCCGCATCTGCTTCCGCGAACATGCGTCGCGGGGGTTGATTCCGGGTGTGGTGAAATCGAGCTGGTGATCCAAGATCGGCGCGTTGCGCGGCAAATACCCACCGAGCCAGAGCCTGCGGTGGTGCGAGGAGGAACGCTGTGAGCGTAAATGACCCAATTGGTGATATGTTGACGCGCATTCGCAATGCGTGCATGGCTCGGCATCCACACGTTGTGATGCCCGCATCCAAGATGAAGCTGGCCATTGCGAAGGTGCTCAAGCAAGAAGGGTTCATCAAAGATTATACTGTGCAGTCGGGTCAGCCCTACAATACGCTGATCTTGACGCTGAAATATACTGACGAACGCCAGCCGGTAATTACCGGTCTGCGGCGAGTGAGCAAGCCGGGCTTGCGGATTTATACCAAGCGGGCCGACATTCCACGAGTGCGGAGTGGCATGGGCCTCAGCATTCTGTCTACGCCCAAGGGGATTCTGGCGGGGCACGATGCATGGCAACAGCAAGTCGGCGGCGAAGTGCTGTGTTATGTGTGGTAAGCGGGAGGTGGTGTAATGTCGCGGATTGGAAAGCAACCCATTCCTCTCCCGAAAGGGGTTGAGGTTACGATTGGGACGGGTAATGTTGTTTCGGTCAAGGGCCCAAAAGGACAGCTCACGCAGCACCTCCACCCCGATATGCAGCTGGTGCAAGAGCACGGGCGGATCGAGGTGCGCCGCCCTAGCGATGGCAAGATGCACCGCGCTCTGCATGGCACGACACGCACCCTGATCTACAACATGATCAAGGGGGTGACCGAGGGCTGGGAGCGTGAGTTGGAGATTAACGGCGTGGGCTATCGGGCCGTGCTGGAAGGGAAGACGCTGGTGTTGCAGCTCGGCTTTTCGCATCCGGTGCGGATCGAACCACCAGCCAACATCTCCTATCACGTCGGCGAGCGCAAGAGTGCTAATGATCCGCTTGCGCTGTATGTGCGCGGCATTGATAAGCAGGTAGTTGGCGAACAAGCCTCAATCATTCGTTCGCTGCGCCCGCCGGAACCGTACAAAGGCAAGGGTGTGCGGTATAAAGAAGAAGTGGTGCGCCGCAAGGCGGGCAAAGCGGGCAAGACGGGCAAGAAGTAGTCCTGCGACTGGTAGGGCTGATTGCAGGCGGGCAACCGGCTCGCCGAAGGCTAAGGAACGACAATGGCAAAGCAAACATCACGCGACTTGCGGGCCAAGCGGCATCGCCGCATTCGCAAGAAAGTACACGGTACGGCCCAGCGTCCGCGCCTGTGTGTCTATCGTAGTAATATTCATATCTATGCCCAAATCATTGATGATGTCGTCGGGCATACCCTCGTCTCAGCCTCGACGGTGGATCGGGCTGAGCGCGAACACTTGCCAAACGAAGCAGGCCCCCAGCGCAAGATACAGCAGGCCCACGCAGTGGGCCTGCTGATTGCCGAACGCGCCCTCCAAGCGGGGATCAACGAAGTCGTGTTTGATCGCGGCGGCTACATCTATCACGGGCGGGTACGGGCGGTTGCCGATGGCGCACGCGAGGGCGGTTTGAAATTTTAGACGGTTCTGCGCTACGGCTGCCCAGCCGTAGGCGCATCCAGAATGGGAGATAAGTGTGGTTCGAAACCGTATCAATCCAGAAACACTCGATCTTGAAGAACGTGTCGTCCAGATCAACCGCGTCTCGAAGGTAGTCAAGGGAGGACGACGCTTTGGCTTCAGCACCGTTGTGGTGGTGGGCGATGGCAAAGGGCATGTGGGGATTGGCATGGGCAAGGCCTCAGAAGTGCCCGACGCAATCCGCAAGGGGATTGAAGCTGCCAAGCGCAACGTTATCTACGTGCCCATCGTCAATACCACGATACCGCATGATGTGGTCACAACCTATGCTGCATCAAAGGTGATGCTACGTCCAGCTACGCCCGGTACGGGTGTGATCGCCGGACGGGGGATGCGCCCAGTGCTGGAAGCCGCTGGCATTAAAGATATTTTGACGAAAGCGTATGGCAGCAACAATCCGGTGAATGTCGTTAAGGCTACATTCAAAGCCCTCTCTGGGATGGTCTCACTGGAAGAGATGGCCAAGCGGCGGGATTTGACCCCGCGTGAGCTGTGGTTACGGGTTGCCCGCCGTGCGCCGGAGCAGGTGGTATCGTGAGCAAATTACGGATTACTTACAAGAAAAGCATGATCGGCTACAGCCGCGATCAGAAAGACACCATTCGGGCCCTTGGGCTACGCCGCCTCAATCAGAGTGTGGTCAAGCCGGATACCCCATCCGTGCGAGGAATGATCAACAAAGTGATCCATATGGTGGTGGTTGAAACAGTGACGGATGAGGAAGCCAATGAAACTGCATGATTTACGTCCCGCGCCCGGCTCGATCAGCAAGAGCAAGCGCATTGGGCGGGGCTATGGCTCTGGCAAAGGCAAGACGGGTGGGAAGGGCATGATGGGGCAGAAAGCTCGTTCAGGGCCCAATCCCTACCGCACCTTTGAAGGCGGGCAGAACCGCTTAGTCAAGCGCATGCCCTTCAAGCGCGGCTTTACCAATATCTGGCGGATCGAGTATCAAGTGGTGAATATCAGTGATTTGGATGCTCTGCCTGCGGATACCCCGATCACGCCTGAGACACTGCTGGCAGCGCGGGTGATCCGCAAGAAGACCATGCCGGTCAAGATTCTCGGTGATGGTGAGCTGCGTGGCAAGCGCGAAGTTCACGCCCACAAGTTTTCAGGCAGTGCGCGGCAGAAGATCGAAGCCGCAGGCGGCACCGTGGTGGAAGTGCCATGGCTCGTGCTGCGCCGCAGCCGTTCACGCGGAGCCAACCCACGGATCACGCGCCGCAAGCAGGCCCAAGCAGCCGCAACGGCGGAAGCCTAAAGGATTAGGCAGAGGAGGAGTCCATGTTACAGGCCATCCGACAGGCACTGCTGTTGCCCGAACTTCGGGCGAAGATTCTGTTCACGCTTGCGATGTTGTTTCTCTTCCGGTTGATCGCGCATATTCCAGTGCCCAACATCAACCCTGCCACGCTGCAAGAGTTGCAGGCGGCGTTGTCCCAGAACCAGCTCGCGCAGCTCTTGAACATCTTCTCCGGCGGAGCCTTGCAAAACTTCTCGGTGGCGGCGATGGGGGTCTATCCCTACATCACTGCGACGATTATTATGCAGCTCTTGCAGCCGGTTGTGCCAGCCCTAGAGGAACTTGCCAAAGAGGGTGAGCAGGGGCGGATCAAGCTCAATCGGTATCAGATGTGGCTCACAATCCCGCTGGCATTCTTGCAGGCCTATGGGCAAACTCTCGCCCTAGAGAACAGTCTCGGCTTAGGCCAATCACTGTTCCGTTCACCGTTCGATATTGTGAACAACTTCCTGCCCACCTTCACGATCATTATCACCATGACGGCCGGCACGATGCTGTTGGTGTGGCTCGGTGAACTGATCAATGAACGCGGGATTGGCAATGGCATCTCGATCATCATTTTTGGTGGCATCGTGACTGGCGTACCCGCGCTCGTGATACAGGGCATCCAGATCGGGCAGACGGGCGGAGCCGAAACGATTGTCGGGCTGATCTTGTTCTTGCTCATCGGGTTGGGGACGATCATCGGGATTATTCTCCTGCAAGAAGGGCAACGCCGCATTCCAGTGCAGTATGCCAAACGTGTGCGCGGCAACCGCGTGTATGGCGGGCAAAGCAGCTACATTCCGCTCAAGGTAAATATGGCCGGCATGATCCCGCTGATCTTCGCCCAGAGTGTGATCATCTTTCCGGGCGTAGTTGCCTCGTGGTTCTACCGGCCGGGTGGCGAGGGCATCGGCAATGCGATTGCGGGCTTCTTCTTCAACACCTTCAACCCAACCGGCATTGGGGGCGGTTTTGTCTACACCTCGCTGCTGTTTGTGCTAGTGGTTGGCTTTACCTACTTCTACACACTGGTGCTGTTTGGGCAGCAGAATATTGCCGAGAATTTACAGAAGAATGGCGGCTTTATTCCCGGCATTCGGCCCGGCAAGCGCACGGAAGAATACCTGCTGCGTGTGCTGAATCGGATTACGTTAGTGGGTGCATTGGGCTTGGGGTTCATCTCGATCATCCCATTTATTGCCCAATCTGTTACTGGGATTCAGATCGGCATTGGCAGTGCGGCCTTGCTGATTGTCGTCGGGGTAGCGATTGACACGATGCGCCAGCTTGAGGCGCAGCTGGTGATGCGGAACTACGAAGGATTTATCAGCCCTACCAAGTAGGGCGACGGGGGTACATCGCCGTACACGAACGCCAAGTTCGCGTGCAGACAACACTAGGGAGTGTCAGCCATGAAAAACATTATCTTTATCGGGCCACCGGGAGCCGGCAAAGGGACGCAAGCCCAAGTTGCCGTTGAGCGTACCGGCTTGGTGCACGTTTCCACGGGCGACCTGTTTCGGGCGGCATTGAAGCAGGGCACTGAGCTAGGGCTGAAGGCCAAGAGCTACATGGATGCGGGCGAACTCGTGCCCGACGCGCTGGTGATTGATATGCTGTTGGAGCGGCTGGATCAGCCCGACATTACGACAGGGGTGATCTTTGATGGCTTCCCGCGCACGCTGGAACAGGCACGCGCTTTGGATGAGACCCTCGCCGCCCGCTCAGCCCAGATTGACGGCGTGGTATTGTTTACCGTAGATGATGAGGTGCTGGTCAAACGAATCAGTGGGCGTATCTCATCCAAAGTTACCGGAATGGTGTATAATAAATACTTTGATCCGCCGCGCGATGCGGAAGGCAACGATATTTCGGACAGCGATGAGTTTGTGCAGCGAGCGGATGACAAGGAAGAAACCGTTCGCAATCGGCTCAAGGTATACCATACCCAAACTGCGCCTTTGATTGATTACTATAATCAGCGCGGTGTGCTGCATCCGATCAATGGGGAGCAGACGATGGAGCAGGTAACCAACGACCTGTTGCAGGTGCTAGACAGGATAATGGCATAAATGATTGGAGCTGCCCAAGGGAGTGGTATGACGAAGAAGAAAGACGTGATCGAGCTTGAAGGGACGATAACCGAGCCATTGCCGAATGCGATGTTTCGCGTGGAACTGGACAACGGGCACGAAGTCTTAGCTCATATCTCAGGCAAGATGCGGATGAACTACATTCGTATTCTGAAAGGTGATCGCGTTTTGGTGGAGCTTTCGCCCTACGATTTGACTCGCGGGCGGATTACCTATCGGTATAAGTAGCCGCATACCAACCACACGGCAGCTGCGCCACAAATGCGGGCGCAATACCATTGCTGGAGGGTGTGCCAAGCGCAACTCTGGCAGACGACCAGCAAGGAGAATGACCATGAAAGTGCGTGCATCAGTCAAGCCACGCTGCGAGTATTGCAAAGTGATCAAACGTAAAGGGGTCATCCGCGTCATCTGTAGCCGCAACCCCAAGCACAAGCAGCGGCAGGGCTAAAGCAGAGCTGCCCAAGGGCGGCCCAGTGGTAGCAAGAATTGGGAGAGGATAGAGCCGTATGGCACGAATTGCGGGCGTGGATATTCCACGCAACAAAAAGCTGAATATTGCCATTCGTTATATCTATGGGATTGGCCCCACGAATGGTGCAGAAGCCATCAGCCGCGCCAATGTGAACCCAGAAACGCGGGTGCGTGATCTGACTGAGGACGAGATCGCCCGCCTGCGTGAGGTGGTTGAGCGGGAGTATCTCGTCGAAGGGGACTTGCGCCGCGAGGTGCAAATGAATATCAAACGCCTGATGGACATTGCCTGCTATCGCGGCTTGCGCCATCGGCGCGGCATGCCCGTGCGGGGACAGCGCACACGCACCAACGCCCGCACACGGCGTGGGCGTAAGGGGCAGGCCATCGGTATTAAGAAGAAGACGAAGAAGTAAGTGCGTGTCTGTAGGAGAACGCGAAGAGGAGTAAGACATGCCGCAAAAGCAGCAAAAACCAACCGCCCGTCGGCAGCGTGGAAGTCGCAAGCGTGAACGGAAAAACATTCCGCGTGGCTTAGCCTATGTGCAAAGCACGTTTAACAATACGATTGTAACCATCACCGATCCGCAGGGTGCTGTCGTGTGTTGGGCCAGTGCGGGCGGTTCTGGCTTTAAAGGCTCGCGCAAAAGCACGCCCTACGCCGCCCAAGTGGCTGCTGAAACTGCTGCCCGTAAGGCGATGGAAAACGGCATGCGGAACGTTGAAGTATTTGTTAGGGGGCCCGGCTCTGGGCGCGAGGCGGCGGTGCGCTCGTTGCAGGCAGCGGGGCTAAATGTGACGGCAATCACCGATGTCACCCCATTGCCACACAATGGCTGTCGCCCGCCAAAGCGGCGACGGGTGTAATCCAAGCAGCAGGGCATGGCTGTGCCGCTCCTTCTCAAGCGGCGCAATAGACGTTGCGCTAGGCGGCAGCCTTGAGCATGCAGGAGTAGAGAATCACTATGGCGCGTTATCGTGGACCGGTTGGCAAAGTCAGCCGGCATTTAGGAATTGGGATCACGGAGAAAGGTCAGCGCATCTACAATCGCCGCCCCTTCCCGCCGGGCCAGCATGGGCCCAATGCGCGGCGGCGGCAGATGTCTGACTATGGGCAGCAGCTGCTCGAAAAGCAGAAAGCCCGCTATATGTATGGCCTGCTCGAGCAGCAGTTTCGGCGCGTGTTCGAGCGGGCTTCGCGGATGGGAGGCGTAACCGGCGAAAACTTGCTGAGCCTGCTGGAACGGCGGCTGGATAACGTTGTCTATCGGCTAGGCTTTGCAACGACACGGGCGCAAGCACGCCAAATCGTAACGCATGGGCATATCGTTGTGAATGGGCGCAAGACGAATATTCCGTCCTTCTCGGTGCGCGTGGGCGATGTGATTACGGTACGCCCACAGAGCCGCGAGCGCACCTATTTCAAGAATTTGGCCGACGGCAACGAGCTGAGCCGCTATCGCCCACCGGAATGGTTGCGCCTGAATGCGACCGAAATGACCGGCGAAATCTTGGCCCTGCCGCGCCGCGAAGATGCGGAGCAGGGGATTAACGAACAATTAATCGTGGAATACTATAGCCGCTAATCTCATGACACGAGTTGGGCCAGAAGGCATATGCGGCGGCACGGCTCCTCGCAGCAAGCGAGAGTTGGGTTCTGGTTCCGCTCAGAAAAGGAGGCGATCCTGTGCTTGACATCGCCATGCCAAAAATCGAAGTTGTGCAGGCGGCTGAAAACTATGGTCGCTTTAAGATTGAACCGCTCGATCCGGGCTATGGGCATACGCTCGGCAACGCCCTGCGGCGGGTCTTGCTCTCCTCTATTCCCGGCTCGGCGGTTACCAAAATCAAAATAGATGGGGTCTTTCACGAATTTGCTACGATTGAAGGGCTGCGCGAAGATATTACCGAAGTGGTGCTCAATGTGAAAGGCATCCGGATGCGTTCATATGCAGAGCGTCCGATTAAGGTCGTGCTCTCGAAACAGGGCGCGGGCGTAGTGCGGGCCGGCGATGTGGATCTGCCTAGCAACGTTGAGCTAGCCAACCCCGATCACTACATCTGCACGCTTGATAGTGATACGGCACGGATTGACATTGAAATGACGGTGGAGCGTGGGCGCGGCTATCTGAGTGCAGATAACCGCGATACGTTGCCGATTGGTGAGATTCCGGTAGATGCGATCTTCACCCCCATCCCGAAAGTCAACTACATCGTTGAGAATACGCGCATTGGGCAGGCCACCGACTACGACCGCCTGCTCCTCGAAATCTGGACGGATGGTACGGTGAAGCCGGGCGATGCCCTCAGCCACGCCGCGCAGGTGCTGGTGCAATACTACCAATCGGTGGCCGAGTTCAACCGCTTGGCTCATGATGTGGATGCACCGAGTGCACCAATTGGGCTGACGATCCCGCCCGATATTTACGATACGCCGATTGAAGACCTTGATCTCTCGACCCGCACCTACAACTGCCTCAAGCGGGCCGATATTACCAAAGTCGGGCAGGTGTTGCAGATGGATGAGAAAGCCCTGCTGTCGGTACGCAATCTAGGGCAGAAATCAATGGAAGAGATTCGTGACCGGTTGGTTGAACGGGGCTATCTGCCAACCGCTAGCGGGAACGGCGGCTACGGGCCGCCTCCAGTGCCGAGTACCAGTCGTGCAGCCGATGAGGAAAGCAGCGAGGATCGCTAAGACGAAGAGGTATCGGCAACACCATCCGGCAGGGCTGCTGCGCCCGCCCGGCGGGCACAGCGGGCTGTGGGGTGGTGTTGTATTGCCTGAGGAACCAATAACATGCGACACCAGAAATCAAAACATAAACTAGGGCGTTCGTATGAGCATCGCAAGGCGTTGCTCCGCAATCTGATGATTGCCTTGATCGAGCATCGCAAGATCAAGACGACGCTGCCCAAAGCCAAAGCGGTGCAGCCAGAGATTGAGCGCGTGCTGAACCTTGCCCGCACCGATACGCCCCACAACCGGCGCATGGTGCTCTCGAAGCTAGCCAGCAAAGAGGCGATGCGGAAGGTATTCACCTTTGCCCCAACGGAGTATGCCACCCGTGCGGGCGGGTATACTCGCATCATTAAGCTCGGCCCGCGCTTAGGCGATGCAGCGGAGATGGCTCAGATCGAACTGCTCTGAGCCAATGTGCTAATGAACGTAGGAAGCAACGATGCGGAAAGTTGCGCTGCGCCTTGCCTACGATGGAACCCGCTTTGCCGGATCGCAGTGGCAGCGCACTGGGCGTACTGTACAGGCAGAGCTAGAATTGGCGTGGATGCGGCTTGCCCAAGAACGGGTGCGGGCAACCTTTGCGGGGCGTACCGACGCAGGGGTGCATGCCCAAGGGCAAGTAGCCCACATTGAGACCATCACCAGCCACCCGGCAGAGACGATCCAACGTGCGCTCAATGCGCTCTTACCGGAGGATTTGGTGGTGCTGGCGGCATGGGATGCGGAGCCGGATTTTCACGCTCGCTTCAGTGCGCGGTGGCGCTACTATCGCTACCTGATTGACCCGGAGCGCGTACCGCTGCCACAGCTACGCCATTACGTGCTCCACCATCCGGCAACGCTCGATGTAGCGGCAATGCAGGCAGCGTTGCAGGTGCTTGAAGGCGAACACGACTTTGCCGCATTTGCCGCGTTGCACGGCTACACTGGGAGCACCATCCGCCACTGCTGGCGGTCAACCGGCCAGTGGGTCACGGGCTACGGGCGCAACTTGTTCGCCGTAGATTTTGTTGCCAATGGCTTTTTACGCCATATGATGCGGAATATTGTGGGCACGGTGCTGTTAGTGGGGCGGCAGCACCTCACGCTCAGCGGATTTGAGCAGGTGTTCCAGAGCCGAGATCGGCAACGGGCCGGCCCCACAGCCGCCGCCCATGGCTTGACCTTAATGGCAGTGGGCTATGCTCACGAGGCCCTGCCCAATCCGGTCGGTGCAGAGCTGGCTCATCCAGACAGGAGAGGATAGATATGAAAACATATTCACAGAAAGCATCAGAAGTGCAGCGCGACTGGTATGTGGTAGATGCCAGTGGCTTGGTGCTAGGGCGGCTGGCAACCCAGATCGCAACCTTGCTGCGCGGCAAACATAAGCCAACCTTTACGCCTTCGATGGATGGTGGCGACTTTGTGGTGGTCGTCAATGCAGAGAAGATTCGGGTGACTGGGCGCAAAGAAGAGCAGAAGATGTATTATCGGCACTCCGGCTACCCCGGTGGCCTGCGCGAGATTCCCTACAAGATGATGCGTGCTAAGCATCCGGATCGCATTCTGCGCCTTGCCGTCAAGGGCATGCTGCCCAAAGGGCGGCTTGGGCGCAGCCTGCTTGCCAAGCTCCGCATCTACGCGGGGCCCCATCATCCGCATGCTGCCCAACAGCCGCGAGTCTATCAGCCGCGTGTGCGCGGGTAGCCCGCGCCGATAGAGGAGAGCAAGAGAGCTATGACAACAGAGAAACGCTACTATCAAGGCACTGGGCGGCGGAAAACATCGGTCGCACGGGTGCGCCTATTTCCCGGCACGGGCGAATATGTCGTCAACGACAAAGCCCCAGAGGATTACTTCAACAGCCGCGACGTGGTGCAGCAGGCCCTTCGTTACCCGCTCGAACTGACCGGTACGATGGGCAATTTCAACGTGATGGTGAAGGTGCACGGCGGTGGCACGGTCAGCCAATCTATTGCGGTGCGGCATGGGGTGGCACGGGCATTGCTCGATTTTAATCAAGCGTATCGCCCAGCACTGAAGCAGGCCGGCCTGCTTACCCGCGATCCGCGAGCGAAAGAACGCAAGAAGGTGGGCTTGAAGCGGGCCCGCAAGCGGCCGCAGTACACCAAGCGGTAGCGAGGGCAATTTGAAGATTGCCTCAAGCCGTGCTACAATGCGCGGAAAGTTGTTGTACGCACATGCGCGTTATCACTGGAACAGCAAAAGGGCACCGCTTAAAAGCCCCGCGCGGCACGGGCACGCGCCCCATGCTAGATCGGGTGAAAGAGTCCCTCTTTTCGGTGCTCGCAGGCTACGATGCCTTGCATGGGCGCGTGTTGGATCTGTATGCTGGCACGGGTTCACTTGGCATCGAATGCCTATCGCGGGGCGCAGCCTTCGCCGATTTCGTCGAGCAGAATGCCAACGTGTGCCGCATCATCGGCGAGAATCTAGCGCATACGCACCTGATCGAGCGGGCACGGGTGCATTGCATGCCGGTTGAGCGATTTGTGCGCGTTGCTGCGCCAGATGTACTGTACACCTTGATCGTTATGGATCCGCCGTATGCTGATCCAAACATTGAGCGCACGATTGAGCAAATCATCGGGCGCACTATCAGCACTTCTGATGGGCTGCTAGTGGTCGGGCACTCGCCTCGCGTACCACTCGCAGATGGCTATCTGCACTGGCAACGATGCAAGTTTCGGCGGCTTGGAGATTCGTGTTTCTCGATCTATCAACCCGCGCACGGTGAGCAGATAGAAGGATTGGTAGATGATCGCACTCTATCCGGGCAGCTTTGATCCGGTTACGTTTGGACATCTTGATACGGCGGTGCGGGCGGCGCGTATTTTTGATCACGTGGTAGTCGCCGTCTTTGATCGCCCTAACAAGCGGCTGCTGTTCTCAACGGAAGAGCGTGTTGCGCTTATGCGCGAAGCGGTGCAAGCCTACCCGACCATTACGGTGCGGGCGTATTCAATCCTCACCGTTGAGTATGCACAGGCGATTGGGGCCCGAGTGATTGTGCGCGGCTTACGGGATGTGATTGATTTCGGGCACGAAAAGCAGATCGCCCATGTGAACCAAGCCCTCAATCCAGACATTGAGCAAGTGATTTTGATGGCGAGTCCGCAATACTCATTCGTAAGTTCCAGCATCGTGCGCGAAGTCGCAACGCTTGGCGGCGATGTAGGTAATATGGTTCCGGCGCATGTAGTCCGAGCACTGCGGCGCAAATTTGGACACGCTGAGTAGGAAGCCGGCAGAGGTGCGAGAGTGAGTGACAGCAGCCTCGATGAACTGATTGATGAACTTGAGGATGTACTGGCGGATGGGCGGCGGTTGCCATTTGGCATGGTGCTGGTAAACGAAGACAAGATTCTCGATATTGTGGACAAAATGCGGGTTGCTGTGCCGGATGAGATCAAGCAGGCGCGGCGCGTGGTGCAAGAGCAAGAACGCCTGCTGAATGAAGCCCAAGCCCGGGTACAGCAAGTGCTGACCGAACAAGGCTTGCTGGATGCAGTGCAAGCTGAACGCGAACGGATACTGTTGCAAGCTGAGCAGGAAGCGATTGCAATCCGCAATGGAGCCGATGTGTATGCCCGTGAGGTACTGGAAGATTTGGATGAACAACTTGTGAAGCTGTTGACGAGTGTGCGGAATGGGCTTGAATCGCTGAGCCACGTCGAATAACAGCTATCATGGGTAATCTAGCAAGGCCCACCGTATGACTACCCTCAAATTCAATGTAGCCCAATTACTCCGCGAGCCAATCGGCGCGAAACGCAGCTACACCTTCGAGGAGCCGCAGCTCGCACTTGATGAGCAGCTCAATCTGCGCGAGATTAGTGGCGCGGTGCAGTTTACTCGCACCGCTTCAGGCGTGTTTGCGTGGATCAGATCGCAAGGAATTGTTACCTTGACATGCGTGCGTTCGCTCGAACCCTTCGATGCCGTGATCGCCATTGATGTGCGTGAAGAGATGCACGCAGTCGTAGATATATTCACTGGCGCAGCTGTGCCGCAGCTTGCCGATGCTGAAGACTTTCGGCTCGATGGCTCGCATATGGCCGACATTGGCGAGGTGATCCGCGAGTACACGCTGCTCGAATTGCCGATCAAGCCGATCAGTCCAGCTTATCGGCATCAGCCCGTCAGTTATAGCGTTGGCGATGATGCCGAAGACCCCGCCGATATTGCTGAAGGGAGTGATGCACGGCTAGCGGTGTTGCGGGCATTGCTCCACCACCCATCTGCACCGGAGCAGAAATGAGGCCGCGCTAGAGCGGGATGCGCCGTGATTGGAAGAAGTTAGCCCAAAAGCCTGTGAATAAGGAAGGAGACAACTATGGGGGCCCTGCCCAAACATAAAGTGTCGCGCCACCAGCGTGGCCATCGCCGTCGCCATCAGGTGCTGAAAGCTCCGCATCTGGTGACATGTTCTAACTGTGGCAGTATGATGCAACCGCATCGGGTGTGCAAAGTATGTGGCTACTATCGTGGGCGACAAGTGCTGGTTGTCCGTTCGCGCGATAACGACTAGAACGTTCGTTCCGCATTGCGTATAGCGTGATCCCAATGCTCCTCGCGTGGCGAGAACAACACCTTCAGCATCTTGCGAGTGAGCTTGTGATGAGAGTGGCACATCCAAACGCGCATGCAGCACTATGCAGCGATTACCGGCTGGGGCATGGCCGTACCAGCGCGAGTGGTCTCCAATGCTGAACTGACCACACTGGTTGATACCTCGGATGAGTGGATTCGCTCACGCACCGGCATTGTGCAGCGACGGCTTGCTGCGCCTGATGAGTATACCTCCGTTTTGGCAACCGCCGCTGCCCAGCAGGCGATAGCCCAAGCCAGCATTGATCCAGCGCAAATCGAGCTGGTGATCCTCGCCACCTGCACTCCAGATCGGCTCTTCCCTGCTACCGCGTGTACCGTGCAAGCCAATCTCCATTTACCTCACGCGGGCGCATTCGATCTGGTGGCGGCGTGTAGTGGCTTCGTCTATGGCTTGACGGTTGGCACGCGCATGATCCAGAGTGGTGCACACCGCACGGTGCTGGTCATTGCTGCCGATCTGTTTAGCCACATCCTCAATTGGCACGACCGTGCAACGTGTGTCTTGTTTGGCGATGGAGCTGGCGCGGTGGTGTTGCAAGCTACCCCAGAACCATTCGGCCTGCTAAGCGCAGTGCTGCGCTCGGCGGGGCAACACGAACCGCATATGGTGCGTGCCGCAGGCGGCACACGCCAGCCGCTCACCCCCGAACTGCTCGACGCGGGGGCCCACTTTTTCACCATGAACGGCAGCGAAGTCTATCGCCATGCCGTGCGTGAGATGACCTCCTCCGCGCTCGAAGCGGTTGCCGCAGCAGACTTGACGATTGATGCAATTGATGTCATGATCCCCCATCAAGCGAATATCCGTATTATTGATGCGCTTGCCAACCGCCTCAGGATGCCCCGCGAACGGATTTTTGTGAATCTCGAACGCTACGGCAACACCTCCGCCGCATCGGTTCCGCTCGCGCTCTGCGAAGCAGCAGCAGCAGGCTGGCTCACGTCGGGCAGCCGCGTGTTACTGAGTGCGTTCGGGGGTGGCTTTACGTGGGCATCGGCGGTGGTACGCTGGGGTGTGCCTACAACCTTCGAACCGTGAGCGTGCCCCAATAATGGCTCGAGAATATGCTGAATACGAGGAGAGCAAGCATGAAAACGGCGTGGATCTTCCCCGGTCAAGGTTCACAGTACGTGGGCATGGGGCGGGATCTGTATGACCACCAACCAGCCGCCCGCGAGGTATTTGATCTGGCCGATCAGGTTCTCGGCTTTGATTTAACGCGGCTCTGTTTTGAAGGCCCTGAAGCGGAGTTGATGGCAACCGAGAATGCCCAGCCCGCCCTCCTTACGACAAGCATTGCAACGTTGCGGGCACTACATACCCACGCCGACGTGGAGCTATTGCCTGATCTGTTGGCCCCCCACGCGGTGGCAGGGCATAGTCTCGGTGAGTATTCTGCGCTGGTCGCGGGCGGGAGCCTCGATCTGGAAACCGCCTTGCGGCTGGTGCGGCGGCGCGGCGAGCTAATGGCCGCCGCCCACGAAGGCACGATGGCAGCTGTGATTGGACTGGATGAGCTGACTCTCGATCACGTCTGCCGCCAAGTCCAAGCTGAGCTAGGGGCCATGGTCGTGATTGCCAACTATAACACGCCCGATCAACTCGTGATTAGCGGGGCGGCCCATGCAGTCGAGCAAGCCAGTGCACTGGCCCGCCAGCACGGCGCACGGCGAGTCCTTCCGCTGCGAGTGAGTGCAGCCTTCCATTCGCCCCTAATGGCCGCCGCTGCCCAGAAGATGCGCCAGTTCCTGCATACCGCCCCACTCAACGATCTACGCATCCCCTTGATTGGCAATGTTAATGCTGCGCCAGTGCAGCGGGCCAACGAAGTACGCAGCGAATTAGAAGCCCAGATTGACGCGCCGGTGCGCTGGACTGCCAGTGTGCAAAGCATGGCTGCTCGCGGAATCCAAACGTTTGTAGAGATTGGCCCCGGACGGGTGCTATCGGGTTTAGTCAAACGGATTGTGCCGACAGCACGACAGATCACCCTTGGCACGCTCGCTGAGCTAGAGGCAATGCGGGTCAGCCGCAATGGACACAGAACGCAGCGATTACCCGCGCCAAACGGCTGGAATGGCACACGTGATTCAAACGGTATACATGCCCCAGATAGCACCAACGGCACGCCCCCCATAGTGCAGGAAGTGCCGCAAGGAGATACACCCTAAATGTGAAGCGGGGGTGGCGCAGAGAACCCGACAAAATGCGCCCCCCCATATGAAAGCCTGCGTTGCTTGACTACCCCAGCAGAATTCGCTGCATTTGTTTCACTATTTCGTCTTTCAGCAGGGCAACAAAAGATACAATCCAAACGGGCAAGCATGAGCTGCCCAATGTGCTATCCGGCACTCGTACCAGCTAAGCCTACGTTGCAATAGGTAAGCGAGTGGACGAATGATACGGTTCCGCCAGCTTTATACAAATTATAGCATACGGAGTATTCCTAGGCAAGTAAAAATATGCTCAAACAATTGACAACAAAAAGAACGCCCAGAGATGTGCTGGTCGAGCTTCCCGCGCTTTCCCCTGTCCACGCTCCTCCAAGAATCTGGTATCATGTCAAAACAGAGTGCTAATCACGTAGGCTTACCGCGTGAAACTGTTTGAACGAACCGAAACAACTTTTATTGTTCGCAACAGCACCCTTCGCAACGACATCTTGCTCGGAGGGTTGCTGATCGTGTTAGGCATTATTGCCTTAGCTTCGATCAGCTATGTCATTGAGTACACCACCTTGACGTGTAGCCCAGTTGCCAATCGTTCGGTGACGTGCCTCATCGAAGAGCATCGCCTATCGGGCGTATATACCACCGAACTCACCAATGTGCTAGCAGTGTATGTTACCGAAGCTACCACCATCGGCACGGGGCGGTTTCAGGTGCGCCGCGATCAGATCGTCTTAGTTGCCGATCAAGGCGAGGTGATCGTGCCCTACTTTTACAGTGCTGAATTTGGCAAGGTGCAAGTACTGGCAACGCGCATCGCCCGCTATCTCGAAAACCCGCAAGGGCGCACATTATCGCTGCGCCAAAACCAGCAGGTGGAGCATGAATTCCTCAACGTGGTAGCTGGTGCAGTGCTGATTGCTATCGGCCATGCCCAGATTGCACTACAGGTGCGGCGATGGGAATTTGACCGCTCGGACGGCCCTCTTGTCATGATCAAGCAGCGCATTATGGGGCAGCAGGTGATGCCCGAAACGCCCTGCGCGGTTCGGATCGAACGCACCTCCGATTACCGCATCCTGCGCGATCACGAGCATCGCCGCTCGTGGGTGACGGTGGTGTTCCCATCCGGAAGCGTGCAACGCATCACCCACAGCTACAAAGATAGCCAGCCGGAATATCCACAGCTAGAGCCACTCGTGCATGATCTGCGCCAGTTTCTCGGAGTAGGCCCTGTATGACGGCTGAGCATGTCCCCCCCCACACACTCGCGGCGTTAGTACAGCTCGCGCACCAGCCAATCACCCCAGAGATGCCCCTAGTGCTGGCGGGGCAGATCTGGCTGGCTCGCCTAGAGACCGCTGGGCTAGATGCGCTGGACTTGGAATTTGCCCACGATCAGCAGGATGCCGCCCGTCAAGAAGACCAACGCCACCACTCGCGCCAAACGATCAACAGCTACCGCACGGCACTGGAACTCTTCCTGCGCTGGCTTGAACGCCAAGCGCGGCCCACCGTTGCCACCCTCACCCTCGATGACCTGCTCCTCTATGTGCGTCTGCTGCGTTCACGTAGTTATAATTTATCGCAACGCGCAGCAGCCCAGACGACCCCCGCAACGCCGCTGGCTGCGCGTTCGATTCACAGCTATACCCGTCCCCTGCTCGGCTTTCTCACGCTGATCGAGAGCTACGGCGCACTCGCCTTCACCACCAGCGTTGCCCGCGCTGAGCTGGCCCGCATCCTCCCCCGCCTCCCCGAACCAGTCGCCCCAACGCCGCCCGACTTGCGGCGGGTGGTTGCCTACTATGATCGCCCGCCCCCCGATGGCGACCGCACTGCTCGCCTGCGCCTCATCCGGCTCCGCAATGCCGCGCTGTTGCATCTGCTCTTCTCATCGGCGGCACGCATCTCAGAAGCACTCGGCTTGAATATCGGCGACGTATGTCGGGATCGGCACATCCTCAGCCGGGCCCCAGTCTATGCCAAAGGGCGGCGGCAAGGCGTGATCTTCGTGCGCCGCAGTGCCGAGCAAGCCCTCGCTGCCTACCTCGAAGCCCGCGAGTACCCGCCCGCCGCAGCACCCCTCTTTGAGGCGTATGATCGGCGCACAGCCGGCGCACGCCTGAGCCGCTCAAGCGGCTGGCGCATCGTGCGCGAGGCCGCCGAAATGGTAGCCCAGCGGATGGTGATCGAGGGCAAGCACGACGAAGCCGATCTGTTGCGCCAAACGTCACCGCACACCTTCCGCCACTTCGTCGGCTACCACCTCCTCAACGAAGGGGTAGACCTCGCGGAAGTCTCGCAGATTCTCCGCCACCGGAGCGTTGAAGTCACGCGCAGCTACTATGCCCGCTACCGCGACATTCAGCTACAGGAAGTGCATGACCAGTTCAGTGCCGATCCATTGCCATTTGCATAACTGCGTAACGTGCGCGGGATCGCGTACAAGGGTTGGCAGAAGCAGACAGGAGGCACAACCGTGCCAGCAACATTGGAACTAACGATCACCGGTATGGCGCAGGGCGGCACAGGCGTTGCCCGTAGCGCAGGCAAAGTGGTGTTTGTCGCGGGGGCACTCCCCCACGAACGGGTATTGGTGCAGATCACGCAGGAAACTGCGGCCTACATGCGCGGGCATGTGCTAGAGGTCTACGCACCTGCGCCAGAGCGAGTTGTGCCACGCCTGCCGCATGCCGATCATCTGCTCTGGCAGCACATCGCCTACCCAGCCCAGCTCCAGTTCAAGCAGTCTATTTTACGTGAACAGGTGCAGAAGCTCGCCCGCCTTGCCGAGCCGCCCATCGCCCCTATGCTCCCTGCCCCACAGCTATGGAACTACCGCAACACCGCCCGCCTCCACCTTGCTGGGCAGCACCCAGATACATTGCAGATTGGCTACTATGCAATGGGCACGCAGCAGGTGCGTGATCTGCCCGCCGATCCCACGCTCCTGCCCGCACTGAATGCCGCCCTACACGGCATGCGGATTGCCATTGAGGATGTGCTTGAGCAAGCCGAGCCACTGCCCGGCGGGGTGCTCTTGCGGGGCAGTGCCGCAGCGGGCTATGTGGTGGCAGCCCTGCTTGATCTGCCCCGCCCCGCCCGTGTGCATCGGCGGTTTGCCGTGCGCTGGCAGAGCTTTGTGCCTGCGCTAGCGGGGGTTGCCCTTGCGCCGGATGAGCCAGTGACCCTGCACGAGGAGCTAGGTGGGATCACCTTTATCCTTTCACCCTTCAGCTTCTTCCAAACCAACACGGCACAGGCAGAGGTGCTGCTCGGCGTGATCCAGCGCATGCTTGCACCGCACGCCGACATGACCCTACTGGATGCCTACTGCGGCGTTGGCGCGTTCGCATTGCCGTTGGCCCGCCATGTCCGGCAGGTGCTTGCCATTGAGCAGAATCCGCAGGCCGTGCAGGATGGGCAAGCGAATGTCGCCATCAATGGGATTACCAATGTACATTTCTACACCGGAGCGGTTGAAGCCATCCTGCCGACCCTGCGCCCCACCCTCGATGCAGCCATCCTCGACCCACCCCGCCGTGGCTGCAATGCACGGGTGCTGGCCGCCTTGCTCGAACGCAAGCCGCACCGGATTGCCTACGTCGCCTGTCATCCGGGCGTGCTAGCGCGGGATGTGGCGATCTTGCTGGAGGGTGGCTACCGCCTGATCGAGGTGCAGCCAGTGGATATGTTCCCGCACACCCCACACATCGAATGTGTGGCCTTGCTGGAGTGGGCATAAAGCCGGTGGCGGGGGTGTAGCGGCACAGCTCCCACGCTGTTGGCTCTACGCCCCCGCCGCTTCGGGGGGCTGGAGCGGCACGCCGAGGATCTGCGCCACTGCCGCCGCGAGCGGGGCAAGGGCAGCCGGATCGCGGGCACTATCTACAATCCACACATAGCCTTCATCCGTCACAATCTCGAGCACCGTGATCGTGTAGGTGCGCTGGAACAGATTGCCCACTTGCACCGGACGCGGCTTCAAGCGCAGCTGGGCTACCTGATCATACTGAAGCGTCTGCGAGCGCAGGCGATGCACCCGATTCTGCTGCGTGTAGCGGATCGTGCGGGCATGCGGATCAAACGTAATCGTATTGGTGGTCGTAGCAATGGCCCGCCCGCTGACCACACCGAGCAGCCCAATCGTAGCGCAGGGCCAGCTCAAGGCACTGCCGAAGCACGCAGCCTCGAAGCTCTGCCCGCCCGTGGTAAAGAACGCAATGATCACGGCTGGCGTAACGAGCGCGAGTGCCGCCCCGCCAAGCATATACCGCCGTCCCACGTGCCGATTATCATCCGTGTGTGCGGTCAAAATTAGCGTATCTGCCATAGACGGGGCGATCTGGTAGTAGGGCTGCAAGCCTAGCCGTCGCCCGATCACTTGTCGTCGGATACGCTTCAGGGGCGCGGATGGAGCAGGTACTTCAGCTCGATCTGGCATATCCTCCTCGCAGGGCAACTACAACCTCCTTAAGCTCAGCATAGCATATGTTCGCGAGCAATGGCTCAACCCTCATTGCCTCCTGTTGGCACATTGTAATCTTAGCGTCATCATTTCGCCATGCTACGTGGTATAATACAGTTCAAGTTATACAATACTCGTTTATTGTTCAGCACGACCCAAACGCAATCTTAACAGGATATGAGGCTCGTATGTTTGATCGTTCAACATGGCGCATGCAGGTCGGGCGCAAACTCGATGGGTTTGCCCGCAACCCCCGTCAGGAGATCGTTATTAGCAGTGGGCCAGTCATGCTGCTCACCTATCTCGCAAGTGTCACGCTGGAGCCGTTCCTGAATGCCTTTGAGGAAGAGCCGATCACGGCCATCCAGACGTTAGCGAGCATCGCGGCGACCCCTGAGATGAATGCCGTGGTGCGGCGTGCGCCATCTATGCGCTACCAGTTGGCGTATCTGCTCGAATACGAACTGCGCCACAGCACGCAGTGGCGTTCGGCTATCGAGCAATTGCTGGTGGGCGTGGATACGGTGCAGCTCGCCCGCCAACGTCTGCATGGGCTTGATTCGGATTGGTTCATTGATACGCTCCGCAATGAGATCATTGATCTCTCACCAAGTGAGTTTCTGGAGTTGCACCGCCGCCTGAATAGCTCGCTCAAATCATTCTACGGCATTTTTCAGGAGATGCGCCAGCGCAAAGGCATGTATACCCAAGAAGAGCTGATCCTGATCTACGTCGGCTTGAGCGATAGCTCAGCGGCCGTGCGGGCCCAAGCAGCCCGGCGACTCGGCGAATATGCGTGGAGTCCCTCTGAAAATATGGTCAATCGCTTAATCCAGATTGCCCTCTACGATAATGACCTCGAATCGCGCAACGCCGCTGCTCGTGCCATCGGTGCACTCAAAGATCGCATCCAAATCCCAACCATTCTAGAGGTGTTGTCGGTACGACTCCGTGATCAGGATCGTTTCGTGCGGACGGCGACCGCGATGCTGCTCTCCCATCTTGGCGAATTGGCGGGAACCACCAGCATGGTAGAGGGATTGGTGCAACTGCTCCACGATCCCGACTCGTATGCCCGCGAGGCTGCGGCCCATGCACTCGGTACAATGGGCGTGAATGCCACCGCTGCCCCCGTGATCAGTGCGCTCGCACAGGCATTGCAAGATGATAATGAGCATGTCCACGATGCCGCGCTGGATTCGCTCACGCATCTGCGCGAGTTGCGTGAAGGACAGACAAAAATACCCCCACGCCTTACCACACCCACATCGCCCGCTGCACCCGCAACGCTGCCCCCTGAAGCACCCACTGCTCCAGAGCCACGCCGCCACGATGATACATCCGAGCTGCTTGCGCCCAGCTTAACCCACTGAGGTGGGGCGCTGAGTCTGCTCGCAGTCACGGCACAACCGAGGCCACGCTGCGAACGGCATTTCCCGCTCCCCTTGATTTGTAAATCGCCCTAGAAACTGCTACGATACAGGGCGAATGCTGGTGTAGCTCTGGGTTATGCCATGCTGTACAGTGAGATGAAGATACAATGAACGTGATACCGAGATGGCCTTATCTCCGCTTTGCCACGCTCTGGAGTGCAAGGATGATACGTGTGTCACGCAGGCCAGTGGGAATGGTTGCCCTGCTGCTGCTAACGAGCATCCTGCTTGGCGGGTGTGGCGTAACCCGCCCGCTCCTGAGTGATGTGCGTGCCGATCCGCCGCTGCTCCAGCCAACGGGTGCAGGTGAAACAACGATCATCAGCTACCGCATCGGGCGCGAAGCCGTGCTGGATATATACCTTGAATCCGCCGACGGGCAACGCTACGATTTGCGCCGCGCCGTGCCGCGCAGCCCCGATGATACCCCCTACACCTTGCGCTTTGATGGCACTGTTCCCGTTGATCCAGCTCAGAACGACGGCTTGCTGCGCCGCCTCTTGCCCGATGGCGATTATACGGTGGTCTTGGTGGCACAGGCCAACGATGGCAGCACGAGCGAAGCCCGCACCGTGATTGCCGTGCAGAGTGATGCGCCGCCCCTGCCGGCCATCGAGAACCTGCTCGCCTTCCCCGAAACGATCTCACCCAACGCGGATGCCATTGATGATGTCACCGAAATTACCTATCGCCTACCCATAACGGCTACCGTAGATATTGCCATCACGACTCCCGACGGACAGGTGCTGCCATTCGTCACCCGCGAGCTATCTAGCCCCGAAGAGCGGCGGCATGTGTGGAACGGCAAACGTCCCGATGGAGCCGTGCTCCCAGAAGGGGTCTATACCTATACTGTCCGCGCCGAAGATCGCTTTGGCAACCTTGTACAGCGCGAAGGCACCATCCGTCTGATCAATGTTGGTCAGCCCGAAGCCACGATCATCGCTGCCCGCATCGCTCCTGAACGGCTGATGCTTGGTGGCACGCTCACCGTCGAGATGCGGATTCGCAACACGGGCGTGGTGCCGATCCGCACCTACGGGCCACCCAGTGGCTTCACCTACACCACCGATGAGGTCTACTCGACGATTGCCGGTGGGCGGTACACCGCCCAAGCGGGCGGCTTCTGGCGCGTGGGGATGGATTGGGACGCGAATTCGGGTGGGGGTGCACGGCGTTACCCGTTTCGGTGGGCCCTCTCCGAACGACCACCAGAGCGGTGGCGCATCCCCTACGTGGAAGATTGGCTCATGCCCGGCGAGGAGGTTGAGGTAGTCGGGCATGTTCAAGTGGTGCAGCCCGAAACCCGTATGTACTTCTACGTCGGCTTGATTCAAGATGGGGTCGGCTTCCCTCAAGATCGCACCGCCCGCACGTTGATCGAGGTTGGCTTCTAGGCCGGTAGCAACGGCAACTCATGAAGAAGCAGGAGCCGCTAGTAAGCGGAAGGATTGGAAAGCAGTTTGTAGGTACAGTAACGGTGGTTACTTGGGGGCTAAGGCCACTGACGATATGGTCTACCTCACACCGCGTACCTGCTGCCTAGCCCTGCACGCACACCTATGCTCAGCGCACCGCCAATGTTCCTCGAAACGGTCGTCAGCTACGTGCCACGCATCCTTGTGCGCTGGTATCAGGATGAGCCGCGCCTGTTGAATACGCCCACTGCCCGCCGCCTGCACGAGGCCCCCATCTTGATTGCCGATCTATCGGGCTTCACGCGCTTGAGCGAGGTCTTATCGCGCCGCCAACCGGATGGGGTCGAGCAGCTCTCGCGCTTGCTGAATCGCTACTTCGGCAGCATGATAGATACGCTACTGGCGCACGGCGGGGATATTGTCGAATTTACTGGCGATGGGCTGATCGCACTATGGGATGCACACGAATACACCCCGCCGCCAGATCCGCCGTTGCTGCTGGCCCAAGCCGCTCACGCTGCGCTTGCACTCCAGCATGAGTTTGCCCACATGGGCCCCGCAGCTCCGATGGCCGATACCCCCTTGACGCTGCGGGTGGGCATCGGCATGGGCGAGATATTGATTTTTTCAGTCGGTGGGGTTTTAGGGCGGTGGGAGTTGCTCGTAGCAGGCGATGCAGTCCAGCAAGCCAGCGATGCAATTGGGCATGCCCACACGGGCGAGATATTGCTCTCGGCGGCAGCGTGGCACGCGGTGGAGCAGATCGTGCATGGTACGCTCACTTCCCCCAACAGCACCTATTGTCTGCATCAGATCCATGCCCCGCGCCTGCCTGCCCCTCCCCCCCCCTTGCCCGAACCAGCCACCCTACCCCTGATTCGGGGCCACATTCCCGGTGCCGTTCTCGGCCGCATGCAAGCGGGACAGGCGGAGTGGCTGGCCGAGCTGCGCTACCTCACAGTGATCTTTCTCGATGTGCACGGGCTGAACTACACTGCGCTGGATGCCCTGCAACAGGTGCATACGGTCATGCAGGCATTGCAAATCGTGCTCTACCAATACGAAGGCAGTGTCAATCAATTCATTGTGGATGACAAAGGCACGGTCTTAGTTGCGGCACTCGGCTTGCCGCCCCTCACCCATCAGGACGAAGCGGTGCTCGCGGTGCAAGCAGCACAGGCGATGGTGCAGCGGGTGCAGCAGTTGGGCTACAGCAGTGTGGCGGGCGTAGCGACGGGCTTGGTCTTTTGCGGCTCACGCGGCAACCATCGCCGCCGTGACTATGCCCTGATCGGCGATATCATCAATCTTGCCTCGCGCCTGATGCAGCACGCCCAACAGCTTCGAATTGACCCAGCCACACTTGATCGCCCCGCCGTGCTGTGCGATGCCGCCACCTACCAAGCCGCCCGTGCCCAGCTGAACTTTGCGCGGCTGCCGCCTGTGCCAATCAAAGGCAAAGTTGCGCCAGTAGCCATCTTTCAGCCGCTCGACACCCAACCTTCGCTCGGTACACCGCCGCCCTTGATTGGGCGGGCCGCAGAGCAAGCATGCCTCATCGGTTTGCTCGATTGCTTGCTTTACAAGCGCACCAGTGCCGTGCTCATCCTCGAAGGCGAAGTAGGTATGGGCAAATCGCGCCTCCTGCACTATCTCCTCGAACACGCTCGCGCCCATGCAACCGTCACGTTGCGTGGGGCAGGCGATGCGCTCGCGCACCACACGCCCTACCATGCGTGGCACAGTGTGTTTCAGCAGTTGTTTCATCTGCACCTGCTGCCCGATGATCCGGCAACTCGGCAGGCCCACGTCTTGCACAGCCTTACCATTGCGCCGGAACTGGTGGAGCTTGCCCCCCTGCTGAATACGATCTTGCAGCTCAATCTCGCTGAGACCACGCTCACTGAGCACATGTCGGCCACGGTGCGAGCTGAACAGACCCACCGCATCCTGTTGCGCCTGTTGCAGCTGGCCAGCACGCAGCTCCCGATGGTGTTGGTGTTGGAAGATGCCCACTGGCTCGACTCGCCATCGTGGAGCCTTGCCCTTGCCGCCACTCAAACGATTACGCCCCTCTTGCTGATCGTCTCAACCCAACCCCTCACCGAGCCACTGGCCCGTGAGTATCAGCAGCTGCTGCGCCAGCCACAGGCCCGGCGGCTGCTCCTCACTGGGCTGGATGATGAAGCCGCCCGCCAGTTGATCGCGGCGCAACTCAATGTTGCCTGCGTTGCCGACGAGGTGCTGGAACTCGTGCAGCACCATGCGCGGGGGAACCCGTTTCTGATTACTGAACTCACGCGGAGCCTGTACGAGGACGGGACGCTCCGCTGCACGGCCAACGAATGCCGCCTGTTTTCCAACGGCGACATGCCCAGCCAGATTCGCTTGCCTGCTAATGTGCAGGGCGTGATTGCCAGCCGCATTGATCGCCAGCCGCCGGCACTGCAACTCACGGTCAAGGTGGCCAGCGTGATCGGGGTGCGCTTTGCCAGTACGACCCTGCACGCCATCTACCCACTGGCGATTACGCCGACCCAAATGCAGGACTATCTACGCCAGTTGGAGCAGGCGCAGATCTTCCGGCGACTGACCCGCGACGGCCGCGAGTGGGAGTTTGGGCACATCCTGATCCGCGAGGCCGTCTACGCCACCTTGCTGTATGCCCAACGCCGCGATCTGCATCGGGCAGTCGCAACGTGGCACGAGCAGCATACCCCCGATGTCCAGCATATCCACGCGGCAACCTTGGCCCACCACTGGCTGCATGCCGAAGAACCAGCGCGAGCATTGGGCTATCTGGTGCAAGCTGGTGAATATGCGCTACAGACCCACGCCTACCGCGAGGCAAGCCGTCTGCTGCACCACGCGCTGGTGCTGGTGGGGCGTGTGCCGCCGCCGCCGCACGAAGCCGAACAGGCCCACCTGTACCGCTCGCTCGCTGAGGCGGATCGCCCGCCGCCTGCTGAGTTGGTGCGCTGGCAGCGTCTGCTATCCGAGGCCTATTTGGCACGCGGCAAGCTCGCCCAGAGTCGCCAGCACGGCGAACAAGCCCTATTGTATGCAGGGTATCCGCTTCCGCAGCCCAAGCACCTGCTGGCCTTGCTCTTGCGCTGTGGGATCCGCCCGCAGCCCCAGCCCGCCCTGCATGTGGAAGCTGCCCGCCTGTATGCCCAGCTCAGCACAGTGGCATTCTTCGCGGGGCGCAGCCGCCACGCGATCACCGCCAACCTTGCCGCACTTGCGCTAGCTGAGCAGATCGGCATATCGCCAGAGCTAGCCCTTGCCCGCGCCGCGAGTGCTGTCGCCCTCAATGCGCTAGGCGTTTCACGCCTTGCCGACCTCATCATGCAGCGGGCCCAACAGATTGCAACGCAGACGGGCGATATTACCACGCAGACCACCGTTGCGATTATGGCTGGCTTGGCCGCAATTGGGCGAGGGGCATGGCCGGTCGCTCAGGCTCCCCTCCACACCGCGCTTGAGCACAGCTGGAGCCTGCGCGATGATCGCCAGTGGGGGCAGGCGTGGGGCTTGTTGGCCCAGTGTTACGCTTTTCAGGGCAACCTGCGCCGGGCCCATGCTATGTTTGTGGTACTGGATCAGGCCAGCCACCAGCACGGCAACATGTTGCAGCAGGCATGGTCAAAAGGTGGGCAGGGCCAGCTGGCTCTACGGCGCGGCAATCTGGGCCAAGCGCAGCACTTGCTAACACAGGCCACCACCATCCTTGATCCGCGAGATTCACCCAGCAGCATTGGCTACTACGGCTTGCTGGCCCAGACTTACCTGCGGCAAGGCGAGCTAGCGGCAGCCCAACGCGCTGCCCAGCACAGCTCCACCTTGCTCGCTGAGCTACGTGGGCCATTGGTTTACGCCCTGCTTGAAGGCTATGCGGGCTGGGCCGAGCTTGCCTTGTATCAGTGGCAGCAGGCGATCCAGCAGCGAGTGCTACCCGCCGCCCGCGAGCGTACCCGCCGTGCTGCCCGCCACGCCTGTACTGCGCTCGCCCACTACGCCTACCACTTTCCCATCGGCAGACCGCGCTGGCGGCTCTATCTCGGTTACTACCTCCTGCTCCACGGCTGGCGCAGGCTCGCTAGCCAACAGTGGCAGATCGGGCTACACACCGCCACCCAACTGAGTATGCCCTACGAATCCGCGCTACTCCACACTGCGCTAGCCCGCCACGCCCACCAGCCCACCACCCGCCACCAGCATCAGCACCACGCACACGCCATGTTTGCACTGACAGGCGGTGATCCGGCGACGGCAGTGATGCTAGGCTTACACACCATGCGAGACGGATAGGAGCAGGCTGGTACGAGCATATCCTAATTTCTGGTATAATGCCTGAAGTTCAGCCATGACGTAAAACAGAGACACACCCATGATGATGGGCATGTGGTGAATGCAGGTACAATCCTGCAACAAATGGTGCTAACCAGAAAGGGGATGAAGGATGCCAGCCGGAATTGTCGTTCTTGCGATCCTGTACATTATCGGTGGGATATTCTCATTGATTTGGGGCGTGGTTGCAATCAGTGTCGGCAGTGTCAGTTGGATCACGGGCTTGCTGTTCTCTAGTACCATGCGCGAATTTGGTGGCTCGACGTTTTGGGGCGGCTTTTGGGGCATCGGCAGTGCGATCTTGAACTTTGTCGTTGGCTTTGGCTTGTTTGCGCGGCAGAAGTGGGCCTATCTCCTCGCATGGATTGCCGCCGCCTTCTCGCTTGTGGGGCCGATTGCCGGCTTGCTGGGGGGCAACTTCTGGGCCCTGTTCGGCTTGATTATTCCGGGCGCGATCTTTGGCTACCTGACGTTCAACGAGAACGTGAAGCAGACGTTTCGGCGCGGCTGATGCGGAGCACAGGAACTACGCAATGATGCGGCGGGTTGGCAGTGCCGCCGTGGTTACGCTCACTGGAGGCGGCGCAATTGCATGGTTCTGCTCAGCGGTGCTCGTCTGGCCGGTGCGGGCCCGTGTGGATCAGGCGGGTGCAAGCCTGCTGGTTATCCTAAACGAATATCTGCCCCTTGCTAGCAGCGGGCTAGCCCTGATCGAGACGCTGCTGCTTGAGGTGCAGACTGAATTGAGCCATGCCCGTGTAGACCAAATCGAGGAGCGAGCCACCCGCCTGATGGCCCGGGTGCAGGGCCTGATTGACGTTGAGCGACAACTCTATACCGGCCTCACGGCAATCAATGCCACGCTGGCGCAGCTCAACCGCATCCTGCCCTTCGGCAGCATGCCGATGATCTCGCACGAGCTGGCCGACATTGACCAGCAGTTGCAGACGATCACCACTCAGCTTAGCGAGCTACGCAGCCTTGCCGCCCAAGCTGGGCTGACGAACCACGCTGGTGAGGCGCAAGTGGCAGCACTGGTTGAACGCATCAATGGGCAGATTGAGCTAGTCCAGCCGTGTTTAACACTGACTCAACAATTCATCGCTACGGTAATGGCTCAACTTCCCTTGATTGAGGGCAACTTCACGGCGTGGACGGGCACGGCCGCTACCGTATGGACGGGTATGGCCCTCCTACTTGGAGCCGGCCAAGTGAGCCTGCTGCGCCAGAGCCTACGCTGGCACACTGGCGCGTGACAGCATGCGCTGCACCGGTCAGGCGGATAGGGCGGATCCGTAGAAGGAGAGGAACTGATGAATGCACGCAAAATTGGGGCGGGGATCCTTGTTTTTCTCACAGTACTGGGTACGCTGCTCTGTCTGGCAACGCTAATCGGGGCGTGGATGGTACGCCCAGCAATCAACGAAACGGGAACCAGCCTTGCAGCGACGACCAGCGAATACCTGACCCTTGCCGATGGTGGATTGACCCAGATTACGGGCATCCTTGATGATACCCAAGATCGGCTCACGAACGACTCGGAGCAGGTAGATCAGCTTGATGCGGCGGCAGAAGAGCTTGCCACCAGCGTGCGCCGCCTGATCGGCTTTGCCCGCCAATTGCACGAGGGGCTGAATACGATGAATGACACCATCGTCTTGCTCAATCGCACCATCCCCAACAGCAATATTCCCACAATGACGAATGAGTTAGCCCAATTGGATCGCCAACTGGAAACCCTTGCTGATCAGATTCAGACCTTCCGCACACGGCTCGCAGCGATAGGCATGAGCAAGCCCAGCAATGATGCGATTGTCTCCAGCTTGCTCGGGGACATCAGCACCAACATCGGCACGATGAAAGCGCAAGTAGACACGACCCAAGCAACCGTGCAGCGCACGATTACGCAGCTAGGGGTGGTGCAAGCGAACCTTGCGCTGTGGACAGCCCTGCTGGCAGTGGGCATCTCGCTGCTCATGATCCTGTTGGGAGCAGGGCAGGTCAGCCTGCTGCTGCGAGCGTGGGCGTGGCTGCAAGCGGCATAGCTCTGCGAGACGGTACGCTATGGTAGGGATACAGAATGCCAAACGCACAAAAGGAGCACCCTGCATGACTCATCCATCGCTTGCGGCTGCGGTTGATCAGGTTACCCCAACCATCGTTGCGGTCGTCGATCAGTTGTGGGATTTTGCTGAGCTGGCCTATACCGAAGTGCGCTCATCTGCGCTGCTCAAGCAGGTGCTTCAGGAACACGGCTTCACGATCACCCACGCAACCGTGGGTGCGCTAGAAACGGCGTTCGTTGCCGAATACGGCACGGGTGCGCCGATTATCGGCATTCTGGCTGAGTATGATGCCTTGCCCGGCTTGGGCAACACCGCTGATCCAGCACCGACCCCGCGCCCCGATGGGCAAACCAACGGGCACGGCTGCGGGCACAATCTGATTGGCGCGGGTGCGCTCGGCGCAGTCCTCGCCCTGCAAGCGGTGCTGCACGCCGAGCAGTTGCCCGGCACCTTACGCCTCTATGGAACGCCTGCCGAAGAAAGTGGCGTGGGCAAGGTGTTGATGGCCCAGACGGGCGTGTTCCACGATCTGGATGCGTGTTTGCACTGGCATCCGGCCCACCTTGCCGGAACGTTCACGCTCAAGACAGCCGCGAATGCCAAACTGAAGATCGAGTTTCACGGTAAAACTGCCCACGCGGGCATGACTCCATGGCTAGGGCGCAGCGCAGTGCATGCCGCCGAGCTATTCGCGCATGGAGTGAACCTGATGCGCGAGCATCTTGAGCCGACGGCGCGGGTGCATTACATCTACACCCAAGCTGGGGAAGCAACCAATATTGTGGCAGAGTATGCCGCGCTGCAACTCGCTGTGCGTGATGCAACGCTGGCACAGGTGCAGCAGGCGACGACGTGGATTGAGCAGATTGCAGCGGGAGCCGCGCTTGCGACCCAAACCCGCAGCACTACAACGGTGCAGTCCCGCGTCCATGATCTGCTCTCGAATACACCGCTTGCCGAGCGAGCTTATGCCCACTTACAGCAGCTGATGCCAATTCACTATACCGATGCCGAGCTTGCCTTTGCCCATGCAATTCAGCAGGAACTGCATGTACCGCAACGGGGCATGAATACAGCTGTACTGTTTCCCCAAGAGATACCCATCGGCGGTAGCACCGATGTGGGCGACGTGAGCAAAATTACGCCTACAATGGGCGTTGCCGTGCAGAGCTTACCGCTTGGCGTATCGCTGCACACATGGGCCGCAACTGCCTGTCACGGCACGAGCATCGGTCACAAGGCCGCCATCACTGCCGCGCATGCACTGGCTCTGCTCGGCTATGATCTGCTTACCGATGCGGAGCTGCGTGCTGCCGCCCGTGCCGATTTCGAGCAGCGCATGCAGGGCAGCCGCTACGAGATCAGCACGGTGGCTTCGTTGCCAGTGGCTGCGAGCATCGCCGATGATACCGATGCGCTCGGCAAAACCTTTAGCGAAACCGTTTAGCAACGCGCAATTGTCTGAGGAGCAGAACCGCATGTCGCCAGTTGTTACCCGTCGTCAGCTCCTGAAGCTACTCGGCATTAGTGCCGCCAGCAGTGCCGCCAGTGCGTGTGCAGGTGCGGGCCTACCGCTTGCAGCCCACAGCCCAGCTGCATCCATCATCCCAGCCCCGCCCGTGCCGGAACCAACACCTACGCCGGAACCAACACCTGCACCGCCACCCGCCGCACCAGAGCCAACACCTGCGCCGGAGCCAGTGCTGCCCGCCGAGCCGGCCCGCCCAACGCTAGCGCAGATGATCGGGCAGATGCTGCTGGTTGGCTTTCGTGGCACGGCTCTCGATCCAACGAATCCCGTTGTGGCTGATCTGCAAGCCGCCAATCTCGGTGGGGTGATGCTCTCTGATTATGATGGGCTGTCCAAAACGTGGGGGCTAAATATTACCGACCCACAACAGGTGCAACGCCTTGTGCGTGAACTGCACAGCGTTGCGGCCACCCCGCCCTTGATTGCGATTGATCAGGAGGGTGGACAGGTGATGCGCTTCAAGCCGCAGTATGGCTTCCCCGCCAATGTTGGCCACGCTGAGCTAGGGGCAACCAACAATCTCGCTTTCACCCGCGAGCAGGCCACCGTGATTGCCAAAACGCTGGCAGACATGGGCGTGAACCTAAACTTTGCGCCGGTAGTAGATGTGAACCTCAATCCCGACAATCCCGTGATTGCCCGCTACGGGCGCAGCTTCTCGGCCCAGCCCGCCCAAGTCCTCGCGCATGCCCTAGTCTACATCTTGGCCCACCACGCGGCAGGGGTGGCCTGCACGCTGAAGCACTTCCCCGGACATGGTAGCTCGACGGTAGACTCCCACGAGGATTGGGTAGATGTAACCGCAACGTGGCAGTGGCAAGAGCTAGAACCGTATCGGGCGTTGATTGATGCGGGTGTGGTGGATGCAATTATGACCGCGCATATCTACAATGCGAACTTCGACAGCACCGATCCGGCGACGCTCTCAGCCGCCACGATCAATGGGCTACTGCGCGATCAGCTGGGCTACAACGGTGTGGTGATCTCCGACGATCTGCAAATGGCCGCGATCACCCGCTACTACGGCTACGAGCTGGCGATCCAAAAAGCAATTGCCGCTGGCGTAGACATTCTGCTCATCGCCAACAACGCCATGTATGCGGACGATACCGTACCGCGCACCGTCGCCCTGATTGCGGGTTGGGTGCAGCAGGGCATCATCCCCATCGAGCGGATTGAGCTATCGTATCAGCGCATCCAGCACATGAAAGCTAGTCTAGGGGGCATCGGGTAAGGAGCAGGTGTTTGCGGAAGGCGGCCCCAAAGGTAAGATGAGGAAGGGTTAAGTCACCCCTACCGCCGTGTTCATCAATCCCATACACTGTCCAGACGACCCTCGCGCCCCTGCATCCTGACAGGTCGCGTTTCGGATTCCCAAAATCAGCAACAATCCGTTATAATCAAAAATTGACAGATCAAACAAGTACCTGATGGGAGGTAAGCGATGGCACTATTTGGCCCCCCTAGTATCGAGAAGTTAAAAGCCCGTAACAACCTACGTGGCATTGCAAAAGCTACAACCTACCCTGATGCGGAAATCCGTGCCGCCGCTCTGCTCGCATTAGGCGAATCCCGCCAAGCCGAAGTCCTGCCACTGCTTGTGCGCGGCGTGCAAGATCCAGAGCCAGAGGTGCGCCTTGCCGCCGTGCAGGGGATTGGGCTGTTGGGGGTGGCGCAAGGGCAAGCCGAGCTAGCGAGCGTCTTACACGGCGATGACCTGCGCCTGCATGCCGCCGCGCTGCATGCGATGGGGCAGATCAAAGCCGCCGCCGCTGTGCCGGTATTGGTTGAAGCTCTTGAACGCAAAGAGGCTCCGATCCGCGCCGCCGCCCTCGATAGCCTGCGTCAGATCGCTGAAACAACCGAGTACACCCAGCGCACCAACATGATCCCCGCCTTCGTGCCGCTGCTCACCCACCGCCGCAGCGATGTGCGCCGGATTGCCGCGCATGCCCTGCAACGCTTCGATTGGATGCCCGATGAAAGCCCGGCTGGGGCGAGTTTCCTGATCCTCTGCGATGAGATCAGTGCTAGTGTGATGTTTGGTGCAATGGCAATTGAGCCGCTCATCAGCACCCTGCACGATGAACGCCCCGATGCCCGCGACGCTGCCCGTCGGGCCCTTGTCACCATCGGTAGCGATGCCGTTGCCCCACTGGTTGCGGCCCTTGATACCGATAACCCCGTTGCCCAACTCGCCATCGTGGAGACGCTCCGCAGCTTGGGCGACAAAGCCATCCCCGCATTGCTCGACGGCCTGCAAGCTCCCCAACCAATCGTGCAGCAGCGCAGCCTTGAATTGCTGAGCATGCTGGATGATCCGCAGGTGCGCGTGATCCTATTGCGCTACCTCAATGATGCTGACTTGAAGCTGGCCCAGCTTGCGATGGATGGCTTAGTCCGACAGGGACCAGAAGTTGTGCCGAGCCTTGTGCAGGCCCTGAAGCAACCCGATGTGCAGCTGCGCGAACGTGCGGCCGAAGTCCTCGCGCACCTGAACTGGCAGCCCAAGCCCGATTACACCGGGGCCGTCTATGCGATCACCCGCAACGATTGGGCCACCTGCGTGCAACTCGGCGCAGTCGCCGTGCCCCCCCTGCTCGAAGCCCTAAGCCACTGGGATAGCGAGGTGCGCCGTGCTGCCGCGCTCACGCTGGTGCAGATTGGTGCGCCCGCCCTCGCTGGCTTGATGTCCACGCTCCAGAGCGACACGGCCCACGCCCGCGCCAGTGCGGCATGGGCACTGGGCAAGCTGCACGCCAATCCTGCCGCCAGTGCATTGGCCCACCTGCTCAACGATCCCGACCAGCATGTGCAAGAGACGGCTATCGGTGCGCTGATCCGCGTCACCACCCCGCCCGACATCTTCGTCGCCGCGCTTGCTAATCCAAACCTGCTGGTACGCAAGACTGCGGCGTGGGCTCTAGGCCACCACCGCTACGCCCCCGCCGTGCCCGCGCTGATTGAAGCCCTCCATGATCCGGCCCCCGATATGCGCGATACCGCCGCCCGTGCGCTCGGCGAGATCGGCGACCCACACGCGATCCAGCCACTCCTCACGCTGATTGATGATCCAGATGAAGCGGTGCGAGCGACGATTGTTGAAGTGACGCGCTATCTGCACCGCCAAAGCGAAAAGGCGGCTGCGTCGGCATAGCCCATCGGCGGGGTGCGCCTGCTGATCGGCAAGCGGCTCCCCGCCTTCCCCTCTATTCGCTCCCAGCTCCCAACGCGCCTGTCTTTTCATGACTTGACACGCAGGTTATGATAAGCATAAGGGAGTTAGTCCGCACGAATGCCTGTCATTCGGTGCACGTCACATCAACCTTCAGCTTTCAAGGGGGAGCATCATCATGAATACCACGCACTGGGCGTACTATCGGTTCTTTTCTTTCGCATTATTGGCTCTCATGCTCACTAGCGGCATCCTCATCCCAACCCAACCCGCCGCCGCCCGACCAGCCGCGCTACTACCACCACCACCACCGCTTGCCGCGCCGTCCACACCAACCCTACCCGCCAGCACCGCCGCGTGCGATGCACCATCCGCCGCCATCGCCGCCGCCCAGCCTGACCAGAGCCTGCCGTCGGGCACGTTGGCGGGCACGCTTCGCACTGCCGATGGGCTGCCGCTTGCTGCGCTGCGGGTGATCCTGCTGCGCGAGGCGCAAGCCATCGCTAGCACCCAGAGTGATGCCGCCGGGCAATTCCAGTTCAGCGATCTGCCGCCCGCCACCTACCGCGTGTAGGTGTATGATCCCAACGGCAATGGCGTAGATTCTTTTGAAGATGCCAGCGCAACCCTCACCCCGCAGAGCGCAGCCGGGCTACGCCTGACACTGACGCTGCCGATTGTGCCTGATGCGCCCGCCATACCAACCGCCAGCGATGATCCGGTGCTAGCCCAGACGGGCACGATCACCGGCGTAGTGACTGCCGCCGATACCGGCGATCCGCTCCAGTCTGTGGATATTCAAGCATATGACAGCGAAAACAAAATTGTTCTCAGTGCCAGTACTGATGCCGATGGAGCCTATACACTAAGCGATATTAAGGTTGGCTCCTACCGCATCGAGTTCCGCCCATCACCGTTTGCCAATCCCACCCGCCTGTATGCCCCGCAGTTCTACAACAACAAAGCCACCCTTGCCACAGCGAATGCAGTTACGGTTGCTGAAGATGCTACCACCGGCGGGATCAATGCGGTGCTGCAACGCGGTGCAGACTTAACTGGCGTGATCTCCACGAGCGATACCCTGCAACCCTTGAGTGGCGTAACCGTGAATGTATACAACGTACAAAACACGCTAGTACGCACGGACAGCACGAACGTCACGGGGGTCTACTCGACCACTGGCTTGGCTGCGGGCAACTACCGCATCGAGTTTCAACCATCGTCTTTCTCGGAGTACGTGCGCGAGTTCCATAACAACAAAGCCACCCTCGCTACTGCCAATCCGGTTGCCCTCACGCTCGGCAACATTACCACCATCAATGCCGCCCTTGATCGCGGTGCAACCCTGCAAGGCAGCGTCACTGATGGAGATACCGACGCGCCCCTGCAAGGCATCACCGTGCGCCTGTACAATGCAGCTGGCAACAACGTTGCCAGCCGCACCACCATTGCCACTGGCGCATACTCCTTCACCGGCTTGATCGCGGGTAACTACCGCGTCGGATTTGACCCACCCTTCAACTCACCCTATCTTGGCGAGTTCCACGACAACAAAGCCACCCTCGCTACCGCCACCCCGTTTTCGCTCACCGTCAATACGACCACCACCATCAATGCCGCCCTGCAACGCGGTGCCAGCGTCGTTGGCACGGTGCGAACACGCGATACCAACGCGCCCCTTGAAGACATCACGGTAATCCTGTACAATGCAGCTGGCAACGTTGTTGCCAGCCGCACCACCATTGCCACTGGCGCATACTCCTTCACCGGCTTGATCGCGGGCAACTACCGCGTCGGATTTGACCCACCCTTCAACTCACCCTACATCGGCGAGTTCCACAACAACCAACCCGACCTTGCCCGTGCCACCCCGTTTTCGCTCACCGTCAATACGACCACCACCATCAATGCCGCCCTGCAACGCGGTGCCAGCGTCGTTGGCACGGTGCGAACACGCGATACCAACGCGCCCCTTGAAGACATCACGGTAATCCTGTACAATGC
>CALCJV010000126.1 GCA_937967405.1 uncultured Chloroflexales bacterium | reverse complement strand
AGGGCCGTGTAGGGCAAGGGGAAGGCGACTTCGCGCATGCCGAAATTCAGGGTAGGCCCCAACGCTAGCCCAAAGCACCACAGCCCCATCGCCAGCCAAAGCCACACCGCCCGCCCAGCCCGCGCAACGCCCACCGCCGCAAGCAGCAGGGCCAGCCCAGCAAAGGTGGCTGGTTCCCACCACGTCGCAGGCACGGGGCGCAGCACCCATTGCCAATCGGTGACGACGAGGCGCAGCAGGTCGGCTCCGCGCACGGTGGGAACCTCAAAGCTAGCAGTGCGGGCTTCGTGCAGGCTGGGGATTAGGAATGGCCCAAGCCCAATCAGGCTGGTGAGGGCCGGCCGCACCCACTGCCACAGCTCATCACGCAAGCTGTGCTGCCGCCCTGCCGTCCACAGGCGCACGACCAGCAACGGTAACAGGGCAAGGGCGGCATAGAACAGGTTGTACCACTTGCACAAGCCGCCGATCAGCACCACCCCTGCGACGAGCCACGCCGCGCCCCACGTGCGCCGCTCCAACGCCCACAGCAACGTGAGCAGCAGCAGCGGTATCGCAAAGTCGCTGACGGCCGCGAGGTGGGCTTGGCGCAACTCCCACAGCCGTTGCGGTGAGCAGAGTACCACCGCCCCCGCTACCACCGCCGCCGCCGTGATGCTTGACGGGGGGATGGCGGGGAACGCCTTGCGGAGGACGGAGTGGGCCAGCAGGAAGGTGCTGTAGCCTGCCAGCACAAGGGCAAGGAGGGTGATCAGGTTGTAGGTGGCTGTTTGCCCAACTAGCGGCAGCAGGAGCAGGGCGGGCAGCGCAAGCGGCAGATTGAGCGAGTGCAGCCACAGCGATGTGCCGTGCGGATAGAAGATTACGTCGGTCTGGAAGGGGTTGCGGGGTTGCACGACGAGAGCCTGCTGCACCCACCAGACGTTCCACACATGCTGCCAGACATCGTGCCCCGCTTCGCCGGGCATGGCGGGCAGGTGCGTGGGCAGGTTGATGATCAGGGGGTAGGTGGCCCACAGGGCCAGCAGCGTATACCACGCCCAGACCAGTCCGTGTGGCCAGTGGCCGCGCAGCCAGCGCATTGCCGCGATACCGTGGCAGGCTCAGGTTAAGCGGGAGGTAGTGGGGTAGCCCCCACCACCTCCGCCTGCCCCCCGGCCCCGCGCCACCTAGCCCCTGCTGCTCTGGCGTGGCATGCGCCGCAGCCACAGCGTCAGCAGGACGTTGAGCAGCAGCACGATCAGCGCGATCACAGCCGTGCGTACCCAGACGGCATCCGTGCCCCAGCCACTGCTGCCGGTGAAGCTGAGCAGGCTGATACTAGTCGCATCGGTGCTGAAGTTGATTGGGGTGGCCTCTTGGTCGTTCGTCGGATCGCAGTCGCCATTCGGATTGGGCAGTGCGCCATTCGTTGAGGTATCTGTCGTTGTGAACGGAGTAGGACTGTTAACTGTCGCTGAGGCACTAGAGTTGCTTGTGTAGGTAGCGGTGCCCGGATCGCTGGTGAAGGTCACATTGAAGATCAGCTGGATCGTGCCTGTTGAGTTCGCTGGCAGGGTACTCGCCGTTGTCAGGAGCTGCTCCGTGGGATTGCCCCCCGTAAAGAACCCATTTGGAGTAAATGATGGGGTTGGGGAAGTCAGTGAAACAATTTCAATCGTAGCTCCCGGAAACCACGTCTCCAAACTGTGGGTCACTTGCACTGTGCTCATAGGGTATGCGGTGGGGTTCTGGACGATGTATTCCATCACCACCCGATAGCTATGGGCAGGGCTGACGCGCTTGCGGGTTTCGACCACACGCATGGCCAAGCCGATCTTGTCCGCAGCCTGCCCCACTGATGAGCTGTTGTTACTTGGATCGGGATCAAACACATCCGGCGGGCGGATCACCGTGGCCGTGTTGCACGGCTCACTTGTGGCTGTGTTCACTGTTGTGCCCGTGATGGTGAGCGTGACAACGGAACCGGGAGCCATATTCAGTAGAGTGGTGATGCCGTTCGTCGTTCCCGAATCAGGGTTACAGCTAACACTCGTAATTGCACACGTCCAGCCCGTAACGTCGAGAGCGGGCGGCACAAGGTCTACGAGCTTGGCCCCAGTCATCGTATAGGATGACTGATTAGTCACAACTACTGTGTAGGTATACGGCGCGTTTGCACCGGGGTAGGATGCTGGTGAAGCAGTCTTCTTGAGCTGAAGATCGGACGTAACCACAATAATACTGCCAGTAAGTGAAATTGGCAACGAGGGGATGAGCGTCCACGTATCTATCAAACGCTTGTTGCCGAAACCATTATTCTGCCCACTGGCATTCGTGCCTGCATTGTCAAACCACGTATGCGCCCCACCACTACTTGCTACCCCCGCCAAACCATTGCGATTGGGGTTCGTGCCGTAGCATTTTAAAGGCGTAGGAAGTGAACCAGCCCCACCGGGGAAGGATGGCACCGGCGTTTGTCCATTGGCACAGAGGCTATAGTCATACGGCCCATTGCCGGTGTAGAAGTAGCGGTCATCCCAATAGATTATATCCACTGGCGTTGGGGTAGCAGGGGTAAGCCGCGTGATCTTGTAGCCTTTGGTATGTAGCTCAGCATCAATCACGGGGAAGTGGATCTCGCCGTTGTTCAGCGTCACGGTAATCGTAAACGTGCTCAGCCCGCCGGGGATGATGACATTATTGCCATCGCGCCCATCCCAGAAGACCGAATTTGAGCCACTATTCAACGGGCCAGTGAGGTAGCGTGAGGCATAGCCGGGTCCGAAATCAAGCGTAACTCGGTAGCTCGTTGCATAAGTGTACGGGTTGGTATTCGTAAACAGGAAGAAACCGCCCATGCCTGAACCTGCCTGCCCTAGTGTGCCTTGTGAACCAACAAACGCGAGGTTCTGCGGCGGCTGTGGGGCGATGTAAGGATTAGCGAGCCACTCAGTGGAGACTTGGGGCGTAGCCAGCGAAGGCCCCGCTGTTGCAGCTGCTGCGGGGAATGTTCCCAGCAGCCCAGCATTGACCACCGGCCCGCCATTGACCAGCTTACCAACAGGGGCACTCGCAGGCAGATCCGTCGCTGGCGGATTGAGGAAGAGCTTGTGGGTGATTGCATTCGCACTGGGAGTATCGTTGCTAAAGGGACTCTTGACCCCAAAGCCGGGCGGCATCTCCCCAAACACCCGCAAAAAGGGAATAGGGCTAGGAGGAGGAGTTTGTGATGGGGTGGGAGCCGCAGGTGGAGTTGGCGTTGGCGTTGGTGTATAAGTCGGGTCTATGAGCTGGAGGGAGCGGTAGATTGGCTTGCCATCGGCGGTTGTGAACGCACCCCGCGTATCGGCAAAGAAGACTGAGGTGAAGCCGTCAATATCATTCAAGTCTACTTCGTAGAGCGCACCATCGTAGGCTTTGACATAGAGCTTCGACTTCACCCCGGCGTTAGTCCCATTTGCACCAGTCGTAACCGAGAGCGAACGGAGATACACTCGCCCCGGAATAGGAGTCGTCCCATTGGCTACGGTCACATCCCATGCCGCAACATAGGTGTTCTGGATTGTTTGTCCAACTACTGTAGCTACTGGGGTTAGGGTTGGATCAAGAAAAGACCAGTCACTATCCGCGGCAACCGGTGCGGGGTTGGGGTTGTTTTGAGTAGTGCGATTCGCACGCGGACTAACGAAGTGGATCTCCCACACGCCCTCATCCGCGGAAGTCACATTGATTTGGCACGAGTTGTAGCTATTGGTGGGGCCAGTTCCGTTTCCGGTCAAGTCGGGGCCAGCAACCTCATTCACACGAGCGGTGATATGCCCACAGCCCATTGTTCCTTTTGAGCCAGGCAGGCTGTTGCCGGGCAGGAAGGTGACCGGCGAGGATGCGGCATTAGGCGGCACGGCCACAATGCGGGCCGTAACTCCGTTAGCAACAAAATCTGATGACATCACACTCGACGCGAGATTGATCGTCTCGCCGTTTTTGGCATACACATAGATAATCGTCTGGCGTTGGATACCGGCAATCTCAAATTCAGCTGTCACGCCTCCGGGCGGGGTTGCGACTTGAGAAACAATATACTCAAGGTGCGGGCGTGCACCGCCATACTGTGTCAGCTCTTTGCTCCCTTCTGCCCCAGCGTTGTTTGGCGCAGTAAGCAGGAGCAGCACTAATACCCCCCCAAGGACACTAGCCAGCCATGTATAGACAACTTCGCGCCCCGTGCGATCAGTGTGCATTGGCTCCTTCATTTGGTCGTGCATTGCCCTCGTCTCCTCAGCAGATTATGGCCCCCCGTGGACTATCGTTACCGTGTTATCATACCACAGAATGGCAAATTTTTGAATGAGCTGCAATGATGTTGAGGGAGATTGATCGTAATGTACACCTACAAGGGCAAGACTGCCCTAGTAACCGGCGCGTCGTCAGGGATTGGGCTGATCTTTGCCCGCGAGCTAGCCGCACGCGGTTGTAGCCTGATCGTGGTCGCCCGCTCGGCGGGCAAGCTGCACGCCCTCGCGGCTGAACTCCGCACCCAGCATGCCGTCTTGGTGGATGTGATTGTGGCTGACTTGACGCAGGAAAACGCGCCCCAGCAGGTCTATACACAGGTGCAAGAGCTAGGGCGCACCGTAGACATCTTGGTCAACAATGCGGGCTTTGCGGCGTATGGGCGGTTCGATCAGGTGGATTTCGCCAAGCAGCACGGGCAAGCCATGCTGAATGTGGTGGCGGTGGTAGATTTGGCCCACCTATGCCTTGCGGGCATGCTGCGGCGCGGCGATGGCGCAATCATCAATGTCGCCTCGGTGTTGGGCTACCTGCCCACGCCCGGCAGTGCCGTGTATGGTGCAAGCAAAGCCTTCGTGCTGCACTTCAGCGAAGCCCTGTGGCAGGAGTGTCGCGGGCGCGGGGTGCGCGTGCTGGCCCTGTGTCCGGGCCCGACCAAAACCGAGTTCTTTGATGTAGCCCATATGCCTGCCCCCGAAGCGATCATGACTAGCCCAGCGTATGTGGTGCAGGTGGCATTGCGGGCCTTGGAACGCGATCAGGCGGCCGTGATTGCAGGCAAAGCCAACAATGTCATGTTTGGCTTGCTGCCGCGCCTGCTGCCGCGTCGGGTGGTGCTTTGGGTGATGGGCAAGGGCTACATGCAGCCGGACTCCGCGCCGCCCGCCGCCCCCACGCGCCACCGCCCGCACCTCGACCGCACAGGCGAGGAGCACGGGCGGTAGGGGAACCAAGTTGACGCACGCCGCGCATATGCTATAGTATCGGCGTAATCCTTGCGCTGCAACAATGGTGTTTAACTCGTGAGATGGAGAAGCACATCCAGATGAACCGAATGGCAACCGCAATCGCCCGTCCGGCCGCGCTGTGTGCGAGCCTGCTGCTCGTGCTGCTGCTGAGTAGCTGCGGCCGCAGTGCAGCTCCGCCAACCGCGGCCACCAGTGCCCCCGCGAGCGGACAATCGCTGCCGGGCAGCAGCTTCAATCGCTTCTTTCCCACCGCCGGAGATGGCTACAGCCTGACCTATACCCAAGAGAAAGAGGGCTTTGCCGAAGCCCGCCTCAGTCGCGGCAACACCGATCTGGCGTTGCTGTCGGTAGCCGATACGAATGGGAACCCCAGTGCCCGCACCAAGTTCCAATCAGCCAGCATGGAAATAGGCGGCTATCCGGCTGTCACCGTCGGCAGCAACGGCTTGGCCGTGCTGGTGGCAGATCGGTTTCAGGTGCAGGTGCGGGCGACGGATGCGAGCTTCACCGCCGCCGAACGCGAAGAGTGGCTCGCAAAGTTTGACCTGAATGGCCTTGCGGGGCTGCAATAAGAGAACAAGGAGAACGTACCCGATGGCGACTACCGCCCCAATTGTCAAGCTGATAGACAACCTGCCGACCGGCGATGTTACCGTGCGGATGCTGCAAGCCCTCGACTTCATCGTGCCCGGCGAGTGGCAGCCAGTGCGCGGCTTCGATGCGATGATCAAGCACGTTACCAATGAAAGCGACCCGCAATTGATTGCCCTCGTGCGTCAACAGGCAATCAACCTCTACAACGACAGCGCGCAAGGCTACCAACGGGCGATCTGGCTGTACAATACGGTGGACAAAGCCGATGCGGCCCTTGCGGCGGCAGCCCTCGCCAATCAAGTCGGCAACAAGATCGGCTTTCTGGGCTTCCTCAAGAATATCACCCCCAAGACGACCGATGCCCAATATGCCGATTTTGCGATCAAGCTGGTGGCTGAGGTGGTGGGCTTCTGCACGATCAATGGCTTGCCCGGTGATAGCTTGGGCGATTTTGTCAAGTCGCTCACCAGCTACCGCCACGAAGCCTTGATGCGGATGGGCGCACTGATCGGCGTGGATGGCGTGCTGTCGCTCGGCCCCGACTTTCTGGATCGCACCCTGCGCGGGCTAGCCGAGATGGGCACGCGCACGATGGAGAGCTTCCCCGTCTACAAAGAGCTGGCTCCGGTGATTCCCGGCACGGATACCGAAGCGAAGATGGGCTTTATGCAACGCTCAATCAATGATACTGCCGACTGGATCAGCGGCTTGGTGCAACGGGCTGGGCTTACGCCGGAGAAGATGACCGATGCGCTGGGGAGCATCCTCGATTTCAGCAAGCAGTCGGCAGATATGGTCGCACCCTTCATTGACCTGACGACCAACTACTTTACCCTGACAGGCACACAGACGACAGCCCGCCAGATCATCAACCGTGCGATAGCGGAGGTGTAGCCAGATGGGTAGGTGTCAGGGGCTAGGTGCAAGGTGTCAGGGACTGAGTTCGCTCCCTGACACCTCATACCTGACACCTCATACCTGCTCTCCCTGCCTACGGGGTGGCAATCGTGATCAGGCGATGTGACATATCCTGCACCGAGCCGTCCTCAATGATATACGCGCCGATGCACGAGACCAGCGTGAGCCGCTCGTACCCAACTGGGAGAATGTACTGCACCTGATCGGGCGTGACCCACACCTGTTCGCTGATATAGTACACAAACTCACGCCCGGCCGCATCATAGACGAAGATCGGATCGCCGATGCGGGCCTCGCGCAGCCGCTCAAAGGGAGCTGGAATATGCGGGGCGGCGCGGAAGCGGAGCACATGCCCCCAGAAGACAACATTCTCGCCCGTGCCGGGCATGGCACTCTGATTAAACCAGCCAATATCATGATCGGGCACAATCGGGTAGCCATTCGCATCCGTACCCACACTGACCACTGGGGCACTCAGCCCAATCGAGCCAATATACATCCAAACCGGTGGCTGTGGATCGTTGCTCTGGGCTGGCGCAACTGGCTGAGCCGGTGCTGCCCTGACTATCGGCGGCATAGTAAAGCAGGGTAGGGAAATGGCTAGGCCCAACAGCACCAGTAGCAGGAGTAGTGGTCGTCTCATTCTTTGCCCTCACTCACAGCATATCACGAATATCCCGTAGCCTTAGTATAGCAGATCGGCGCAACAGCAACGGGCTGGCAATCGTGGTGATTACCAGCCGACTTCCTTCTCAGTTCTCCCGTGTTTAAGGAGCAATTTAGATACGTCCGCGCAGCATCCCGTTCCAGTACATCGCGGGTAAGCCATAGGCTTTCAGCGCGTACATACTATAGCGTTCCTGCGCTTGATCAAAGGGAAAAGTCTCTAGCGGTTGCTGGTTGTAGTCAAACTCGGCCAAAATCAAGCTGCCGTAGCCCGTTACCAAAGGACACGAAGTATAGCCATTGTAGACGGCTGGTAGCGGCTTGCCATTCATCGAAGCGATCATATTCTCGACCACCACCGGAGCCTGCTTGCGAATGGCCGCGCCCGTCTTCGAGGTGGGTAGGTTAGCGCAGTCGCCAAGTGAGAAGACATTCTTGTAACGGGCATGGCGCAAGGTGTACTTGTCCACATCTACCCATCCATTCGCATCGCCAAGGACGCTCTGCTTGATCAAATCAGGTGCACTCATCGGCGGCGTGACGTGGATCATCTCGTAGTTCACCACCACTTCCGCATTATCGTTGTTGAGTTGGACAAACACCGCCTCGCGCCGATCTGGGCGAATCTCGACGAGGTTGTGCTGGAAACGGGCATCAATCTGTTTGCGCTTGATCACCTGATTCAAAGTGTCGGCATACTTCTTCACCCCGAAGATGCCCCCTCCTGCCGACATAAACATCACCTTGCTGCGCTCACGCACGCCTGATTTGCGGAAGTAATCTTCGGCGAGGTAGGCAATCTTCTGCGGCGCACCGCCACACTTGATTGGCGTAGCCGGCTGGGTGAAGATCGCATTGCCGCCACGAAAGGTGCGGATGTTATCCCATGTAGACTCCACCGTCTCGTAGGAGTAGTTGCTGCATACCCCCTCTTTGCCGATGCTCTCTTTCAGCCCTTTGATCTTGTCCCAATCAATCTGGATACCCATTGCCACCACCAGATAATCATAGCCAATGGTGTCGCCGCTGTGTAGCGTGATGCGGTTATGCTCAGGATCGAATCCGCTCACAGCCGCCTGAATCCATGTCGTACCCGGCGGAATGAAATCGGCTTCGTCGCGCATGGAGTTCTCACGTGGGAAGACCCCCGCCCCAACAAGCGTCCAGAGTGGCTGGTAGAAGTGGCGCGGAGATGGCTCGATGATTGCTACTTCGGGCTTACTCGGCTCATTCGCTAGATATGCTGCGACGGTAATGCCCGCCGATCCACCACCAACAATCAAGACCTGATAGTGTGCCTTATACATCATTGTGGTTTCCCTTCTTCGGTAGCACGTGTATACTGTTCCATACGTTTCCCAAAATGTTGCCCAAAGCTTAGTAAGAAGCCTAGCGTGCGTTGCAGATCAGAATTGAACAACGCCCTCAACAGCGTGAACGGTCCGGCTTTCTCAACGTGGGTGCGGCTCTCGACAAGCGCGTTTGCGGCATTGCCGATAATCACTAGCGTCTTTGGATCGAGTACCCCCGAATCCATCAAGGCTTTGATTTCATCTGATTGGAGCAAGTTCACCAGCCGTCCGGCGGCATCCAAGCCATTGCGGGCCGCTGTCTCCAAATCCACCCCACCCTGTGCCGTGCTCGCGTAGAAGTTATCGGCAATATCTACGGCCATCGCAGTCAAGCCGGGGGCTTGCTCGGCAATCGTGGCGATCTGCTCAAGCTGCCCAGTGAGGGTGCAAAGGGCTCGCATCGTCTCTGGCTCGGTAATTGTTGTGAGCAGATGCAACCCGATCTTGATCCGCTCTTCAATATTTACGCCAGCTTGAAGACTGTTGCCGTAGATTCCATCCATCGTATCTGTAAACAGGGCCATGAGTTTGGGGGCTTGTTCCACCAATTGCTCAAATTGGTGGACCTTCGCTTCAAGGCGTTCGATCTTATCCAGCATCCGATTGAGCAAGACCAGCGCGTCAGGTGCGTCAAGGACGGCTGTGTGACCATTTTCGAGAGCATACGGTTCCATAGGCTTCCTTCCTAAACTATAACGCCGTTTAGTGAGCAGACACGTCTGCGTGTGGGTGTAGGTGGGAGAACATGGTTGGGAACCATTCTCGCCTGTTTGCAGTGTACGCCGCGTTGAGCGGTTTGAGAAGCTAGGAATTGCTTATATCGAAATAAGCAATTCCTAATAACGAATCACTCTAAATACGTTGTACTCAGGCCCCAATCATACCAATCCTCACCACAACGTGGCGCAGGTTGTCGTAGAGCAAGAACAGCCCTAGCCCAATGATGAATACAGCGAAGATGCGCTGGAGATAGGCCGAGCGAATCACCTTCGTTAGTTGCGATCCGGCAAATGTGCCCGCAATGCCCGCCACCACGAAGATGCCAATCACCACGTAGTCCAATTCGGTCGTGCCCAAGTGCCCCAACAGGCCTGCGAGGCTGTTCATGGCAATGATAATCAGCGACGTACCAATCGCTGAGCGCATGGGGATGCCCACCAGCATCACCAGCGCGGGCACAATCAAGAAGCCCCCACCCACGCCGAGAAAGCCGGTCAGCAGGCCTACCGCAGCCCCACTAGCAATGACCATTGGCAGCCCCCGTGCTTGGGCTTGGTCATCGCTGGGCGGTTTGCGAACGATCATCACCACCCCTACCACTAACATCAGCAGCGCAAACATGCTCATCAGCAGCGTCTCGGAGAAGTGCTGGGACATACTCGCTGCGACATAGGCCGTGAGCATGCCTACCCCGCCAAAGGTAACCGCAACCTTCCAATCAAGAACCCCCTGCTTGCGGTAGAACCCCACCCCGATGATCGCATTCAACCCCACGATCATCAGGGAAGCGGTGATGGCAACGTGCGGACTTTGCCCCACTACATACACCAGTGCCGGCACGGTGAGGATTGAGCCACCGCCGCCCAGCAGGCCTAGCGTCAGGCCAATGATAAAGCCCAGAATTGTTTCAATGAGGATCATGGTAGTGTGTTATACCCTTTCGTGGGCGTGCCGGAGCAAGGGGTGCATCGCAGGATGACTCCTGTAACGCACCCCTTGCGTCCGATCAATTGTGATTTGGTAGCGTTTCGGATGGGTTAGCGGGCGACTTCAGTGGCAAACACTTCGGCCCACACCGATTCACCCTCGCGCAGATTGGCAACATCGGTGAAGCCAAGCTTGCGGAGCAAGCTCGCCGCCACATGCGAGCGGTAGCCACTCGCGCAGTTCGTGACAATCAGGCGATCCTGCGGCAGCTGGTCGAGATGGCGGGGCAGGTAGCCAAGCGGGATATTGATTGCACTGGGGAGATGGCCTTTGACAAATTCCGTCACGCCACGCACATCCAGCACCATCAGGCCGTTCTCCTGCATGCGCTCGGCCAGTTCCTGTGCCGTGAAGGTCGGCATGGTTGCCGTATCACCACTGACCACCTCTGGCAGGAAGTAGCCGGGCACGTCGTCAATGCCAATCGCCCGTAGCGCAATCAAGATCGGCTCTACCGCTTCGGCATCAGGGGCGATGAAGTACATCGGCCGCGTGTAATCTACAAACCAACCGACATAGGTGCTGAACATCGTGTTGTCCATCGGCACACTCAGCGTTCCCGCAATGTGGGCATGCACATAATCTTCGCGGCTCCGCAGATCCACCACCAGCAAGCCCTCGGCAAGCGCAGCATCGAGGGCGGCCCGATCCAGCTGCTGCGGCACGCCGAGATCACCCACTAGCGGCGAACCGACCTTGTTGACATACTTCATCCGCGCAAAGTAACGCGGCGGCTCCGGCTGATCGGCCAGCAACCACTGCACAAAGGCTTCCTCATCGGTGAATTGGAATGCCGGATTGAACAGCTTTTCGTAGCCCAGTGTCGTCGAAGGAATTGCCCCCAGAGCCTTGCCACACGCGCTACCTGCGCCGTGCGCGGGCCAGATTTGCAGATAGTCGGGCAGCTGCTTGAAGCGTTGCACCGTCTGATATTGGGTGCGTGCACCCGGCTCTTTCGTCCCGACCAAGCCCGCCGCTTCTTCGAGCAGATCGGGGCGGCCAACATCACCAACGAACAGGAAGTCGCCCGTGAAGACCCCCATGGGCTTGTCAGCTGCAGCAGTGTCGGTGAGGAGAAAAGCAACATGCTCCGGCGTATGACCGGGCGTTGCCAGCACTTCAATCCGTACCTTACCGACCATGAAGCTATCTCCATCGCGCACAAGCACCACCCGCGGATCATTGGCAAAGCCATACTTCCAATCGGCATCGCCCATGTCGCTGAGATACATCGTTGCGCCTGTGGCTGCCGCTAGCTCGCGGATACCGCTCACAAAATCGGCGTGGATGTGGGTCTCGGTAACGTGCGTAATCTGCAAACCCTCTTTTGTTGCCACCGCCAAATACGGTTGAATATCGCGCATGGGGTCTACAATCAACGCTTCTCCTGTTGCAGCACAACCGACTAGATACGATGCCTGAGCGAGCGTATCGTCATAGAAATAGCGGAAGATCATAACCTTACTCCTTTTGTTCCCTCTTGCTTGCACCATTGACACCTGTCAGGCGTTCCTTCGCGCTGACGAGCGTGGTGCGTGCGATGCACGCTGTCACTGCGGATAGCATGAGTATAGCGGATTAGTATTTGCCTGAAAACCCCTCAATCTCTTATAATAATTATAAGTTCTTCCTTATACGAGCACTGTTCCACTGTCCAATGTTGGATCTCTACAAGCTATCAATCTTCGTTCAAGTTGCCGAGCAGGGCAGCTTCAGCCGTGCAGCCGAACACTTGTATATAACCCAATCTGGAGTCAGCCAACACATTCAGGAGTTGGAAGCTAGTTTAGGGGTGCGCCTGTTCCTGCGCGAGCGGCGCGGTGTCACCCCAACAGCGAGCGGTCACCTGCTGCTTGATTACGCAACCACGATCCTGAGCCTTGCCAGCGAAGCCGAGCAGGTCGTTGCTGACCTTGCCCACAGCGATCAGACCCATCTCAACATTGGAGCCACACCCGGCGTAAGTACCTACCTGCTGCCCGAATGGCTGGATCAGTTCCAGCGCAGCTACCCCGATCTCAGTGTCTCGGTGCAGACGGCAACCACTGAGCATGTTGCCCACGAACTGGCCCACGATCATCTCAATCTTGGCTTTGTGGAAGGTGAATTCGATGAGTCGCGCTACGCTGAACTGGCGTATGTCAAGTTGCAGGATGTGGAACAGGTCATTGTTGTTGGTCACACGCATCGGTGGCGGGATTACGAGTCGGTTCAGCTCGCAGAGCTGCACGCGCAGGCACTGGTGGTGCGGCAAGCTCAGAGCCAAACGCGCGCGTGGCTCGATCAGCTCTTTCAGCAGCACGGCATCCAGCCGCGCATTGTCGCGGAACTGGACAACCTTGAGTTAATCAAGCGGATGGTGATGCGCGGGCAGTGTTTTGCAATTATGCCGGCCTATGCCGTGCGCCACGAGCAAGAACGTGGGCTGCTGCACGTTATCCCTGTGCGTGACTCCCCCATGCAGCGCACGCTGAAACTGGTGTGGAAGCACAGCAGCTCGCGTTCGCCAGTGGTGCGGGCCTTCCTTCGCATCGTCCACAAGCAGTTCCCGCACACGCACCTGCCGCCCTATTAGGCGCATTGCCTGCCTAGCACCTATGCTATAATACAAATGCGTTTCCAAGTCGGTATTTCACAATGAATGCAAGAGGAGCAAAGCTGTGACCACACGCGCTGACTACTCGCCCGAAGAATGGAATGTTCTCGGTATGTCTGCTCTGATGATCGCCATGCCCGTGATTACGGTTGCTGAAATTGATGTAGCCCAGATCACCCAAGAGGTGGCGGCAATGGTGCAGAAGATTGGTGAAAGTATCGAAGGTGGCTCTGACAACGAACTGGTTAACGATCTGATGATGCAGATGCGCGAACGCCTCGATAGCGGCGAACGCCTCTCGGTCAAGGTAGACATCAGTGATCCAGCCGCCTTAAAGACGGATGTGTTGGATATTCTGATGCAGACGGCCACCATTCTCGAAAACAAAACGAGTGTCGAAGAAGCAACCGGCTTCAAGGAGTGGATCATGTCCATTGCCCAACAAGTTGCTGAAGCGGTGCGCGAGGGCGAAATGCTCGAAGGAACGGTCAACATCAGCCCCGATGAAGCAGCAGTGATGGCTGAGATGCGGCAAGTCCTGAAACTCAGCTAGCCTCCAACTGGTGGTAAGCATACGGATACGGTGCAGGCTCGCCTCCATTGAGGGAGCCTGTTTTCGTGTATACTTGCAGGCGTGCTCCAAATCAGATGCGAATACAACAACTAGGAGGTGGATTATGCGTATAATGCTGATCGTCGTGATGCTGCTCAGTGGGCTACTAGGCAGTACCGGCGCGTTTGCCCAGAGCAGCGCACAGGTGACGGGTACACTCACCTACCTGCCGCGCATTGCCCTGCCCGATGATGCGGTGGTGAATGTGCAGCTACAGGAAGTATCGCGGGCGGATGCCCCCGCGACGGTGCTTGCCGAGCAAGAGTTTGTTACGGGAGGGGCGCAAGTCCCCCTGCCGTTTGCCCTCGATTATGATCCCACAGCGATTGCGGAGCAACTGACCTACGTGGTACGGGCGACGATCCGGGCCAACGATGGGCAACTGCTCTGGACAACAGACACATTCGTCCCAGTCATCACCCAAGGCAACCCGACGAGCGAGATCGAGATTGTGCTGGTGCAAGTTGTGCCTGCCGATGTGCCCGAGATTGCCGATGAGTTCCCCGTCGCCACACTCAATGGCCGCCTCACCTACTTGCCGCGCATTGCCCTGCCCGATGATGCAGTGGTGTTTGTGCAGCTAGCGCAAGTGCCTCTAAACGACGAGCCAACACTGGTACTCGGCTCGCAGGAATTTGCCACTGAAGGGGCCCAAGTGCCGTTCGACTTCTCGATCCGCTACAACCCTGACCTGATTGACGCACAACGCACCTATGTCGTGCAGGCTGGCATCGCGGCGGGTGATGGGCAATTGCTGTGGATCACCCCAGATGGCGGCTTTCCCGTCCTGACGCAGGGCAATCCTAGCAGCAACTTCGAGATTGTGCTGGTGCAAGTTGTGCCTGAAACTGCCCCTGACCCAACCCCAGAGCCAGAACCAACCACTGTGCCTGCGCCTGCCCCTGATCCCGCCCCAGAGCCACCACCTGTACCACCAGTCCGCTTACCTGTTACGAGCACGGACATGGCTAATCCACCGCTCGTGGCCCTCGTCCTCTTCGGAGCGATGTTGGTCCTTGGGGGGCTTGCCTTGCGCCGCACCGATTGACAATTTGGCAAACTCCGAGTATGCTCATCATTGTCTGAGAAACACCTGAGATTTACCTGATGTGGTTCTTCCCTACCTACATCCGGCGGCACAGCCACAGCGTGTGCCGCCCCATCAGGAACCATGACGTTGAGTATGTAAGGAGTGGATATGCGTAACATACGACTACTTGCCATGTTGCTAGTCGTAGGCTTGGGGCCAAGTATCCTGCCCCGTTTTGAGATCACAGCGGTGTCAACAGTTGCGGCGCAGGAAGCTGAGCCAGCCCCTGCTGATGAATCCCCTGCACCTGCTGAGAGTAAGGAAGTAACGCTGCCCGAACCGAACGAGCCATCGGCCGAAGCAGTAGCCCCAGAGCCAGCTGAGAAGAGCAGTGAGCCACCGGCCGAAGCAGTAGTGCCAGAGCAACCTGAGAGCAGCAGCGAACCACCCGCTGAGAACCCTGACACAGCCGCGCCAGAAAGCCAGCCAGTCCCGCCCTATGCCGAGACGGAAGGCTTTCAAGAGCCAGTTGGGGTGGTAGAGGCCGACCTACTGAACCTGCGCGAAGGGCCCGGTGTGCACTTCGCCTCATTGGGGCAATACCCCAAAGGTTCCAAAGTCACGATCCTTGCCCGCCACAGGGATTGGCTCCAAGTCCTCACTGGCGATGGCAAGACAGGCTGGATGATTACTCAGTACATGCTTTTTGATGATGCGAAAGTTGCTGAGCTGCCTGCCCCCGCCGATGTACCCATTGCTGGCGATATATTGACGGGAACGCTCCTGCTCGATGCAGCGTATGTCTACGCCAAGCCTGACGAGTCGTATCAGCGGGTGGGCACACTGGTTGTCAGCGATACGATTGAGCTGCTGGTAACGTGGAATGGCTGGTTCCGCGTCCGCAATCAATCGGCCGTCGAAGGCTGGCTACCTACATCCCAAATCAGTACGACTGAAACCACGCGACGACGAGTCCCCGTGAGCCGCCATATCGGCAACAATGTCGTTGCGCTGGCGTGGAACTACGTCGGCTACCCGTATGTGTGGGGCGGTGCAAGCCCATCCGTCGGCTTCGATTGCAGTGGGTTGGTGCGCTATGTCTATGGGCAGATGGGCCTGTGGCTGCCACACAGTGCGGCGGCGCAGTTCAATGCAGCCTATGGCACACCAATCTATGCAATGGACCAGTTGCAGCCGGGTGACATCGTCTTCTTCGCCAACACCTATATGTGGGGCATCAGCCACGTCGGGATTTATGCTGGCGACGGGCAGATCATCCAAGCCCTCGCGCCCGGCAGCGGGGTTGGGGTATCGAGCATCTACGAGAGCTACTGGTATTGGCGGTTTGCAGGGGCCCTGCGCCCGTAGCTGATAAGGGGACTAAAAAGCGCGATAAACAGGATTTTGTGTCCATCGCGCTGCTGTGATTGCGTTGGTGGAGGTGAGGGGGCTCGAACCCCTGACCTCAACAGTGCGATTGTTGCGCTCTCCCAGCTGAGCTACACCCCCAACAGCTATAGAGTATAGCATGTCCGCCGCCGATGTGTCAAGCCTACTTGCTGCTCCTGCCTGA
>CALCJV010000125.1 GCA_937967405.1 uncultured Chloroflexales bacterium | reverse complement strand
TCCCCGTTCATAGGTCATCCCCGCGACAGTATCCTGTGCTCGATGTGGGTAGGCGTATGCGCTAGCATAGCCTGTGGTACATACTGAAAGCGATCTAGAAGCATTAAAGAGGAGGAACCAAGCGATGTCAGAATATATTCTTGTTGCGGTCGCATGGCCCTATGCGAGTGGGCCCCGCCACTTAGGCCACGTTGCCGGCTTTGGTGTGCCCGCCGATATTTTTGCCCGCTACCAGCGCATGAAGGGCAACCGCGTGCTGATGATTTCGGGCACGGATGAACACGGTACACCGGTGACGCTGGCTGCTGATAAAGAGGGGATTACCCCTAAGCAGTTGGTGGATCGGTATAACGAAGTGATTGGCAATGATCTGTACCAGCTCGGCTTAAGCTATGATCTGTTCACCCGCACTACCACCCGCAATCATTACGCTGTGACCCAAGACCTCTTCAAGACGCTGTATGAGCGCGGCTATATCATTGTGCAGACGACACTAGGGGCATTCTCCGCCAGCACTGGGCAAGCATTGCCAGATCGGTATATCGAGGGCACCTGCCCGATCTGCGGCTATAGTGAGGCTCGCGGCGATCAGTGCGACAATTGCGGTAGCCAGCTTGATCCCACCGACCTGATCAACCCGCGCTCGAAGGTGGATGGGCAGCCGCCGGTGTTCCGTGATAGTGAACACTTCTTCCTCGATCTGCCTGCGTTTGCCGCGCAGTTGCAGGCGTGGCTGGTGCAGCAGGAGCATTGGCGGCCCAATGTGCGGAGCTTCTCGCTGAATATGCTCGCAGATTTGAAGGCGCGGGCGATCACCCGCGATCTAGAGTGGGGCATACCGATCCCGCTGCCTGAGTATGCGGATCGAAACGATAAGAAGATCTACGTCTGGTTTGATGCTGTGATTGGCTATCTCTCCGCCAGCATTGAGTGGGCCCACAATCAAGGCACACCGGATGCGTGGCGCGAGTGGTGGCAGAATCCGTCGGCGCGGCACGTCTACTTTATGGGCAAAGACAATATCGTGTTTCACAGCATCATCTGGCCGAGCATGCTGCTTGGCTATGGCAATGGCGGCACATTTGGTGGTGGGCAGGGCGAGCCGTTGCATCTGCCGACGAATATTGTCAGTAGCGAGTTTCTCACGATGGAGGGCAAGAAGTTCAGCAGCAGTCGTGGGATTGTCATCTATGTGCGCGACTTCCTGAGCCGTTACGATCCCGATCCGTTGCGCTACTTCTTGACCATTGCAGGCCCTGAGAATCAGGATACCGACTTTACGTGGGCTGAGTTTGTGCGTCGCAACAATGAGGAGTTGGTGGCGACGTGGGGGAATCTCGTCAATCGCACCTTGACGAATGTCTACCGCAACTTTGGCTGTGTGCCCCAGCCGGGCCGATTGAGCGATGTGGATCAGGGAGTGTTGGATGAGATCGCGCACGGCTTCACGACGGTGGGCGAGCTGATTGATGCAGCCCGCTTTCAGGCAGCGATCAAAGAGACGATGCGTCTTGCCAGCTTGGTGAATAACTACCTGAGCGAGCAGGAGCCGTGGCGGGTGATCAAGACAGACCGCGAACGCGCCGCGACGATCCTGTATGTGGCATTGCGTTGCGTGGATAATCTGAAGCTCATGTTTACGCCGTTTCTGCCTTTTTCCAGCCAGCAATTGCACGCCATGCTTGGCTACAGTGGCTTTATTGCGGGGCCGCTGGAGTTCCGTGAGTATACCGAAAGCGACGGGAGCACGCATCGGGTGTTGACGGGCGCGTATGCCACGTGGGTGGGGCGGTGGGAGCCAACCGATTTGCCCGTCGGACAGGCATTGCTACAGCCCGCCCCTCTCTTCAAAAAGCTGGATGAGAGCGTCGTCGCAGAGGAACTTGCCCGCCTAGAGCAGGCATAACGGCCGTTGGCAGGGGACATCCGGCACAGGCACGGTGCGGCTCTACGGTGGGGGTACGTACACCATAGGCGATGTTACGGGGGCAGGAGTGGGGCATAAGCGTCACGTTCTCGAAGGGCATAGCCGCCGAATGTACCGCGAGCCAGAAGGCGGAGCACATCTGCCCCGCGTTCTGGCGTGTGTGTGCAGCCTGATCGAGGTGGTGTGCGGGCTTATTCTTCGGGTGGGAGTGAGGTGGCAATATCGTAAAAGATTACTTGCACATCCAACCCATCGGACGTGAGCATCTCGAACGTGGTTTCGCGGGTAGCATCTTTTATTGCCGTTTCATCTTCGGCTTTGGCATAAGCACGGATGCTGGCTTCCTCATCTGACGCACGCAACACCCGAATCACGGCATCTGGGCTAACGGCCTGAATGCGTTGTTTCAGATCTGCAATCGCTTCCTCAAGCGTCATGGGTTCTCCCTTCTGATTACCCCTATCGTTGACGTGGTGTGAACGGTGCGGGCTTGCTGTTCAACACCTTTCAACTATACTCGCATCCGGTCATTTTGGCAACTAGCTGGGTGCGTACTAGGGGCGACCCCGGTTACGCTGGTGCATCCTGTGATTCCTCACCCGCCAATGCCTGCGGATCAAGCGCGGTGGGCATGGACGGGCTACCTTTGCGGCGGGTACTGCGGGCTGGGTCCGGAGTGGGCGGTTGTGGGGCAGCCCGCTCCTCGCGCCATGCTAAGCGTTCGCGCACGGTGCGCTCGAAGCCGCGATTGGTCGGCTCGTAGTAGATACGTCCAGCTAGATTAGGCGGCAGATGGGCTTGATCGGATCGCCCCGCTTCGAGATCGTGGGCATACTCGTAATCTTTGCCATAGCCGAGATCACGCATCAATCCCGTCGGGGCATTGCGGAGGTGCAGTGGCACTGGCTCGTTGCGGGTCTGCTGCACATCCTTCAGGGTAGCTTTGTAGGCGGCATACACGGCGTTGCTCTTGGGGGCTTGGCTTAGGTAGATCACCGCCTGTGCGAGGGCGAGGTCGCCTTCGGGCTGGCCCAAGAAATGCACGGCCTGCTGCACGGCGATCATCTGGGGCAAGGCGTGCGGATCAGCCATGCCAATATCCTCAATCGCCACCCGGATCAAGCGGCGGGCAATGTAGAGTGGGTCTTCGCCGCCCTCCAACATGCGCCCTAGCCAATAGAGCGCACCATCCGGATCACTGTCGCGCATACTCTTGTGTAGGGCCGAGATCGCATTGTAGTGCAGCTCGCCACGCTTGTCGTAGCGTGTGGCCCGGCTCTGCAAGGCATCACGGATGTCATCCACCGTGAGCAGGCGTTTGTCGCCCAGCGAAGGCGGCTTGGCGAGTGCGGCAATCTCCAGTGCATTCAAGGCAGTGCGGGCATCACCATTGACCATGTTCAGCAGGAGATCGCGGGCATCGTTGGCAAGCACGACCTGTAGCTGCCCTAGCCCCCGCTCCGTATCAGTCAATGCTCGCTCAACTAGCACGCCAATCTGCTCGTCGCTGAGGGCTTCGAGCGTGAACACCCGCGTCCGTGAGAGCAGCGCGGGGTTGACTTCGAACGAGGGGTTCTCGGTGGTTGCGCCAATCAAGATCACCGTGCCATCCTCGACGTAGGGCAGCACGGCATCCTGCTGCCCTTTGTTGAAGCGGTGAATCTCATCAATGAAGAGGATTGTGCGATGCTGGAACATGCCCAGCCGATCTAGGGCCTCTTTGACTACGCGGCGCAGATCGCTAACACTGGCAGACACCGCACTGAGCGGCTCGAAGTGGGCTTTGGTGGCATTGGCAATAATCTGCGCCAGCGTGGTTTTGCCGCTGCCGGGCGGGCCCCACAGGATCAGCGAGAACAGCGTATCCTCGCGGATCGCCCGCCGCAACAGCCGCCCCTCGCCGAGGATATGCTCCTGTCCGACAAACTCATCCAGCGTGCGTGGACGCATGCGCATTGCCAGCGGGGCTTGTGCTTGCAACAGGGCTTCGCGCTGGCTATCAAAAAGATCGGGTGGGCGTTTCGGCATCGGCTCTGGCTCCTCGTCTCAGCGGGTCGGTTGGCGAATGATGAATGGTAGGAACGCCCGCCCGCGTAGCTCGCGGAAGGTCACCTGCCCCTGCTGCTGGATCGTGGCGGCGGTGTTGCTGGCGGTCAGATTCAGGTTGAACGCAGCAGGCAATGTGCGCGACAGTACGAGCGTCGAGGTCAGGTGATTGGTATCGGTCAGCACCTGCACATAGGTGAAGGGCACGTTCGGGGGCTGCTCGATGGCCCACGTCACTGTCACCGGCAGCTGCACGCTGGGGCGGTTGATCGTTGCGGTAAGCGTGAGCAGCGTGGTTGGCGATAGCTCCAACGTGGGCGAGATCAGCACCGTGCCGCGCTGGTTCAGCACAATCTCGGCGGGTGGCTCTGGCAAACCGCCCTGCACCCCCGTGAGTTCGCGCATAGTCCAGAAGGCGGGGCGCAGCAGGTCGGGTCGCCCCATGAGATCATAGCAGGCTCCACCGGCGCAGCGATTATCTTCGGTAAAGGGGATCCGCACCACGCCCCACAGCTGCGCGTTAGGCCCAGTGGCGGGCGGGAAGTCCTCATACTTAAACCAGAAGAAGGTCTCAACATCGTCGCGGCTCGCCATTGTCAGGATGGATTGGCGCAGGAACTCGGCTTGCTCATCGGTAGTCTGGTTGCGGAAGCCAGCATTGTAGCCAAGCTCCGTAATCCAGAATGGCACAAACGGATCGCCGACTTCGCGCAGCACGTCCCGTACCGCATTCATGCGTGTGGTAATGAGGTTCATATCGCTTTGCGGCGAGACGCGAATCTCTTCGGGGTAGGGGTGGTAGCCTAGCCCATCGAGGGGCCAGCTGAGGAAGTTCTCGCGGTAGCTGCGAAACCCATCGCTGCGATACAGTTGGCGGATGTAATCCCGATCTGAAACATACTTAGAGCTGCCCACATCCCAGCTGCCAGCCGGATGCAAGCCGCCCAGAATGATCTTCACATTTTCGCGCCAGCGTTGGTCGCCGGGGCGATTGCGGTCTACGTTGCGAAAGAAGCGGTAGAATTTGGTGTGCAGGCGAGCCGCGACATCAGCCGGAATCGGGCGACCATCGGGGGGCAGGCGGTTTTGCTCATTCAGCACTTCGTAGGCGAGGACGCGGTCTTGGTAGCGGTCTGCAATCAGGCGGGCACGGTCAAGCCAAATCTGCATGTAGTCGTTCACGCCACCGCCATACACCGTATCGGTGATAAACTTGGTGGAGAGCAGATCGTACTCATCGCGCCCGCGTTGCAGGTTGAAGCCGAGCAAGCCCAACACTTTGAGCTTGTGGCGGGGGGCTACCTCGTTGATGAAGTAATCGTTGCGGGCGATCTGGGCTTCCACTTCGCGGGCAGTGCCAGCTTCGATATGAAACTCAAGGCGCACCCATGTTACCCCTAGCAGAGCGAGCATGCGCCCCATCTCATCTTGGGCGGCGAAGTTGGGCTGATTGGGTTGGCTAGGGATTGTACCGAAATCGTACCATGGATCGCGGATCACCAAGCCCCGCAGCCCTTCAGCCACTGCGACAGTCTGAGCGTGTGGGTTGGGGCGCATGTAGTCGGGGGTGCTTGGTGGCCAGAGCACACCCAACAGCACGATGATCAAAACCATGTTCGGAATCTGAAGCATAAGCACCTCAATTGGTATACCACGAGCTTTACCGCTGTCATAGCGTATAATACACGATATAGCCCTATTTTTGGTGTGGCATTGCCTCATCACCAGTACCAATACAAAGGAGTAGCACCGTATGGCGCAGACGTATGTAACGCAGCGTGGCGATACCCTGTGGGATATTGCCGAGAAGTTTTACGAGAATGGCAGCTTGTGGCATATCATTTATGAGGCTAACCGCACGGTGTTTGGGGATAACCCCGGCAACGTATTCGCTGGAAAGACGCTGACGATCCCTGACCTAAACAATCCTCCGCCCGCCCCACCTTCGCCGCCCGGCTTGCCCACCACCTACACGACCAAGCCCAATGATACGCTCTGGGAGCTGGCCGAACGGTTCTACCAAGATGGGACGAAGTGGTATCTGATCTATGAAGCCAACAAGGGCAGCATCGGCAGCGATCCGCGCAAGTTGCCCGCAGGCTTGAACTTGACCATCCCCACCCTCGAAACTGCGCCCAACCAGCCCAGCGGTGATCCACAGCTGCTCGGCGGCACAATCACTGATTCGCCGGATGGGGTCTACTTCCCAATGACGCAGCAGTTCCATGTTTACTGCCGTAGCACCGCTGGGAGCCTGTTTCAGCATTTCGGGACGCAGTGGCAGGATTTGGGTAAGCCGCCGGTTGGCTTCAGCAATTCGCCCGCGGCGGTGGTGCGCGATATTAACAATATTGATGTGTTTGTGCGTGGCAACGACAACAACTTGTACCACATCTATTGGGGTGGGACAGGCTGGTATGGCTGGGAGAATCACGGCGGCGGCTTGCAATCTAGCCCGACGGTCTGCTCGTGGAGTCAAGCGCGGCTGGATATTTTCGCACGCGGCGGCAGCAACAATCTGATCCATTGCTGGTGGGATGCGAATGGCGGCTGGAGCCAGTGGGAAGATATGACGCATACCTTTCCGGGTGGCTTTCAGCCAATCAACTTCAATCCAGCGGCGGTGTCGTGGGGCCCGAATCGGATTGATATTTTCGCTGCCCGTATGGGTGATGGGCACTTGATCCATAGCTGGTGGGATGGCACCCGCTGGAATGGCTGGGAAGACTTGGGTGGTTTGATCACCGAGGCCCCGTCGGTGGTATCACGTGGCAATGGGCTGCTGGATGTGTTCGGGCGTGGCTCGGATGGGGCGGTGTACCAGATTTATTGGGATGGCTCGCGCTGGAGTGGCTGGATTCGCCAGAACATGATTATTGCGTCGGCTCCGGCAGCGGTGGTTGGGCCGCAGGGCACGGCGGTGTTTGCGCGTAGCATAGATAATCAGCTGCAACGGCTGGGGTAGGTGTCAGGGGTCAGGTGGCGGGGGTCAGGGGCTAGGTGGCAGGTGACAGGGAACACAGACCACGAAGGACACGAAGAACACGAAGAACACGAAGGATGCTGCACGGGTCGGGTGGTAGGTGTCAGGTGTCGGGTGTCGGGTGGTGGGGAACACAGACCACGAAGGACACGAAGAACACGAAGAACACGAAGGATGCCGCACGGGTCAGGTGGTGGGTGGCAGGTGTCGGGTGTCGGGTGGCAGGTGTCGGGTGGTGGGTGTCGGGTGGCAGGGAACACAGACCACGAAGGACACGAAGGACACGAAGAACACGAAGGATGCCGCACGGGTCAGGTGTCGGGTGGTGGGTGTCGGGTGTAAGAC
>CALCJV010000124.1 GCA_937967405.1 uncultured Chloroflexales bacterium | reverse complement strand
GGGTACACGGCGGATGAGGTGCGCCGCTTGCTGAGCATCGTAGACTGGTTCCTGACGTTGCCAACGGCAATGGACGACCTGTTTTGGGAGGATGTTGCAACCGAACTAGGAGGAGAAGCGATGGAATACATCACCAGCTTTGAACGGCGGGGGCTGCGGAAGGGTATTGAGCAGGGCTTGCAGCAGGGCTTGCAGCAGGGCTTGCAGCAGGGCTTGCAGCAGGGCTTGCAGCAGGGCTTGCAGCAAGGGTTAGTGCAGGGACAGGAAGCTGTGACCCTGCGTTTGCTGACGCGCAAATTCGGGGTGTTGCCGGAAGCGGTGACGGCACAAATCCGTGCCCTCGACAGTGAGCAGCTGCTGGAGCTAGCTGAAAGCCTGCTCGACTTCACCGCCCTCGCTGACCTGACCGCGTGGCTGGCCGCCAACCCCCCCGCGAGCGCAGCGGGCGCGGCAGACGCGCCCTCCAGCCCATGCTAGACAGCTTGCGGGGGGCCCAGCAGCTGCCCCACGCCGCCCAGCAAACCCTGTTGGTGCTGACCACCATGAGTTTTCTGGTGAAGCAACAGCGTGGCGAATGGGCCATCAAAGATGGGCAGATTCGCGCCTATCAGCCGGAGCTGCTTGCACTCCGCACCCAGTTCGTAGGAGTTGCGTTTGCTTACGCGGAAACGGACGTTGTCTTGTAGGATTGTGAGGCCGCGCAATGAATAAATCCGCTCCGCCGATCACCACCGAACAGGTCGCCGAGTGGCTCAAGCAGCTCCGGCTCGCGGTCATCACCGGCGCAAGCGAAGCCCGCCAACGCTTGCATCAACAGTGGCGCAAGCCGTTGGGTGAACGGGTTGTGGCGGGCGTGGCCCTCGCTGACATCTGCATCAGTGCGAATGGGCAGAACGGGGAACTCCACCTCACGTGTCCCGTGAATCGCTCGCGTTTCCGCGAAGGCGATCTGCTCCTGCTCCATCGCGGCGATCCCTTTGAAGCCCCGCGCATCACAGTGACCCTCGAAGAGGATGATGAAACCACCCTACTGGTCCTGATCGAGGATGTGGGTGTGGATTATGGAGCCTTGCTGCGCGAGCCAACCGGCTGGGTGCTGGATGAAACGATTGTGGATATGAGTACGCTGATCGTCAGCGCACTGGATGAAGTCGCCGATAGCAGCATCGGCCGCGAGCAGATTCTGCCCCTGCTGCACGACGAGCGCACGCCCTTACTGGATATGCAACGCTATGCCGACGCTGAAGCCTATGCCCACGCGCACGGTCTGAACCCCGACCAAACCGAGGCCCTCGCCGCAAGTTATGCCACCAATCTGGCCTACCTGATTCAAGGCCCGCCGGGCACCGGCAAAACCCGTGTCCTTGCCCATCTGGCGCGGTTGCTCGTGCAAGATGGCGAGCGAGTCTTCATCACGGCCCACACCCATCGGGCCATCAACCACGCCCTGAATACGTTCGTCGGCCTGTATGCAGGCGATCCCCCCGCAATCAAAGTGGGGCAGCCAGCGCGGGCCCAAGACCTGCTCGTCACCAATTATGAGTACTTCAACCAATCCCCCTTTGCCGAGGCGGAGTCTGGCTATGTGGTGGGGGCGACACCGTTTGCGACGCGCACGCGCCGCTTGAGCGACGTGAGCTTCGACACGGTGATCCTCGATGAAGCCAGCCAGATCACGCTCCCACTGGCGATCATGGCCATGCTTAAGGGGCGGCGGTACATTATTGTGGGCGATCATCAGCAGCTGCCGCCGGTCGGGAGTGAGCAGCTGGCTCCCGATGCGCTCGACCGCAGCTCGATCTTTGGGCTGTTAGTGGGGCGCGGCTATGATACGCTCTTGACCCAGACCTATCGCATGAATGCCGAGCTGACGCGCTGGCCCTCGCAGCAGTTCTACGCCGGGCGGCTCCAACCTGCCACGCCTGCAATAGCCACACGGCGCATTTGCTATCCCCAGCCCCCCAGCCAGTTCCACGAGCTGCTTGATCCGGCGACACCCGCAATCTGGGGCGTGGTTGAGCAGCATCACGCCACCAGCTCCAATGCGGCCGAAGCCCAGCTCGTCGCCGATCTGATTGAGACCCTGCTGGAATGTGGGCTAACCCCCGCCCAAATCGGGGTCGTAAGCCCCTATCGGGCCCAAGCCGGCGAGATTCGTCGCCGCCTCAACTATCGTGGCATGGCCTATGATCTGCGGCGACAACTGGTGATTGACACGGTGGAGCGGCTGCAAGGGCAAGAGCGTGATCTCATCATCGTGACCTTGACGACCGGAGCACGCGACTTTGCGTCAACCGCGGCGGCGTTTCTGTTCCAGCCGCAACGCTTGAATGTGGCCATCACCCGCCCGCGCACCAAGCTGATTGTGCTGGCTAGCCCGACCTTGCTCAACGTTGTGCCCGATGATCCGCGCCTCGCGGCGCACGTTGATCTGCTCGCCGATTTCCTGCACAGCCTGCCCACCTACCCCATCGCGCAAGGAGCGTCATAACGATGGCCCGCATGCTGCCCGACAAGCCGTTTGGTCAGGTTCCGCCCGAAGTGACCAAAGTTTATCGGCTGCTCAAAGCCTTGCCCGATGCCACCTACACCGTCTGGCAACGCTTGCCGCTGTGGGGCCCACAGGGCCCCGATTTCCTCGTGCTGGATGCGGCCCAACGGGCCCTGCTGCTCAAGGTGGCACCGATCAGTGTGCGGCACGCCGAGCAGATCGGGCAGCAGAGCTTCTTGACCGCTGACACTGAGCCAAGTGCGCTGGGCGCGGCGGAACAAGCGGCCCTCGCAACCTTTCGGGCGACGCTGCGCCTGCCGGACTCCATCACCGTGCCAATGGCGGTGATCTTCCCCAATCTGCCGCCTGCGCTACTGGCGCGGCACCGCCCCACGCAGAGCGACGTGCGCTGGGCTGATGCCACCCTCATGCAGCCCGAACCGTTCGCGGCGTGGGTTGCCGCGCAGCTCGGTGCACCACTGACACCGGAGCATGTGCAGCAGCTGCGGGCCGCCTTCACCCCCGAAGTGGTGATCCCGCCAGAATTGACGGTGCGGCGACCGATAGCCCGCCGGACCCAAGCCGAATTGACCACCTTCCTACTCGACTACGACCAAGAATGGGCGGTCAAGCTCGACCTTGACCTCTCGGCCGAACTGGAATACGAAGCCCGCGATCTGACCGTGCGCCTGATTAACGGCGTGGCTGGGAGTGGCAAGTCGCTCATCATTTTGCACCGGACGCACCTGCTGCGCCAAGCCTTTCCGCGCAAGGCGATGCTGGTGCTGACCCACAATCGCCCGCTGATTGCCGACCTCGAAGCCCGCTACCAACGGCTCAGCCCAGCCACCCCGCCGGTCGAATGGCGCACCTTCTTGGGCTGGTGTCGGTTCCACTGGCCCGCACACCTACCGTGGCATGACCCGTTGGGGCGCACGCAACGCATGGAACTCATCCGGGCGATCAAGCGCACCTACCTACCGAACATGGCGATGACGGAGGAGATGCTGCGCGATGAGATTGACTGGCTCAAAGATCGGCTGCCGCTCAACCGCACCGCCTACCTTGCGGCGGATCGGCGCGGGCGCGGCTTTGGGCTGACGCTCGCGCAACGTGAACAGGTCTTTCAGGCGGTGGTCGCCTATCAGCAGGAGCTGAAACGCCGCAATCAGGTTGATTGGGGCGATGTGCCGCGTTTGCTGTGGCACGCGGTGAACGAGCAGCAGCTGACGCTCCCGCCCTATGACATTATCCATGTGGATGAAGCTCAGTTCTTTGCCCCGCTGTGGTTTGATCTGATCCGGCTGAGCTTGTCGCCCACGCACGGCTATCTGTTTCTTGTGGCCGATCCCACGCAGGGCTTCCTCAAGCGGCGGCAATCGTGGCGCAGTGTCGGGCTAGCGGTGCGCGGGCGGGCCCATGTGTTGCGCCGGAGCTACCGCACAACGCGCCCGATCATGACCTTTGCGACGCGCCTGTATGCCTTGCTTGTGCCCGATGATGACGACGATGAGCGGATCGAGCCACACCTGCACGAGATGCCGCCGGGCAGTCCCCCAGAGCTAATCCTGTTGAGCAGCCCCCAAGATGAGCTGACCCGCGTGGTGAATGAGCTGAACGCCCTCGTGGCACACGGGCAGGTTCCGCACCACCACGTGCTGGTTATCCACGCTGAGTGGAACGGGGCCGAGGCTCTGCGCCAGCGGCTAGCGGCTACACTTGGGGCGGATGCGGTAGGCGATCCGGCAAAGATGTCGGTGCAAGCGGTGGGGCAAGCCTCGCGGCTGCGGGTGTGTCATCTGAATGCAGTCACCGGCTTGGAAGCACCACTGGTGTTTGTGGTTGGGCTGCACACGTTGTTTGAGGCGATGCACAGTTTACGGCTGAGTGCGGACGAACGCGCTGAACTAGTGCGCGATCATGCGCGGCGGGTGTATATGGCTGCAACACGGGCGGGGCAAAAACTGGTGCTGACATATGTGGGAACACCGCCAGCCGAGCTGGTCGCGGCACTGGCCGCGGCACGGGATGCGTGAGGAGCGCGGGGTCAGGGGTTAGGGGTCAGGGGGCAGGGGCAGGTGTCAGGGGGCAGGGGGCAGGAACGCAGATCACGAAGA